>NZ_WLZY01000005.1:0-300000 GCF_010122465.1 Phytoactinopolyspora mesophila | reverse complement strand
GCAGCAGGCCGGCATGGCCTTCGGCGTGCTCGCGATGTGGCTGTACCTCGCCTACACCGCCTACATCGTGACGTCTGGACAGTTCGGCCTGCAACCGATCTGGACACCACTGGGTCTGATCTTCGTGGCCGAACGCGTTGTCACGGTCTGGCATCGTGGCCCGAGGGCGCGCCTGCTGGCCGCACCGCTGGTCGTGGAGTGGGTCTACGACCTCTTCCTCCAGGGCGTACTCATGCGGTCGGCGCTGGACATCGCCCTGCGCAAGCCTGCCACCTGGCACCACGTCAAGGTGGCCGCGTGAACACGTCGTGAACGCTGGCCTCACCCCGGACCCAAGAACTCCCATGAACAACGGCACACACCAATAGTCCCCTCAACAGGGATCATCCGCAGAAAGGGAATCATGTATCAAGGCAACCCGTTGAACGCCTCGCCCGCGGTACTCGGCGTAGGAGGGGCCGCGGCGCTCCCGGACACCGGAGTGCCGGCTGTCTGGGCCATCGTGGCCCTCGCGGTCGGCCTCAACACACTCGGCTACCTACTCCTGGCGTCGCGCAATCTGCTGCCCACGCGCCGCCGGCAGTCGGCCTGAACCACGACGCCGCGCAACCCACGTGGCCGCAGCTCTCACCACCGGGGGGTGGTGGTGAGAGCTGCGGCCCAAGTCCTCACCCGCGACGGCTTGCCACCCTAGGCACCGTGGTAGAGGCGTTCCAGGTCTATCAGCTCGACGTCTGTCCGCTTGCTGGCTTCATTGCGCAGCTCGTCGCTGAAACCGGATCGTGAAAACAGGAGCAGGCGCGGCAACTCGGCGACCTTGGAGCTGGGCAACAACCCACGGAGATGATCGAGGCGTTGCAGCTGCGGCATCTCCACCGGCCGCTGCCGGTATTTCGCCTCGCCGATTGCCGTGACCCGATCTGACCCGAACGCTTGCGAATCGGTCACCACGATGTCCAGCTCGTGACCTCGCTGATGCTCCCGGCATGACAACGCGGTCGGCTGCACCCTGCTCGCCAGCCCGCCGAGCGAGCTCGGGTCGGCGTGGTCGAAGCACCAGCGACGGGCCAGGTCCTCGAAGTGAGGACCGTAGATCTTGGAAGCGACAGTGTCGCTCGATTGATCCCAGACACGAGCGGCTCGACCCGCGATCAGCTGGGGCTCGTGACGCCGGACAAGAAGCTGGTGAAACCGCACGACCGGCTCGGCGATCCGGTATACGCTTCGCTTTTCTCGCAAGGCATCGTCGACCTGTTCAACCAAACCCACGTCCTTCAACCCAGAGAGCAAGTGGTTGATCGCGGTAGCCGGGCGACCCAGTGCCGCCGCGATTTCAGAACGACGATGATTACCAGCACTCAACGCGGCGAGAGTTGCCGAATAGGACGTCGGGTCGGAGATCGATGGCTCTTCCCTCAGGACAAACCAGCCCTCTCGGAACATCGCTGAGGCCGGATTGAGCAAGCGGTGGCGGACCCAATCCGCGAGCGCATCGGAGGTGTCAGGACCGGAACCGCCGCACATCTCCAGATAAGCCGGCGTACCCCCCACCAGCGCATGCAGCTGGAACGCAAGTTCTGAATCGTGGCCCGCGTTCCAGAACTCGGCAGCCTCACGATACGAGAAGGGCCGAACCACAAGCTCGAGCGACGCCCGCCCGCGCAACGGAGCACCGCTGCCGAGAAGTTGGGTCATTGTCGTGAGTGCACTGCCACACAAGATCATCCTGGTCTTGGTCTGCTGCTTGGCGAATCCCATCGGGCTCAGTACCTGCTGCACGTACGAGGGCAGTGCCGGGGTGGTCGCTACGAGATAAGGAAACTCATCGATGATGACCGTCTTCGGCCCAGACTCGCCCACCCGCACGATTTCCTGCAGGGCTTCTGGCCATGAGTTGAACGTGATCGGCTGCCGCAACCCGAGGTAGGCGGCATAGGCCGCTCCGAGATCAGCCAGGTTCTGCCGCTCGGTCTGCTGGGTGGCGGCGAACAACAAACCATCGGTTGCCCGAGCAAGAAGCTCCAACAACATCGTCTTGCCCTGTCGACGCCGACCATAAACAAGACCAAGCGCCGCGCCCACCTGGGACGATGCGGCGAACTCATCTAGCTCCCGCCATTCCCGATCCCGCGCGAACAGTTCCTGCGGCTTCGCTACCATCTGCGTCCAATCTGGCCCTGAATTTCTCTGGGTTTATTATAGCTCTAACTATAATAAACCCAGCACTCATCCGGTGATACATTGCGCTGGACTTGACCGTCGCACCGGGGGCAAGGGCACGGCCTGGCTCCGCCTCCTGGACATGGCGGTGCCCCCACCCCTGGAGAGGGGTGAGGGCACCGCGGTTGTGGATCAGACGAGCGTGTCGGTCGGACCTCCCGTCACGGTCGTGCGGCGGCGAGTGGTGGCCGCCAACGAGAGCCCGGCGAACAGCAGCACCAAGCCAGCGATCAGCACCCAGCCGGCTAGCCCAGACCCGGTGTCCGGCAGCGTCGGCTGCCGCGGCGGCTCCTTACCTGGCGGCTCCTCGCCCTCCGGCGTGTTGTGCTCGGTGGTGCAGTCGGCGTTACCGTCCTCTGCTGGAACGCACGCTGCGCGGTCGTCGTCACTGGTCACGACGTTGCGCATCGTGGCATTCGGGCTGTCGCCCACCGTGACGGAGTAGGTCAACGTGACGACCTCTCCGACCTCGAGGTCGCCCGTCCAGGTCAACGTGGTGCCCTCGCGAGTGATCTCTCCGGACGACGCCTTCGCGTCGTCGTTCCACTTCGCGACATTGCTCACCTCGGACAGGTCGTCCGTCACAGTGGCGCCCTCCACGGGTGCCTCACCGATGTGCTCGATGAGGACCGTGTAGGTGACCACGTCGCCCTCCTTGACTTCGGACCCGGATTCTGGGTCAGAAGTCTTGGAGTAGGTGTACGCGGCGTTGAAGTGCTCAGTGGTGCAGTCCGGGTTCTCATCCGGCGCCGGCACACACACGCCCCGCCCATCCGGAGACGTCACCACGTTGAGCAGGCTTGCGCCCATCTCGTCGCCCACCGTCACCGAATAGGTCACCGTCACCACCTGGCCGACGTCCAGATCACCCGTCCAGGTGAGCGTTGTGTCGTCCAGGGAGACGTCGCCCGACGACGCCTCGGCGTCATCGTTCCAGGTGGCGTCGTCGAGGACGTCGGACAGGTCGTCCTCGACGATCGCCCCCTCCACTGGCGCCGTACCGATGTGGTTGATCTCCACGGTGTACGTGACCACTTCACCGGCCTCGACCAGCGAACCCGGCTCCGGGTCCGCGGTCTTGGAGAACGTGTACGCACCGTTGATGTGCTCAGTGGTGCACGCCTCATCTTGACCCTCGGCAGGAACGCACTGACCGTCGGTGGTCACCACGTTCTTCAGGAACCGGTCACCTTCAGCGGTCACCGTCACCGAGTAGGTCACCGTCACCACGTCGTCGACCTCGAGGTCCCCGACCCAGCTCAGAACCGGCTCGTCGTACGAGATCCCACCCGCCGACGCCTCGGCGTCGTCGTTGTAGACCGCGTCGTCGAGGACCTGAGACATGTCGTCCTCGAACGAGCCCGTGAGAGGCCCGAGACCGACGTGGCGGACCTCGACGGTGTAGGTGATCACGTCACCCGGCTCCACCGCCGAACCCGACTCCGGGTCCGAGGTCTTCTCCACCTCGTAGTCGCCGAAGATGTGCGTGGTGGTGCAGTCCGGGTTCTCATCCGGTGCCGGCACACACCGCGACCGCTCCTCGTCCGGGCTGGAGACGACGTTGGTCAGCTCGTAGTCGCCCACGTCATCCACCGTCACCGTGTAGGTGAGAGTGACGACGTCGCCGACGTCGAGATCACCAGTCCAGGTCAGGATCGGTTCCTCGTAAGACACCTCACCGGACGAGACTTCGACATTGTCGTCCCAGACGGCGTCGTCGAGCACCTCGGTGAGGTCGTCAGTGACGATCGCACCCTCGATGGCACCCTCACCGCGCTGAGTGATCTCCACGTTATAGGTGATCACGTCACCCAACTGCACCGTGGAGCCCGGCGTCGGGACCGCAGTCTTGGAGTAGTCATACCAGCCGACATACACCGGAGGCGGGTTGCAGGGATCGTCCTCGCCCTCCTCGACCACCGGGCATCCAGGCGACCACACGACGTTGTCCACGATGGTGTCGCCATCGGCCTCAAGGCCTTCGATGTCCTTGATCGTCACCGAGTAGGTGATGGTCGCGGTACCACCGACAGGGATATCCCCCTCCCAGTACAGGATGCCGTCCTCGAACGTCGCATCGCCGATATCAGCGGCGACGTCGTCGTTGTAGATCGCATCATCCAGCACATCGGAGAGGTCGTCCCGGAAGACCGCGCCCGCAGGAACCTCACCCTGCTGGGTCACTGTCACCGTGTACGTCACCACGTCACCTGGCGCCACCACCGAACCCGGCTCGGGGTCCGAGGTCTTCTCCACCAGGTAATCGGTCACGATCAGCACGGCCGACGTGCGCATCACCAGTTCGGTGTGCTCGGCCCGTGCCTGCGCCCGGTTCACATACACATCCTGCGGCTCCGCGCCATCAGTAGTGATCACCACCTGGAAGGAGAACGTCCCACCAGACAGCAGCTCACCACCGATCACCCGGACAGCGGTCGGGTTCTCCGGACGATCCGTGGTCCACAACGCCGACGGCGCATTCGGAGCACCATTGTCCGGATGCTCCGGGTCGTCAGACAACGTGGCCGGGTCCGCATCGGTGTAATACACCGTCCCACCGTCGTTCAGCACCACATCGTCCAGCGTGTACGTTCCGTTGAACGACGTCCCCCGCTGGTCACCGTTATAAGGAAGGATGTCGATCGTGTCCGTGAACGCCTGCGCAATCGGGTCATTCGACTCGATCGCCACCGTCCACGAACCCGTACCCACACCATCACCCTCACGGTTCGGGATGTACTCCACATCCGCCGTCTTCAAGATGATCGTGTACCCGTTGGTGGTAGTGGTCACCGTCTCGGTGACCTCCCGCGACGACTCACCATCGTAGCTGGACACAGCCGTGTTCGTCAGCTGCGTACCCGGCTCGATGCTGGTATCCGCCACTGCCTGGTACGTGAGCGTGTTCTCCGTGTTCGTCGCCACGCCGTCCAGCGTCCATGTCAAAACCTGACGACCCTGAGCATCCGTCGTCACCACCGGCTCCGGATCAGCCGAACCCGGCTCGTACGTCATGCCCAACGGCAGCGTATCCACGATCTCGTAGCCGTCCACGGTGTCCGGGATCGCGCCCGCGCCGGTAGCCATGTACATCAACGTGAACTCCGACGGCACGCCCGGCGTCACCGTCGCCTGCGCCGAGTCCTTCTCGATGTACGGCACAGCTCCGATGATCCGCAGCATATCCCGCGAGCTGGTCGTGTACGGATAGCGGGCACCAGGCGTCTCGATCCTGGGGCCTTCCTGCACGGCCCACACGCCGTCGCGCAGTGTCGAGCCGAACATCCACACGTCCTGCCCCACCGGCACGTCATCGTTGATCGTCGGGAAGGCAAACAGCTGGATCGTTTCGGCGTTCTCGTCGGCGTACTGCTGGTGCGGGTAGAGGATCCGCACTGCCTTGATCGCCGAGGGGTCCTGTGGCGTCGTGATCCAGTTGGCGGCATCGCCACCGCAATTGAACAGGTGCGGATTGTACTGCCCGCTGTTCGGGTCCAGACGCGGGTCGTTGCCCACGTAGTACTCCACCGGGATCGTGTCGATGTCCCGGCCCCCCGCCACATTGGACGCGACAACTCGGGTGGTACTGGGGTCCTCGAGCGTCACGAACCGGGTGTCGAACGGAAGACAGCTGCCGTACTCGCTGTCCGGCGGAACGTCATCCGCAAACCAGCGGCTGCTAATACGGTTCATCACCGTCGTCCCGGCTGACACCCGGTACGTGTCGTCCCAGGGGGTCCCGCCCGAGCCGGTGTAGCTCCGCTGGTAGTACGCAGACCAGTTACCCGGCAACGTGTACACCTTGTTGGTGGTGTTGTTGTCGGCCGGGTCGTCGTACTCCTGCCCGGTGGGCGCCTCGTACGTCGGTGCGGAGGACTCGAGGGTGATCGAACCGGCTTCGGTGGTGTGCACCCGGAACCACAGCGTGCCGCTGGCGACGTAGTCCCACTCGGGGGGCAACAGGCGATTGGTCGAGTCGTGGGTGGGCACGTTGAGCAGGTCGTAGTTGATCCCCCGAAGCGTCAGGTCAAACTCACCGGGCTGGCCGGCAACCGGGGTGAGGATGCACTCGTCGACGAACGAGGTGTTCTGTCGATGCTCCGGCGGAATGTCGGACCTGGACCATGGATGCCCGTCGGCCAGCTGGGTGAGGTCGTACGGCGAGCACCCAAGCTCCCCCGAGACCGGGTGCGGTCCCAGCTCGATGGTGCCCCCATTCAAGTCGGCGACAGTGAGCCGATAGGTCACCTCGTCCGGGCCGGGGTCCGAGCCGTTTCCGAGCCGCAGCGACCACTGCACGTCAACGTCCACGTGAGTGAAGTCGTCGTTCCACTTACCAGTGAATCCGGTGTTCGTCCCGTAGTGGATATCCATAATAAAGGGGTTGTCGATCGGGATGGGGTCGAGCTCGACGGTCTCGCCGCCGGGGCTCGTGCCGTCCAGCACGACTTCCTCGCCGGTGATGCCGTTCGCGACCACCGGGGTCTGCAGCACGATCGCGGTGCCCATGTTGACCGTGCCGAAGTTACAGGTGAGCTCCGTGCCGTCGGCGGAGAGGCTCGACGCCGGGTCGACACCGTCGGTAAGACACATGTCCGGGATCTCGTCGAAGAACGCCTTGTCCACCGTGAACGTCGCAGTGACGTTGTCCACCGGGTCGTTGCTCGGCGGCTCCTCGTCGTCGTTGACGTTGATCCGCCATTCGCCCACCACCGGGTTACCCCGGGAAATCGTGTCCGGCTGGTCGACCCAGCGCCCTTTGATCTCATACACCGGAGTTGCGGCCGCGATCTCGAAATCAGACTCGACACTACGGGGACCCTTGGTGTCGTCCTCGTTGGCGGGACCGTCACGGGAGTTCTCCGTCGAGGCTTCCTCTTCGGCAGCCTCCTCATCGGCCGACTCCTCGACCGCCTCGTCCTCCGAAGCCGGCTCCTCGGCCGCTTCCTCCTCGGGGGCCGGCGCGTCGCCGGCGCCCTCGTCGGCAGCCGCCTCGGCCGACGCGTCGGCGTTAGAGCCCTCGGTCTCAGGGTCAGTCGCCTCGACGTCGTCCGCGTCGTCGGTGAGCGTGGCGGGTTCGATGGGCTCATTGGCCGCTTGCGCCGCCCAAGCCGGTGCGATCCCGACGAGCAGCGACCCGAGTAGCACCATGGCGAGTGTGATCGCCGCGGAACGTTTCATACCTGTGGCCGCTCTACGCGGCCGAGCCGCGGCCATACGTTTCCAGAATCCGCGCCGCCCCCCGGGCGGGACTCTGTACTTCCCCTTAATCGACGTTGTCATGTCCAGGTCTCCCTTACCTCGGTACACTCCTGGCCCCACAAGAGGTCCAGCACAACGCCCCCCAAGGTGTCCGAGTCCGCCTGAGCCGCTCAGCTATGTCCGCCTTGCGACGAGGTGAACGTATAGGCACCCTCGTCCGCCTAAGAGTCACTAAGAGGCTTTGGTCGCACGAACATGTTTTGTGACGTACGTCACACGCTGCGAGTGGGAGTGGCATCCGCGTCTCTCCCGGGACCGTACGGCTGTCAAAGATCGCGATCGCGCCTCTTCGAGTAGATCGCCCAGCCACCAGCGACAACCAGCACGAGAATTCCCACTCCGAAGACGTGTGCCGGCACCCGCGGGTCAGCGGGCGCGTCATCGGGGTCGACGATCACGAGCTCGGCCGGGACGGACAGCGTGGCGCTCGCGGATGGTACGGCGGCGAGCAGAACCACTAGCACCACAGTGGCCAGGAGGATGGATCGCCAAGGCGACGGCATGCGCACGCAGAGCATGGCTGTCCCCCGGTCCCCTCGACTGCCCCTCGGCCAGACCGCGGTCTCACCCCGGTTGGACACACCGTGCAGCGTGAGTACCGCTTGGTACCGCGCACGGTGCGACCGAGACTGCGGCCTGGCCGAAATCCACTCTGCATGACGAGCGGAGAGAATGCCTGATCAAATCAGGTCAAGCGAAATAAATTGTGGAGAGCACGTATGCCTACAGTGCGTCAAGGGCGCACAACCGGGCTAGGCGAAGAGGTCCTCGACCGATTCCGCGGTGAGCGCTCGGTCAAGCCACAACTCGAGCGTCGCGTGGTCGTTGCACGACATGATGCGCTGCCGCGCATCCTCGGACACCTCGACCCCACGCCGATCGAGCACCCGCAGTACGAAACGCGCCTCACCCTCAACCCGGCCTTCTTGACGGCCTTGGGAGCGCAGTTGGGATACATAGGGGTAGGTCATGGTCGTCATCAACGTCCTCCACATGTCGCATGCGGCCGCTCCGGCCAATCCTACCTCGGTGAATTCGGCCAGGTAGGCGGCTGATTGCGGATCGATAGTGCTCAAGGCTCTGGCGAGCGCCTCGAGGATCTTGCCTGCCTCCGCTGCTCCCTTGTGGGTGAGCGCAGAGAACACCGCCAGGACCACGTCTTCGGCAGCCTCTTCCACTTCGAGGATGACCGGGACGTTGTCAGGCCCCAGGACCAGCGGATAGGCAACCAACGACGGCTGCTCAGTCAACCCGATCGGGATCGGCGCCCGTGCCCACGCAGCCGTCGCCTCGCTCGAACACACCACGAGCAGCGTCACCGGGACTTTGTACTTGTTGTGCAGAAACGTAATGTAGTACGGCCACGATCGACGCTTGTCGTCGTCATCCCGGGTCTGCGACTCGATGATCAGCAGATGTTCACCATCACCCGTCTCAACGAGAAGCACCGTATCCGCGCGACGCTCGACCGGCTCCATTTCAGTGAGATCACTGTTGATCACCGAGATGGTCCGCGGCTCCGGGAACTCGACACCGAGCAGCTTCTGGAACGCTCGCGCGAACAACGTGGAGTCGTCTTGAAAGATCCGGTGCAGGGCCTCGTGAGACGACTTGACCATCCTGCCTCCAAACTCACGCAACTGCTGCGATCCAAGGAGCATATGGATGACGACTGACAATGTTGGCGCTCGATAGCGCAGAAACGATCGCAAATGACAGCGTCCTGCAAAGTGAGCGCGAGAGGCCTCGGATTGCAGGACGCAACTGTGACGCGGCGGCTGCTCAGGCGGTGAGCAGCGTCGAACCGAGCGGGCGGTCCCGGTCGAAGCCCGGCAGCATCAGGAACGTGCCGCTGGCTGTTGTGGTGACGTACTCCATCATCCGGTCCTGCTCGTCGAGCCGCTGCTGGGTGACGACGAAAGTGCGCAGGTCACGCTGGAAACACACGAACATCAGGCCGGACTCGTCGCCCTCGGCATAGGCGTAGCCCCGGCGCAGCATCAACGCGCTGCCGGTCAGGGCCGGATGCGCGGCCCGCGCGTGCGAGCTCACAGGCGTCAAGTACTGCCCGTCGGCGGTCTTCGCCGTCAGGCTCACCTCGTCCCGGGCAGACCCGCCCGACAACGGCGCACCATCCCGCTTGCGCCTGCCCACCAGCGCCTCCTGTTCCTCAACCGGGAGGTGGCTGAAGCCCGCCACGTCGGTGCGCAGCCGTCGCACGACGGCGATGGTGCCGCCGGCCACTCGCGGGTCGTCGCGCAGCCAAACGTGTTCGGCCAGCTCATCGTCGCCGCGCGGGACGATGATGCCGTCGTGGAAGCCGAACGGGTTGCGGACAATGCCGTCGCGCCCGGGACCACGGAACCCGAACTGCCGCCAGCGCTGGGTACAGTCCGGCAGCGCATCCAGCAGGGCTTCGACTGCGGGCCCAAGCACGGCGGGTTCGCTGGCGCTGGCGATCAGCAGGAGGTCACCGCCGACGCGTTCCGCGGCCATGCCGGCGTCGGAATCGAATTCGGGCAGGGCTTCGGCGCCGGGCAAAGCATCGTCGACCGAGGACACCACCCGCGGACCGACACCAACCGCCACCGTCAGGTCGCCACTGTCGTGTGCGTCGTCGTCCAGGAAATCCAACAGCCGTTCCCCGACGGGCGCCAGCACGGACATGTCGGCAGCCGCCAGGTCGGAGACCACGGTCAGCGAGTACGGCTGCGGATCGGTGGGCAGAGCGATGCCCGCCTGGTGCTCCCCAATCGCGGGAACAGGCCGCCCACCGGGTGGCCCTTCAGTCTCGGACGACGCCGGCGACGGTTCCGCGGCCACCCCGGCGGTGCTCCTTCCGAGCAAACCACCCGTGGTGATGCCGCCCGCGCCGATGGCCAGCCCGGCGAGCAGCCGCCGCCGCGACGGTCGTGTCACCACGTCGTTCCCCTTCTGAGCTTTTCTACGTAGCAGTAGTACGGCACATGGGGTGCGTGCCCGCTGGAACAGCCGGGCACGCACCCCATGCAGGGTGAATCAGAACAGGTCGTCGATCCTAACGCTCTGTTCCGTGTTTGCCATGCGGGTGCGACGACGCGCCGCACCAGCGGTGGTCACACCGCCCAGCACCAGAACCAGTCCGGCCGCCAGCAACCACAGCGACACGGTCGAGCCGGTGTCGGCCAGGTCATCACCTGGATCGTCGGGGCTGTCCGGATCGCCCGGAGCGTCCGGGTCATCCGGGTCACCCGGCTGCTCCGGCTCGACCGGCTCGCATGCGTCGGCGTCGAGCTCGTGCCCGTTGTGGTCAAGCAGACCCACATTGAGCAGACCCGATCGGGTGCCGTCGCCAGGCTCGTCCGCACACTGCGCGGACTCCACCGTGAGCGTGTCGCCGTCCAGCGTGAACAGCACACCCACTTCGTACGTGTGGGTCGCACCGGCACCGATAGACACCTCCTCGGTCAAGGCGTTCTCCGCCGCGTTCGGCTCGTCGCCTTGTCCGGTGAACGTGTCCAGCACCTCGATGTCACCCGGGGCGGTGTTGGACGCCCGCACGTCGAGGATCTCGATGCCCTCGCCGAACCGGAACTGGTCGTACAGCACGTACTCCCCGCTGGCACCGCCGTCGTTGGTCACCTCGAGCTCGTAGGTGATCACGTGCCGGTCGTTGTTGATCCGCTCCGGCCCGCCGGCGACGGTCTTTTCCAGCTCGATCGACGGCAGGTCAGCACAGTCGGTGTCGACGAGTTCGTCGCCGCCTTCCGTGTACAGCGTGGCGACGTTGTTCAGACCGCCGTTCTCGAAGTTGCCGCCCTTCTCGTCCTGACACAGCGCCTGCGAGTTGCCGTCCTCATCGATCGCGAACGACGGCGGCACGTCGGCCACGACCCGCACCGTATATACGTGCGGCGCGTAGCCGTCGTCGTTCATGCCGCCCAGTGCGACGTCCTCGGCGATGACCAGCTGGTCGACACCATCCCAGTCGTCGCGGACCGCGACACCGTCCGGCGCGGAGACGATGGCAGCCTCGGCCACCTCGACACCCTCGCCGTAGAGCAGTTCATCCTCGAGGTCGTAGACCGTCGCACCCGGCAGCAGGTTGCGCACCACGATGTCGTAGTGCACCTCCCACTGGCCTGCGCCGATCGGCTGTGCCGAGACCAGGTTCTTCTCCAGGTCCGGCTGGCCGAGCGACACACACACCTCGTCGGTGTCGGTGAGGTCGTTGTGCTCCAGGCCGGTGCTGTTGGCCAGGCCGCCGTACTCACCCGAACCCGGCGGCGGGCAGGTCATCGACTCCTCGGTCAGGGTGTCCTGGTCGAGAGAGAAGACCACCTCCACCTGATAGAGGTGTTCACCACCGGCCTCCAGCGGCACGTCCACAGCGATGACGTTGACCGGGTCGCCCTCGGGCCCGCGACCGGTCCACGTGTCCAGCACGTCGGCCACGTCCGGCGCGGTGATCACCTCGGACTCTTCCACCACGATGCCGTCGCCGTAACGAAGCTGATCGGTGACGGTGTATTCGCCGTCGGCCGAGCCGTCGTTCGTCGCGACGATGTCGTAGGTGATGGCCCAGGTGCCGTCACCGTTGCTCACCGGTCCGTCGCTGATGGTCTTGTCGATGGTGAACGACGGCAGCTCAGCGCATGCGTCGTCCTCCTCGACCAGGCCAGCTTCGTCGGTCAGCGTCGAGCCGTTGTTGAACGCGGTGTTCACCGACGGATCACCAACCGCCGCGGAGCAGCTGGTCGGGTCGTTGCCGTCCGCGTCCAGCTCGAACGACAACGGCACATCGGCGATGACGGTCAGCACGTACTCGTGTGGTGCGTAGCCGTCGTCGGCGGTGCCCAGCAGCGGCACCTCTTCGGCGATCCGCAGCTGATCCTCACCATCCCAGGCTGGGTCGTACAGGACCACCCCGTCCGGAGCCGACGTGACGTCGGCGGAGACGATGTCCACCTGATCGGTGAAGCGCAGCTCGTCGTCGAGGTCATACCAGGTGGCGGCGACGCCCTTGTTGAACACCTCGATGCCGTAGACAACCTCCCACTGGCCGTTGCCGATCGGGTTGGCCGAGATCAGTGTCTTCTCGTGGGACGGCTGGCCGACCTCACGGCACTCGTCGTCGAAGTCGGGGTAGCCGTTGAACGACGAGTTGGCGTCGTTGTACAGGCCGGTGCCGTCTTCTTCACCATCGACGAGTGTGCAATCGGACGGGTCGGGGCCTTCCGGTGGATGCGGCAGGTCGATGGTGAACCGGACCGCCACGGTGTACTGATGGGATTCGCCACGGTCGATCGGCACATCTTCGACGATGAGCGTGTCGGTCAGCCCGTCGAATTCCGGCCGGGTGGTGATGTCGCCCGGATCCGTGTTCTCGGCGACGACGGAACCGTCGATGATGTCGATACCGCTGCCGAAGCGCAGCCGGTCTTCCAGGTCGTACTCCGTCGGCACGTCGGTCTCGTTGGTGACGGTCAGACCGTAGACAATCTCCCAGACGCCGGGCAGGTTCTCCCGGTCGACGACGTACGGCTCGACCTCGACGGTTTTGTCGAGGGTGACCAGCGGCAGTTCGCTGCACTCGGCGTCCACCAGGTCGTCATAGTTCTCCGGCGACATGGTGGCGACGTTGAACAGTCCGGTCGTGTTCTCAGCACCCGGTCCGGCATCCGGCACACAGGCCAGCTGGTCCAGGTCGACCAGCGCCTCACCCGTCTCCGGATCCGCGTTCAAGGCGACCGTCACAGTCAGCGTATAGATGTGCTCGGTGCCGTTGTCCACGGTCGACTCCGCGTCGATGTCGACGTAGTCGGTGACCACCCGCTGGTCGTCGATACCATCCCAGTCCGCGTTCAGCAGCCCGTCGGCCTCCGGCGGTCCGGACACCACCTCGGTGCCGACGATCTCGATACCCTCGCCATAACCGGTCAGGTCATCGGTGAGCAGGTACGAGCCGTCGATCATCCCGGTGTTCTCGGCGACCAGCTCGTAGGTGATGGTCCAGGTGCCGTCCTTGTCCGGCGACTGGATCGGGCCCTCCACCATCCGCTTGTCGAACTCGTAGCTGATCTGCGAGTACCCGAAATCGATCGAGTGGTCGTTCTCGCCCGGCCCGCCGGTAGTGACCAGCGCGAACGGGAACGGATCGGTGGAACCTTCGGGAACGATCCCGTTCGAGTCGTTCTCCTCCGGGTTCACACTGTCCTCGTCACCGGTGTGTGGCACGGTCGGGTACCACCGGTACAGCGGACCGCCCTCGGCGTAGTCGTCCGGGTTGTCGATTCCAACCTCGTAGTCGGTGTTCGTGCGTAGCTGGTAGTCCTCGTCGAACGAAGAGAAGTAGTACTCGCCCTTCTCGTCGGTGACGGTGGTGTTCACCAGCGTGCGGGTACCGTCTTCGGCCACCTCGTAGAGGTTGACCGTGGCGCCTTGCACCGGGTCCTCGTCCGGATCCTGGATACCGTCGTTGTTGACGTCGTACCAGACGTAGTTGCCGATCTCGATCGGGGCCGCCGACGCCAGCACGGACGCCGACCCGAGGCCATTGCCCTTCGCCGTGACCATGTTGCCGACGGTCCGCCGGATCATTGCACCGTTGCCCGAGTAGGCAGCTCCGGTCTCCTGATAGAGGCGGTATGTACCCTCCTGGAGGCCGCCGTGCACAACGTGGACCCCGGTGGTCATGACACCGTCGTCGCGGCTCGGGTTGATCACGATCGAACCCGTCGACTCGTTGTCCTGGTTAGCCACACCGAAGCCGGTGTTGAAGTACCGCAGGCCGCCAGGGCCCATGTGGCCGAGCTGGGCGCCCTGTCCGGTGACACCCTTGTGTACACCGTTGTTCTCCAGGGTGAAGGTCCCATCACCGTTAGGGGCGGCGATGAAGACGTCACCTTCGGACCGGACCGACGTGGTGCGGTTGTCGCCGTCGTCCGGGTCACCCGACAGGAACGTCGTCGCCCCCATGACGTCACCGGTGAGGTCCCGGATGGGGATAATGAGGTCGCCGTGCAGCACCTTGACACCGGCCACCACGGGCTGGTTGAGCCGGGCAGCTGAACCGTTCCCACCCGGTTGGTGGTAGTGGGTACTCTGCGTCGCCCACGGCTCGAACGTCGGCATGAAGCCGCTACGTGCGAAGTCGAGTGGGAAGTCCAGCACTGTCGTCAAGGAGCCCGGCGCGTCCGCGTCGAAGCTGTACACATAGCCATTGAGGTCGCTGACCGACCGCGTGGTCTCTGCGGTGTCGGTCGCGCTGAGGTACATGGTTCCGGTCAGCGCGTCCGCTCCAACACCGTAAGGCCGGATGTCCCCGGTGAAGACGTCATCGAAGAAGAACTCATCCACCGCGACCGGCGCACCGCTCGGGTCACCACCGGTGTCGATCCGAACCAGCGAGCGGTTGTGGAGATTCACGGCGAACAGATAACGCTCGTCCGGGCTCATCGCGATCTCGCCGATCCCGGCCCGGCCAACCTTGTTCCACGCCTGCGCGTCTCGGGTCCAGAGGTAGTCGGGGTTCTCCGAGGTCACGTTCGGACGGAACCCGTCTGGGTTCCCGACGGGTGCGTCCGGGTCGGGCCCACCGAGGTCAATACCCTCGGCGACAAGATCCACGTACACCTCTGCCGAGGCGTTCGGGGCAGACCAATCCGCGCCGTCCGGTGTCACGCGATAGATCGCACCGATGCCACCCGGCCCAAACGCCGAGTGCCGGCGCAGGTACGCGGCCGTGAACACGGTGGGCAGCCCACCCACCTCGTCCGCGCGGATCATAGCCGAGCCGTTGGTGGCCCCCACCTCGCTGAACGGAACCCGTCCAGTCTGTGGCACCGGGCTGTCCTGGTTGGGGCTTTCCGCGTCCCACCAGATGACGCCCGAGGCGGCAGCGTCGGCGTTCGGACCGTCGCTCGTGCCGAAATGGACGATCGGGATATACACCTGAGGGTTGTCATCGACGAATGCTGTGGGCACGTGGAAGGAGAAATCCACGCCGTCCACGTCGCCGTCGCTGACGTCGACGAACTGCACTGTGGTGCCGTTCGCGGTGCCGTCGCCCCGACCCACCACGGTGTCTCGCCACTCTGCCCACTCCGGCGTATCCGGCACGTTCGCCTCGACCCGCCACTGATCGGCGTCACTGGTCACCGGCAGTGCGTACCCACCGTCTGCGTCAGTGACCACTGGACCGGCGACGTTACCGGCGCCGTCGTACGCATAAACCTCGATCCCGGCAAGTCCCGACTCATACGAGTCGAACATGCCGTTGGAGTCGTAGTCCTGCCAGATCGTGCCGGTGATCTCGTCACCCTCCGCGGCCGTCGCCGCCGGTGCCGCAGCGATGCCCACGAGCATCGAACCGAGGAGGCCAAGCGCGCTCAGGCCGGCGGTCCCCCTTCGCGCTGCGGACCAGC
Source organism: Phytoactinopolyspora mesophila (assembly GCF_010122465.1). NCBI lineage: Bacteria > Bacillati > Actinomycetota > Actinomycetes > Jiangellales > Jiangellaceae > Phytoactinopolyspora > Phytoactinopolyspora mesophila. The sequence goes on along the minus strand of NZ_WLZY01000005.1, from coordinate 284,113 downwards.
GCTCCGGAACCGGACGGCCATCACCACCCTGGCCCAACGCTCGCTGACGTTGTCGTCTCACTGAATCGCCCCTATCTCTTTCATTACGCGACAGAAGTCGCCCCCCAAATGTCCGCACGACGAACACCGTCCAGCGGTCGATACATCTATGCGTCCAAGCGCCAAGAGTCATCCGGCGAACAGATTCGCACGCGACGTGACTTAGATCACATTTTTTGAGGTTTCAAGACGGCGGCAGCCCCTTGTGCTGGCACGACGCAGCGCGATAAGTGTGCTTAACTCTCGACCATGGGGATGTGCGGAGCGGCCGCGCGGGGGCGCCGGCCGGGTATCACGGTGATCGCTGCGCTCGCGTTGCTGGCCGCGGGGTGTGGGTCGGACAACTCCGGCAATGTCGCCGAGCCGCAGCCGGATGAGCCCGGCGCTCAACTGGTTCGCGTACCCGAGGACGCCGACACCATCGCTGCCGGTGTGGAGCTGGTGACGAGTGGAGGAATGGTGCTCGTCGGCCCCGGTACGTACGCCGAAGAGGTCACCATCGACAAACCGGACGTGACGCTGCGCGGCACCGATCGCAACGGCGTCATCATCGACGGTGAGGGCACCCGCTCGTTCGGCGTGTTCGCGTCGGCCGATGGAGTCCGGATCGAGAACCTGACCGTGCACTCGACTCTGTTCTACGGAGTGCTCGTCACCGGGATGCACGACGAGAACGGTCCGCTGGCGCATGGCGGCCCCGGCTACACCGAGCTGGATCCTGCCGAGTTCCCGCCGGTACAGCGGTTCTCCATCGACCACGTCACCGCCCACAACAACGGGCTGTACGGAATCTACGCGTTCAATGCCCGGCACGGCTCGATCACCAACTCCTACGCCTCCGGCTCGGCCGACTCCGGGTTCTACGTCGGGCAGTGTGAGGAATGCGACATCCTGGTCGCCTCGAACGTCGCCGAGCGCAACGCCGTCGGGTTCGAAAACGCCAACGCCTCTGACTCGCTGATGATCGCCGGCAACCGGTTCAGCGGAAACCGGATCGGGCTGACGCTGTTGTCCAGCTACCAGGAAGCGTTCACCCCGCAGCGGGAGAACGTCGTCGTCGGAAATCTGATCAGCGACAATACGAGCGACGACTCCCCCGCCCATGCCCATGGCGGCTTCGGCCTCGGCTTGTCCATCGGCGGCGGCCAGCGAAACGAAATCGTCGCCAACCGGATCGACGGCAATCCAGTGGCGGGCATTCTGCTGAGCAATACCGAAGACATTTCCGCGCTGGACAACAGCTTCGCAGAAAATGTGCTCACCGGGAACGGAATCGACGTCGCCGACGTTTCGGCCTCCCGCGCCCCATCGGAAGGCAACTGCTTCGAGGACAACACGGCCGCGACCGCGTCACCCGAAAGCCTCCTGGCCGCGAGTTGCCCGGAAGGAAACAGCCGGGATGAGGCAGGCACCGTGCCGTCGGTCTCCGAGCCGGCCGGGATGAGCTTCCTTCGGGTTCCGCCGCCGCCGGATCAACCGGCCCTGTCCGATGTCGAGACTCTGCCCGAACCGCTGCCGGACGCCGTCCACATGCCGTCGGAATCCGACTATCCGGTGCCCGATGACACGTTCCTGTCAGATCGCGCAGGTACCGCGTGAAGGGCAGCCGAACCGTGACGATCTGGCTGGCCTGCACCGCGGTAGCCGCGGTGCTGGGTTGCTCCAGCTCTGCCGAGCCGGACGAGACGTCGCACGGCACCGCCGCGGATGTCACCGAGCATCCTTCGCCGCGACCCTTGACCACCGACGAGGCCCAGCGCCTGGCGATGATGCGCTTCTCGAACTTCGACGCGGGCACGCGCGCCGTCCAGTTCAGCGTCCGCGACTCCGGGCAGGAGTACACGCTCAACGGCTGGGTGGATTTCACGGCCAAGCTCGGATACGCGAACCTGCACGGCGGCTCCGGCGACGACGCGCCACTGCTCCTCGCGTGGACCAAGGAGACCGTCAGCTCCCACGAGGGCGCAGTCACCGGTGACCTTCCCCCTCTGCCACCCCCGAACCGCACGGCCGGCAACGATGCCTGGACGTCCTCCGCACTCGCGCCGGAGGCGTCCCGGCTGCATACCGTGCTGGCGATCGTGCTCTCCACCAGCAACGACCGACCCGACAACCCACTTCTGCTGCAGCAGACCGATGCTCGGTGGCTGCGCTCTGACGAGCTGGACGGTGTCGCGGTGGATGTCCTGCTCGGCCCCACCTCCGACGAGCCGTACGACGCCGCGGCCTCCGATTCTGCCGGCGACGGCAGCGACGCCACCGTGCGCTACTGGATCGACGACGCCGGTGTTCTGCAGCGGATGGAATTGCGCCTCGGTGGTGGTGGCGAGTGGACTGTGGTCGACTTCACAGAGGCTCCCGACATCGATTTCGCGGGCACTCTTTTCTCCGACCTATAGGCCTACGCTGCGGTTTTTGGACAATGGCCCGCGTTCTCAGTAACCGGCCGAAAGGTAGGATGAACGCGCAGGGTGGGCCTTTAACAAGCCGGGATTCCTGGTTTGGCGTGCAGTTCCGTGCGCAAAGGGGCTGTTCACCCGGGGGAGGGCGATATGGCGCGGCGCGAGTCCGGTGGTGAGGCCGGCAAAGGAACGACGTCACGCACTGACGTGATGCGCCGCCGGCTGGTCGATGCGGTGATTGGCTCACGCGCCGCGCCCCTGACCGTCGTGCAAGGTCCCGCGGGTCTCGGCAAGTCCGTTCTCCTCGATCAGGTGGCTCAAACGGCGGGGCGCTCACAGGTACTCCGCATCACCTCAACCGATCAACTGGCCGCTTACGCCAGGCCCACGAACTATCCGGACGATGAGCTACCTGATCTGATCCTGATCGACGATATCGGCGGCGTCACGACCCCCGCGATTCTCGACGTTCACAGCCGGGGTCCACGGGTCGTCGTGGCTACCCGGAACCCGCTCACTGCGGTCTCCAGCGGCATGTTGCTGGATGGCAGCGCTCACATCATCTCCACCGAAGACCTGCTCTTGACCAGCAACGAGGTCACTCAGCTCGCGTCCAAACGCAAAATCCAGATCAGTGCGGACGAAGCCGCCGACCTGCATCTGGCGACAGACGGCTGGCCCGCGATGGTCGATGCGGCCCTGCGCTTGCGCCGGCCGGACGAACCAGTCATGCATCGCCGCCTTCACGAGCTCATCAATCAATTCGTCCGCGAAGAAGTGTTGGCGACCGTCCCCGGCGACGAACTCGCAAAGCTCACCATGACCGCCGCGTTGCCCCAGTTCGACGCCCACCTCCTGGCGGCGACTCTCGCTGACCTGACCGATTACACCGAACCGGACGCGGCGCTGCTCATCGAACACTGGTCCGCCGCCGGGTGGGTGATCCGCGCAACGAGCGCACACTACTGGCGAATGCCGCAGCCGGTACGGCAGAACCTGCTCACTGAGTTGGGCATCAAACATCCCTCCCGGAGAGTCGAACTCGTCGATCGGGCGGTTCGCACTCTCGTCCAGGGCAACCGGACATCCGAAGCGCTGCCCTACCTCGTGGAGGCCTCTCAGGATGTCGTCTCCGACGTGCTACGCGAGCAGGAGAATCAACTCGGCACTGACGCGTCCTGGGCCCTGCTTCCTTCGGTGAAATCGCTGGCCGACGACGATCTCGTCAACCATCCCGCCCTGCTGCTGGTCGCTGCCATCTCCGCGCTACTCCAGCCGGCCGACCTCGCCACGTTCAAACTCCGGCTCACCCAGGCGGAAGCAGTGGTTGACCGCAGCTCACTCAATGCCAGCCTGCTCACACTGCACTCTCTCCAGATCATGCTGGCACGCTTCGAAGGCGCGATCGACCGGGCTCGAGAGGTCGAGCGCTCCGGCCGGACGTTCATCGACGCCGCCACGGAGGAGCAACGACGCGAATGCGCCACCCGGCTGGCATTCTTCAACCACCAAGTGGGCGCCTCGCGGCTTGCTGAAGGAGACTTGAGCTCCGCAGAGGCAGCCTTTCGGCTGGCCAGAACCCTCGCTCACCACAACCAGGCACATTGGTACCTGGCCGCCAGTGAGGTGCTTCTGGCGTATACCGCCTTTCAGAACGGAGATCTTCCCGTCGCGGCACGAATGACCGAGTCGGCCACCGCGCTCATCCGGCGTTCAGGGTGGTCCCACCTGCAGTTCACCGACCATCTCTACCTCACCCAGGGTCTGCTCGACCTCGAGTACGGCCGTGGCCACCGGGCGACCGCTCTGCTCCACCGGGCACAAGATCGGCTCGAATTCGATGTCGAGCCGCCCGCGGCGCGCCTCGCCGCCGCTTGGTCGGCTCTCGGAATGCTGCTCGCCGACCCCGTGTCCGCCGAGCATGCATTGCTGCTCTGCGGCTCGGAGTTCGCCACCAACAAGTTGCCGTACAACCGCTTCCTCACCGCTATTGCCCGCGCCCAGACGTACCTTGTTCACAACGACCCGAAAGCCGCCCTGGCCGAACTCGACGGCGTCGAGGCTCCGTCTGGCCACGAGGCGTATCTGGCTATCACGCGGGCTCGCGCCCAGCTCGTTGCCGACGCGGTTGACCAGGCAGAGTTGGAGGTCGCCGCAGCCGAACAGAAACCTGACCTCTCGATGACCATCCGTGCTGATCTACACGCGATCGCGGCCGAATGCGCGCTACGCCGGGGCCACGACGCTCTGCCCGCGTTCCGGCGGCTGCTGGCGTCGATCGAACGCACCGGGGCACGCAGACCCATCCTGTTGCTGCCGCAGCTCAGCCATGCCATCGCCACAGGTGTCCTGACCCCTCCGAACTCCGGGCGGTCGGCGGGTCTCGTGGCGGAGATCGTAGCGTTACGGCGCGCCAACGTAGACGGAATGCCGGGGCTGTCGGAACGCGAGACGGAGATCCTGACCGCACTCGCTGGTTCCGACACCCTCGCGAGCACCGCCAAGCGGTTGTATGTCTCGAGCAACACCCTGAAAACGATCACCCGGGCCGTGTACCGGAAGCTCGGCGTCGCCGACCGGCACTCCGCTGTCAGCATCGCCCGCACGCTCGGCCTCTTGCCGCCCGCGTAAACCCGCCCCCGGGTCACAGGTCAGTCGCGGCCACGAAACTCGCTCACCAGGACGGCCGACATCACCCCGGCTGCACGTCCCAGAGGCTTGTCGCGTCTTGTTCGGCGGAATGCTCCGTCTCCGTCATGGCAGACATAAGTGTCGCCAGGGGGCTGACGGAAACGGAGCATGATCCCCCGTGCAGAAGCGCGATCCCTTCTCGACCGGCTACCCGGCCGAGTGGTTCATCGCCTTCTGATCACACAAGAGTCGCCAAACGAGTGGATCAGCACGCGGCCGACCAGATTTTTCCGATTCATACCCTTTGGCTCGCCCCGAGCGCACAGCCGGAACTCCGGCCCGCCCGGGCTCGCGGCCGCAAACAACTGACCCCCACCGTTCACAGCCACGAGCCCTTGACACCCCCTCACCCAGACAAGACGGACATCTTGCCACTTTCTGACGCGTCGATAGGGCGACGTTTGGGTGAGATACGCAACCCGGCTCATGATCATTGTGCTCGTTTAGGTGCCATAGCCCCTAAACGAGCACAATGATCAAGGACGCGCGGAGCGAGCGAGCCCGGAGAGATAGGCTGCCTCGATCTCGGCGAGCACGTTGCTCGGCTCTTCCCGGATCCGGCGAGGCGCCACGGGCAAGACTGTCCACCCCAGCGACGCAAAGCGGGCACGCCGGCGCTCGGTTCGCTCGGGAGCATCGCCGAACCCGTGGAATGCGCGTGAGTCGACCTCTACCACGAGCCGGGCTTCCGGCCAGCACGCATCGGGATAGATGCCACGAACGCCCGGGAGCGGCTGGTTCCAGCGAGGCGACGGGAGAACGGCGCTGCCGGCAATGAGGTCACGCAGTTCACACTCGGGAGCCGAACGGCACCCGGCTTCCACATCGTCGAGTACGCGGCGGGCGATCGCGGAATTGTTGCGCGGCGCGGCGCGAATCTCCACGACGAGATCCCTGACCGTGCACGCGCCCCGCTGCACCGCCTCGCACATCAACGCACGGACGTTTCGCAACGCGCTCACCTCGTGCGACGTGCGCAAATAGTGCGGGCAACCATTCCGGGCGACGCACGAGGACTGCCAGTCGGGCGGCAGCCACCGGGGTCTGGTGACCGTGTGCACCACGGCGCACGCGGCGGAAACCATCGGGATGACTCCGGGCCGCGCGGCGCCGCTGATCTCGTCATCGGGCTCGTACGCCCTGGCGATCGAGATACTGACGTCGCCTGCGGCTGCCTCGTCGAACCAATGGCTGTCTATCTCCACTCCGCGAGCGCTACGGGCAACTCGAACGAAGCCGCCGGACCGGCGATGAGAGGTCCCGGGTATAACCGTATCGACCAGTTCGCCGCGTGGTGGACCGTACGTCAACCCGTGCATCCAGCAGGCCCAGGGCCCGGTGATTGCCGCGTCGGGACCGCTGTGCAAGATGGCGGCGCGCAGTCGGTGGATGTCCCCCAACGGGCCGGAGAACGTGGCGTAGATCCCGCGCAATACGGGCTGCCACGGACCGCCCTTCCGGGTCGCGTGCCTGATGGCGTCCGTCGTCATGCCCGCCGCAAGCGCCTGCGTCCGGGTGATGATGCCGTCCTGACTGCGGGCGACGTAAGCAACACGATTGCCGATCATGGTCGAGCAGCATGCCGCACATCGCGAGAGTCCGGCAGGTCGAATCCGTGAACTGTGGATAACCTGCCCTGTGCTTCTTGATCATTGTGCTCGTTTAGGTGCTATAGCCCCTAAACGAGCACAATGATCAAGGAGGCCGGTCCGCACGATCAGCGATAGCCCGTCACGTCCGCCGGCTTGCCGGCGTCCTGGACTTCCACGATGTACCGCCACGCATCAGGCTGACTGCCGTCCACGTCGGTAAAGCCGTACACCTGGGCCAGCTGGCCACTCGACAACGATGCGCCATTCCAGCGCTGCCGCTCCAGATCGGTAGCCAGGGCCGCCACCGCACGTCCCACGAATGCCGGGGTCTCGGAGATGGCGAAATGAGGCACATTGGTGAGCGCGTCGCGCCAGTTCTCCTCGGAGACACCGAAATGTTCCAGCATCATCTCCGACCGCAGCCATCCCGGTGTGAGGGACACAGCTGTGGCGCCGCGCGGCGCCAGTTCTTTGGCCTGGGCGAACGCCATCCGGGTCACCGACACCTTGGCGAGGTCGTAGAAGAAGGACACCCGGTAGTTGGTGGCGTTGTACTCGACCGTGCCATCGGTGACCTCCACGACGAGCCCGCCCGGATGCTTCAACAGCAGCGGCAGGGCGTAGTGGCTGGTGATGACATGCGTGTCGATCGCCAGCCGAAGGAGCCGGAAGCCGTCGTCGAGCGAGTGCTCCCACAACGTGTCGGTCCAGCTGAACAGCAGCTCGCCACCCCAGATGTCGTTGACGAGCACGTCAAGTCGCCCTTGTTCCCGGTCGATACGTTCTACCAGCGCTTTTACTTGATCGCGCTCCAGGTGGTCGGTCGGCACCGCGATGCCGCGACCTCCTGCTGCGGTCACTAGTTCGGCTGTCTCGTCGATGGTCTCGGGGCGGTCCAGCTCCGAACGCCGCTCCCGAGTGCTCCGGCCGGTCACGTAGACCGTCGCCCCAGCCGCACCCAGTTCCACCGCGATACCTCGGCCTGCTCCGCGCGTCGCGCCCGCCACCAGGGCCACACGACCTTGTAGTTCGTTGCTCATAGATCGATCGTCACAGCTATCGCTGACAGATCGCGTCAGGAATGGCTGACAATTAGGCCGACGACATCCGAGCGCGCTGGAAATGGTTCAGGCCGGGCTGGATCGGATCAACGCACGCACGACGCGCAGTCCGACCGACAGCCGTGCCAGGTCGAACGTCTCGCCCTCGATGATCTCGCCCAACGTCCTGCGCACCCTGGCCACCACGGCCTCGTCACTGGCCGACCAGACCTCCACTCGTTCTTCGGCTGCGGCATCCTCGTCGGTGTGCTGAAGAATCTGGGCGGTAAGCGCCGTCTGTGCAGCGTGCAGGTCGTCACGCAAAGCTGCCCTGGCCATGGTCTGCCAGCGGTCGTCGCGCGGCAGCGCGATGATCCGCTCCAGCAGCCGGCCGAGGCCGAGGTGCTCGCCCAACGAAAAGTGCACCCTGGCCACTTCGAGTAGATCGGTGCCGGTGGCCAGCGAGTTCTCGACCATCCCGAGACCGGAGTACGCGGGAGGCAGCACAGCGACACGCACGGCGAGGTCCTGGGGCACGCCTTCCTTGATCAATTCGTCGCGCCGGCTGGAATAGAGATCCAGCTCCCGACCGACCAGGACGTCAGGCAACGTCTCGAGCAGCCGCCCCAGAGGCGCCTCGAAGAATCCGATCTGCCACGCGATGTCAATCGGTGGCCTGCGGTTCACGACGAGCCAGCGAGTGGCTCGCTCGGTGATGGTGCGCCCGGCCAGGCGCATCCGGGTCTGAACCTCAGCGGGGACGAGGTTGTCCAACGCCGAAACAGCCGCGTACAGCTCTGGCATCCGGAAAACCGCGCTGGCTACGGTGTGCGCCCGGGCGAGGTCCTCCGCCGAGCCGCCGGTCTCCATAGCCAGTCGGAACGCGAATGTGGTCCCAGCCTGGTTGACGAGCTCATTCACCAGTGTGTTGGTGATGATCTCTCGTCTGAGCGGGTGCGCGTCGATACGCGCGCCGTACCGGTCGCGTAGCGCGCTGGGGAAGTACGCGTGCAGGATCGCCGCCAGATGGGGATCGTCCGGCAAGCTGGTTTCCAGCAGTTCGGAATAGAGGGTGTTCTTCGTATACGCGAGCAGGACCGCGAGCTCAGGCGCCGTCAGCCCGCGGCCGGCATTCATCCGCTCGTTCATCTGCCGGTCAGTGGGCAACGCTTCTATCGCGCGATCGAGCAGCCCCTTGCTCTCCAGTTTGCTCATGTAGGCGCGATGTACATGAGCCAGGTTGGGCGCGTGATGAACGCCGGCTGCCAGCGCGACGTTCTGTCCGTAGTTGGTCGCGAGTACGAGTTCGGATACCTCGTCGGTCATCTCGGTCAGCAAGCTGTTGCGCTGCTTTTCCGTCATGTCCCCGGCCCGGACCACTCCGTCGAGCAAGATCTTGATGTTGACTTCGTGGTCCGACACATCGACGCCGCCGGAATTGTCGATGGCGTCGGTGTTGATGTGGTGGGTCTGCTCTGCGTTCACACCACCGGCCAAGGCGTATTCGACCCGGCCGCGCTGGGTGAATCCGAGGTTGCCGCCCTCGCCGACGCACCGGCAGCGCAGTTGGTTGGCGTCGATCCGGATCGAGTCATTGGCCTTGTCACCGACCTCGCTGTGCGATTCGGTGCTGGCCTTGACGTAGGTGCCGATTCCGCCGTTCCACAACAGGTCGACCGGTGCGGACAAGACGGCGCGCATCAACGCCGCCGGTGTCATCGACGTGATGGATCCGTCGATGTCGAGCCACTCGGCCACCTGCGGCGTGATCGGGATCTTCTTCGCCGTGCGCGGGTGTACGCCTCCGCCGTCGCTGATCAGCTCGCGTGAATAGTCGTTCCAGGTGGATCGCGGCAGCTCGAACAGACGCCGGCGCTCGGCATACGATGTCGCCGCGTCCGGGTTGGGATCGAGGAAGATGTGCCGATGGTCGAACGCCGCCACCAGCCGGATGTGCTCGGAGAGCAGCATTCCGTTTCCGAACACATCGCCGGACATGTCACCGATGCCGACGACAGTGAAATCCTCCCGTTGGCAATCCCGGCCCATTTCCCGGAAATGTCGTTTGACCGACTCCCACGCCCCCCGCGCCGTGATACCCATCGCCTTGTGGTCGTAGCCCGCCGATCCCCCCGAGGCGAACGCGTCGCCCAGCCAGAATCCGTACTCCTTCGACACCTCGTTCGCGATGTCGGAGAACGTCGCCGTGCCTTTGTCCGCGGCGACGACCAGGTAGGGATCGTCACCGTCGTGGCGGACCACTCTTGGTGGCGGCAGCACGGCACCGTCGTCGGCACGATTGTCGGTGATGTCGAGCAGCCCACGGATGAACATCTTGTAGCACTCGACGCCCTCCGCGAGCCACGCCTCCCGATCCGTGCTCGGATCCGGCAGCCGCTTACCGACGAAGCCCCCCTTGGCGCCCACCGGCACGATGACGGAGTTCTTCACCGCCTGAGCCTTGACCAGGCCCAATATCTCTGTCCGGAAGTCCTCACGACGGTCGGACCAACGAAGCCCGCCCCGGGCAACCGCTCCGTATCGCAGATGGACGCCTTCCATCCTGGGCGCGTAGACCCAGATCTCGAACTTCGGCCGCGGCGCCGGCAGTTCAGGGACCGCGGCAGAATCGATCTTGAAGCTGATCGCGGCCTGGGCCTGGTTCGCCGACGTGTCCGGGTGGAAGAAGCTGGTGCGCAGCGTGGCCTGAATCAGGCTGAGGAACGAACGCAGGATCCGGTCCTGGTCAAGACTGGCAACTTGGTCAAGCGCCTCCTCGATCCGTGCGCTGACCTGGGTGGTCGCCGCCTGCCGCTCGTCCGGCCCATCGGCTGAGTCGGGATCGAAACGCGTCTCGAACAGTTCGAGGAGCATGCGGGCGATGTCGACGTGCGCAGACAAACACTCCTCGAGATAAGCCTGACTGAAGGTGGAGCCGGCCTGCCTCATGTACTTGGCATATGCCCTCAGCACCGATGCCTGCCTCCAGGACAGACCGGCCAACGGCACCAGAGCGTTGAAGCCATCGCTCTCCGCCTGGCCACTCCACACCGCCACGAACGCTTCCTGGAACAGATCCTTGAGCCGGTCACCATCGCCGGCATGCAATCCCTCGAAACGCAGCCCGAAGTCGTAGATGAAAGCGCTCGACTCGGCTTCGCGGCGGATGATCTCGTACGGGCGCTCGTCGACCACCTCGACGCGCATGCGAGACAGCAGCGGCAGCACCTGGGTGAGCGAGATCCGGCTTCCCGTGCGATAAATCTTCAGCCGACGGTCGGTGTCCGGAGCTCCCACCGGCCGGTAGAGATTCAGGCCGAGGCCGTCCACATCAGGGAGGTCCTCGATTCGCCGGACGTCAGTGGCCGCTGTCCGCGCCGGGAAGTCTTCCTTGTAACCCTCCGGGAAACCATCTTTGTACTTGCGGAGCATCCGCGCCGCGGACTCCTCCCCCATCTGCTCGGCCAGCGCATCCGAGAAGTCGTCCGTCCATGCCCTGGTGGCGGCGAACAGTTGCTTTTCGAGCGCGGCGGCGTCGATCTCCGGCAGCGGCTGTTCGGCCGGTTTGCGTACCACGAAATGCAGTCTGGCCAGCATCGACTCGCCCACTCGAGCGGTGAAGTCAATGGAATCTCCGCCGGTCGCGGACAACAGCAGCCGCTGGATCCTTTCCCGCACGTCGGTGTTGTATCGATCACGGGGGAGGTAGACGAGGAACGAAAGATAGCGGCCGTAGTCGTCGCGGCGGACGAACAGGCGCAACTGGCGGCGCTCCTGAAGATTGACCACGGCCAGAGCGATGGGAAGCAGTTCGTCGGCCGACGTCTGGAACAGCTCGTCCCGCGGATACGTCTCGAGCACCTGGAGCAGATCCTTGCCGGAGTGGCTGGCCGGGGTGAAGCCGCTGCGCCGCACCACCTCGTGCACCCGGCGACGCAGCACCGGGATGCGCAGCACACTTTCGATGTAGGCCGCCGAGGTGAACAGGCCGAGGAAGCGACGCTCGCCTACGACTTCACCGGACTCGTCGAAAACCTTGACGCCGATGTAGTCCAGGTAGGTGGATCTATGAACCGTGGCCTTGGAGTTGGCTTTGGTCAGAACCAGCAGTTCCTTATCGCGGGCCTTCGCCCGGACCTCTGCCGGCAATTTGGCGAACGAGCCGGAGACGTCCTGGTCCGCGCGGAGAATGCCCAGGCCGGTCCCCGTCACCGCCCGCAAGACGTCGTCGCCGTCGATCTCTTCCAACGCGTACTCGCGATAGCCGAGAAAGGTGAAGTGGTCGTCAGCGAGCCAGTGCAGCAGTTCCCGGGCTTCCTCCACCTCTTCCTCGGGTACCGGCAGCACATCGGCGTCGAGAGTGGTGGCGATCTCCTCGCAGCGCTGCCGCATCCGCGGCCAATCCTCCACCGCGTCACGCACATCCCGGAGGGCATTTCCCAGCTTGTCCTCGATCTGACGCTGTTCTTCCGGATCGTCGCGGCGATCGATCTCCAGGTACATCCAGGACTCGACGACAGCATCCGGCATGTCCGCAAGCCGGGGGTCGTTGTCATCGGTGTCGACGATTTCCAGGAGCCTGCCGGTGACATCGCGGCGGACGATGATCTGCGGGTGCACCACGAGGTGGATGATGTTGTCGTTGGCGTGCAGCGCCATCGTCACCGAATCCACGAGAAACGGCATGTCGTCGGTCACGACCTCGACCACGGTGTGTCCGGACGACCACCCGTGCTCGTCGACCGTCGGCGTGAACACATGCACGATGGACGTGCCCTGCGGCCGCAATTCGGCTACGCGGCGATGTGACGCGGCTGCGCTGAAAATGTCCAGCGGATTGCGCTCTACCAAGTCCTCGGGAGCGACATGACGGTAGTAGCGCTTCAAGAACGACACTTCGCTTTGCACTGTGTCGGCCGGATGCTCGGTGTCGCCCATCTCGCCGTATCGGGTCCGGCGGCTCGTCGAGCCCCGTCCGGCGGCCGCGGCCGCTTTGGTGAGCAGGTCCGATTTGGCTTCATCGAGGCGATTACGCATAGTTGTCAACCCCCGGGGCAGGCGCCACGCACGTCGTTGTGCACAGCTACCTCCAACACTAGTGTCCCGTCTCGTCGGCTGGCCGCCACGGGGTCACTCTCGGCCACGAGCCTCGGCATCCGGAACCCCTCGGCGAAGGTCTCCCCACCTTCCGTACCCGCCGTCGCCAACGACACACGCCGGCAAGGCCCCTCGAGCGGGGTACCGGCACGAACCGGCTCGGAAAATGAACCACATCGCGCGCCGGGCTCGGCAATACGTCAAGATGGGCGCATGGATCTGCACAGTGAACTGCGTTTCGACGCTGACCCTTATGCCGTGTTCGGCATGCTCACCGACGAGGCCTACATCGTGAAGAAGACCATCGCGGCCAAGGCGATCCGGTATCAGGTCTCGGTGAACCGGAACGACGACCATGTCACTATCGAGCTAGTGCGGATCATGCCCCCGGACGTGCCCGACTTCGTGCGCAGATTCGTCGGCGAGACAATCGACGTCAAGCAGACCGATATCTGGGAACCCGCGGACCCCAGCGGCGCACGCGACGGACGCATCTCGCTGGAGATGGTCGGCATGCCGGTCACATGCAGCGGGAAGATGCGCCTGGCGCCCGCGGGGGCCGGCACATCGGTCACCATCAGCGGCTCGATCAAAGCCAGCGTTCCCCTGTTCGGCGGCAAGATCGAAGAGGCGGTTCATCAAGGCCTGACCGAGGCAGCCAAGATCGAGGAGAAGGTCGGGCAAGCCTGGCTAGCCGGCGAACGCTGAACCGCACGAGCGGCCCCGCGGACAAGGCCAGCTCAAACCGGCTGGCCGACCGGCTGGCCGACCGGCGGGCAGAGCGCACCGTGCACGCGCAGACCTTACCTACCGGGTATACCTCCGTCGACCGCCCGTAACGGGACGCTTCGCTCGGACGCCGCCGTCCGGCGGCCGGCCTGGCGCGGCGTCGAGGGTGTCTCCACCGGCCGCGACGACGCCGTCGGCTCCGAGGAATCACGCTCCACCAAAGCCTGTGCGAGATCGGCTGGACCGGTGACGCTCATGGCGAGCGCGCGGCCCAGATCATCGCGGTCGAGTGGCTCTTCGGCGGTGCGCCGCAGGCGGTCGGACAGATCGATGACCTTGTCGGCAGACCCCAACGCCGCCCGCGCGGCTGTCAGGTGCCCGCGTTGCAACGGCCGGCCGGCGATTAGCTGGGCCAGGGCATCGGCGGTGTCGCTCCAGTCCGAAGCCGACACCTGCTGTTCTCCCACCAGCCCCGCGACGCCGGAGATGACTCGGTCGGCAGCGTTTACCAGCTTCTCGGCAGTCTCGCTGTCGCTGTCGAGCGCCGCCAGGCGGAGTGCGACAGCCGTGACCAGTGCGCTGTCCGCCGGGCTGCGGCGGGGCTGCGAGAGCAGCCGCACCGCCCGTGCGACGTATGGCCGGGTAGGCAGCCGATCTTCCATAGCTGTGACACCTCGTGTTCGTTGATCGAATCGTTTGGCCTTCTCGAACCCAAGTGCTGGGCTCAACCCAAGTATCTGGGTTCAACCCTGGGATCGGGGCTTAACCCATGTGCGGGTATTCGTGCCGGCGTGGTGGAACGAACGTCTCTTTAATAGCACGTGCGCTGGTCCATCGCAGGAGATTCTGCACAGATCCGGCTTTATCATTCGTTCCGCTAGCCCTGCCTCCCCCGAACGGCTGCTGCCCCACGATCGACCCAGTGGGTTTGTCGTTCACATAGAAGTTACCCGCAGCAAAGCGCAACGCGGTGGTCGCGGCCGAGATGGCGGCTCGCTCCTGCGCGATGATCGCACCGGTCAATGCGTACGATGCCACACTTTCCATCTGTGCGAGTACGCGATCGTAGTCTCCGTCCTCATACACATACACGCCGAGGATCGGTCCGAAGTACTCCGTGGTGAAGATCTCGTGCTCCGGGTCCGAGCTTTCGAGCACCGTGGGCCGGACGAACCAGCCCTCGGAATCGTCCAGTTGGCCACCGGCCAGGATGTCCAGCGACGAATCGGTCTTGGCCCGTTCGATAGCCGCGGTGTGCTTGGCAAAGGCACGATCGTCGATGACCGCTCCCATGAAGTTGGAGAAATCGGTGACCGGGCCCATCGGCAGGGAGTCGGTCAGTGACAAGAAGTCGTCACGCATCCGGTTCCACACGCTGCGCGGAATGTAAGCGCGCGAGGCCGCCGAGCATTTCTGGCCCTGGTACTCGAATGCCCCCCGGACCAGCGCCGTGCGCAAGACCTCGATATCGGCGCTCGGGTGAGCGACGACGAAATCCTTGCCTCCGGTCTCACCGACGATTCGCGGGTAAGCGCGATAAGTGGAGATGTTCTCCCCGATAGTGCGCCAGAGTGTCTGGAATGTGCGCGCGGACCCAGTGAAATGGAGTCCGGCCAGGGCCGGATCCGCCAGCGCCACCTCGGAAACAGCGACACCATCGCCGGTCAGCATGTTGATCACGCCCGGCGGGAGGCCGGCCGCCGCCAAGATGCGCATGGTGATCTCCGCCGACAGCTGCTGCGTAGGACTGGGCTTCCAGAGGACGGTGTTGCCCATCAGGGCCGGGGCCGTCGGAAGGTTCCCGGCGATAGCGGTGAAGTTGAACGGGGTGACCGCGTACACGAAACCTTCCAGCGGCCGGTGATCGACGCGGTTCCACACGCCCGGAGCATTCCTGATCGGCTGCTCCTCGAGAATCTGCCGGCCGAATGCGACGTTGAACCTCAGGAAGTCGATGAGCTCACAAGCGGCGTCGATTTCGGCCTGAACAATCGTCTTCGACTGGCCGAGCATGGTGCTCGCGTTGAGCCACGAGCGATATGGTCCGGCTGCCAGCTCGGCTGCCTTGAGGAACACCGCGGCACGATCGTCGAAAGACAGTGAACGCCAGCCCGGCGCCGCCTCGCGAGCGGCATCGATGGCCGCTCGGGCGTCAGCCTGGGTCGCGTTTCGCATGGTGCCGAGCACATGGTGTCGCGCATGTGGTTGGACGACGGGGATCTCCGCGCCACCACCCGCTCGCTGTTCGCCACCGATAGTGCAGGTCAGATTCTTATTGTCGGCGAGCAGGTCGCTCAGCGCGGTGTCCAGCTCGGCACGCTCCGACGAACCGGCCTCGTAGGTCAGATTCGGCTCGTTCAGCGGCGTTGGCGCATGTGTGACGGCGTCGATTCCGCCGGGTGCGGGAATGCTGGCAGACATAGTGCAGGGGCTCCGTTCATCATCGAGCGGTTGATGCCTCGGATCCAGTATCCCCCGGACGGCTGGAAGACGAGAATGCAGTACCTAGTGCCCCGTAAAGCCGGTCGCTTGACGCCTGTGGCGCCCAGGCGGCGCCTCGCGGCGTTGCCGTCGTCGTCCGATGTACCAGCATCGACCTCCTCCGGCGCCTTGCGAGGCATCCACCTGGAACACCACAGCCGTGTCAAGGAACCGGCTTCACGGGACACTAGGCAGCTTTCGCTCGCGTGCTCAATGCCGCTGCCGACGTGCGAATGGACGTCTCGAGAACCCGCAACCGGCGCCCTGTGTCCATGACGTTGCCACCGATCTCGGCCAGGTCTTCGGCACCCGGCCCCAGCACGACGACACGAGTTCCGC
Source organism: Phytoactinopolyspora mesophila (assembly GCF_010122465.1). NCBI lineage: Bacteria > Bacillati > Actinomycetota > Actinomycetes > Jiangellales > Jiangellaceae > Phytoactinopolyspora > Phytoactinopolyspora mesophila. The sequence continues at coordinate 267,703 of NZ_WLZY01000005.1, read as the reverse complement.
CAGCTCGAAGTTTCGCCACCTCATGCGCGCATCGACGGGTGACTCTGGAGCGCCACGCGCGTTCCATCCGCGGCATCAGCCCACGCGGCTGATCGGTTTCGAACGACACCCCTGGGGCCACCACGTAGACCTCGTCCAAGCCTAGCCCGGCCAGCAAGTCGACCGAGGTCACGGAGCAGGCGCCGCCGTCGATGTAGCGCCGCCCGTTGATGGTGACCGGAGCGAACCAGCCAGGTATGGCGCAGGAGGCCATGACAGCGTCGGGAAGTTCGGCGGGCGGTGCATCCGGCCGGCCGAACGCCACCCGGCGGCCGGACTCATAGTCCATGGCGACCACCCATACACCGGTGTGCGGGGACCATCCGCCCTCCGGGTTCACGGCGGCGACCAGCTCACCGACGGCGTTCAAAGCCCCCCTGCCTTCAGGCAAGAGGGCGGACAAGAGAACCGCCGGCGGCATCTTCCGCAGCCGCCTGATGTTCCGCGTCACCAGCCGCGGAGAACCGATGCCCAATCTGGGCCGCTGGGGGCGGCGCCCTCCGGTGGCGATGTCGTAATCCCAGTCAGAGCTCTCGAGCGGACCGTCGACGGACTCGCCGAACTGGTGCCGTCGTAGCTGATCCACGCTGACCCCGGCTCCGAGCAGAGCCGCGCTCACCGCACCAGCCGACGTTCCGACCAGGTGATCCACCGTACGAAGATCGATTCCGGTGGCGCCCTCGATGGCCGTGAGCGCACCAACCGACCATGCCGCGCCGAGCGGGCCACCCCCGCCCAGGACCAGACCCCGCCGGGGCTCACCGCGATGATGCGGACGTTGCATGCTTCAAGTGTGCACGAATGTCCGGGAAAGTCATGGCATTTGAATTAGTACCTGTCTACCTGCGGATATTCAGGACCGCATCCGAGCCGGGCCTAGCCGGCCGGTGGCCGCATCCGCGGTCAGCAGCCGCCGGGACAGCTCCGCGACGGCCTGCCGTACCGGGGTGCGCGGAGCCGCCTCGGCAAGCGAGAGGCCACTCAGCAAGCCGGCGTCCAGCACTTGCGGCGCGTCCGGCACGAAAGCGAACGGCTTGACTCCCGCGTAGCGGTTCAGGGCGGCACTGATCTGCTGTTCCGGGTCCGCTCCGGCGACGGAGCGCCGCACCCGGTTGACGACGACGTGCACAGTTGCCTCCGGTGCAACCTCAGCCAGGTCGGACAAACCCCGCACGAGCCGGCCGAGCCCGACGGGATCCCCCGATCCCACGGCCACCACCACATCGGCAGCCTGCAGTGTGCTGAGCGTGGCCCCATTGCGCCGCGGCGCCGCCGAGTCGAAACTGATGGACTCGTCGTCCTCCAGGCAGAATCCACAATCCACGACAGTCATCGCCGCGACCGAACGAGTCTGCTCCCACACCATCTCCAGCGCCGACGGCCGCAGCTCTGTCCAGCGTGAGGACCGGACGACGCCGGTCAGCACATGTAGCTTCGGAGTGATCCTGCGGGCGTACCGCGCCAGCGAGATGGCGTCGAGCTGACCGTTGTTGGCCAGCCGCGCCGCTCCGGCCAGGCCGGGCGCCTCGTCGAGCAACCCGAGCACTTGAGCGACGGAGGCACCATAGGTGTCGGCATCGGCCAGCATGGTCGCCCGCCCAAGCAACGAGAACTCCATGGCCAGGTTCACCGCGAGGGTGGTCCGCCCAGGCGCACCGCAAGTGCCCCACACCGCGAGCAACCGGCCCCGCTGGCCGCTGCCTTCGACGAAGTCGACGGCGCTCGCGTCCTCGTCGGCCGGGCGCACGGCGCCGCCGGAACGGATGGCGTCCTCGATCCCGGCTGGGCCGTTGGCGATGGCCGCCTTCTCGGCCCCGCCGAGATCGGCTTGCGACTCGGTGGCGGCCGTGAGTATCACCTCGGCGAGCTGCCCGGGGTCAGCATCAACACGTACCCGGTGCCGCACGCCGAGTTGCGCCAAGCGCGCCGCGTCAGCTGTGGACTCACCCGACGGGAGCACACCGACCACGGCCAACCGGTTGAGGCGCAGGCTACTGATCGCTTCTCGGTCGAGTCTCCGCAAATCGGCCGATACGAGCGCCACCTGGCCGAGGCCGGCACCGGCCACCGCCATCAGATCGGCCAGGTCCACGCAGCGCCGCGCCACGCCGATCCGCCCAGGAGCGATCTCGAGCGTCTTCACCAGGCTCGAGTCCCACCCGGCACCGCTCACAGCGATGAGCACTTGGAGCTGACTCATCGGCGCCCCGGGAGCTTGGACAAGTAGACACTTCCATCCCGGCTGGCAGCGATCAGCTGACCGACCAGGTCTTCGAGGTCATCGGGATCGTCCGCCTGGACGACCAGGGTGACGGTGGCGTGACTTCCGCTCAGGCCAAGGGCGCCTCCGTCGTCGGCATGGGCGACGGTGAGTCCGGGGGCCAGCTTTTCTGCCTCACTCGCACTGTCACCGGGGCTGGCGAGCCAGACGTCGACGGCATCGCCCACGCTCAGCCCCGCGGGCGCCTCGGCAGCGGGCACGGACAGAGTGAGGTAGCGCATCGCTTGCGCGCCCGAGACGACCTCCTCAGCCTCCACAACCACCGACCTCGGCAATAGCTCACCTTCGCGCACGTCACGGAGGACGACGTGCCCTTCCCCGAGCGCCTCCGTGAAGTACAAGCCCGTGTCGTTGTCCAGTGCCACGTGGCGGATCTCGAGCATGTCGGCGGCAAGCGGCTGTCCCGAGCTCAGGTTCTCCGCCGCGACCAGCACCGGTTGGGTGTCGTTGGCCGCCGCCACGACGCGGGCGCCGATCACTACCGGCACCAGCACCAGCAAGGCGCCGACGATGATCTGCGGGCTGTGCCACCGGGCCCGGCGAAGCCGCGCGGCAGGTGGCGCGGACAGCTCGGCCTGCCGCCTCTGCGGCGTTTCCGTGGTGTTGTTGATCACCATTCGCGACAGCGTAGCCGTGGCGAGCAGCGGGTGCGGGGAACTTCCGTCAACTCGCTCCCATCGAACCCCGGTGTCGTGGCAGAAGGACTGGCGCAGCCCGGCCGCCGGCGACCTACGTACGGCGGATCACGGCGATGCCGCCGAAAGACACGCTGGCCGCGGCATCATGGCGCGGTCCCCGCCGTTCCTCGGGAGAGCGAGGGGTGAGGTCGATGAAATCGGCGCCCACAACGTCGATCGTGCCTGCTAGTGCCGACCCGTCGGTGAGCGTGAGGTGTACGTGAGAACGGTCTCGGGAGATCACCGAGAGGGCATAACGCAAGCCCATACTCCAGATGACAGGCCGGCCTTCCACCGCCACCGCAGCTTTCGTCCCGGCCCCGCTCACGACAAGGGCAGCGGCAAGCGGGACCAGCAGTTCACCACCGCTCTCACCGTCCAGCATGAACCAGTCCGACCCGGCGTGATGAAGCACCCCACGTACGATCCCGGCCCCGGCAACCCGGACGTCAAGAGTGTTTCCTCCGGCAAGTCGCAGGCGATCGACGAGTTGCACAGTCTTGCGCTCACTCCGGATCCGATCGGCAACCTCACCCTCCAGTTCCAACCGGTCCGCTTCGTCCAGCTGAGCTTCCACATCAGCGAATAGTCGTGTCCAGCGCATCGCCCAACCGTACGTGCAGCCAGCCGTTGTCTAGATTCCGCTTGACGGCCACCAAGACAAGCGATTGCATGGTCTAACGAAAGCAAACATAAGCAAATGAACGTGAACCTAGGACTCAATCGCCATGACGCACCCCCCACAGGCTGAGCATCTCCCCGGACCGCGAGGACACGGGCGTCCCACCATCGCCAGATTGACCATGAGATTCCTCGTGGTCTCCGCGGGATACGTCCTGACGCTGAGCGCCCTGTGGTGGGGGACAACCGGTCCGGCGAAGGCCATGGCCGAGGGCAGCGCCACATTCGACGACATCATCGCGCTGGGCGCGGCCTTGGCCGCATGGGCACTGAGCGGATGGATCTTGCTCACCATGATCCTCAGCGCGGTGGCGGCCGTCCCTGGCCAGCTGGGCCGCGCGTCGAACTGGTGTGCCGACCGGGTTGTCCCACCCTCCGCCCGGCGCCTGGCGCATGTGGCACTCGGACTGGCCGCGGTGGCTGCTCCGCTCGGCGCAGCCGTGCCCGCGGCCGCGATGACCTCGCCCACTCAGTTCGCAGCCACCGCGGAATCGCCCCCTGCCAGGTGCGCTTCTGACGGATTCCGCACGGGGCCCATTCCAGGCATCGGCCGGCCACCGGTCACCCCACCGTCCCACCGGCAAGCACCCAGTGCCGAGCCGGAATCCGAGCCCGCAGCCGAACCGCCCGCCACCACCGGGCTCCACGACCCCGTCGTCGTCGAGCCCGGGGCCACTCTCTGGAGTATCGCGGCGGATCATCTGGGACCGGACGCCACACCAGCCGAAATCGCCCGCGAGTGGCCACGGTGGTTCATCGCCAATCACGAACAAATCGGCACCGACCCCGACGTTATCCAGCCCGGCCTACGGCTTTCCCCACCAGAGTCCTGAACGGAGCCACCTAGTTGCGCACATCCACGAGGCCCGCCGGCGTCCGGCGGCTGCCGCTTCCGGTCACCGAACCGCCCTACGATGACGAGACCGCCGAGTTGCGACCTCCCCTGGCGCGGACCCGCCGCGCGACGGACGGCGTTCCGGTCCAAGGCACCCTCGCCCTGTCGGCCCGCACCCGGGCCGCGAACAAGCGTGCTCGCCGGCCGGCTGGCGCCATCCCGCCACCGATCGCGGCCGCGGCGGGCCCACCAGAGCCACGCCGCTGGTGCGCGATGATCGTGCAGGCCTTGATTGAGACGTTGTACGGGCGTCGCCCGGTTCAGCAGCTGTCACGGTGGACCAACGACGCCGTCTACCAGGGCCTGGAACACCGGATCGCCGCCCGGCCGCGAGCCGTCTCGACGGCGACACCTACCGTGCGCGCGCTGCGCGTCTGTGAGGTCAACCCGGCCGTGGTCGAGGCATGCGCCGTCCTTCAGATCGGAAGCAGGGTGCGGGCACTGGCTCTACGCCTGGAAGCCACCGGGGACCAGTGGCAATGCACAACGCTCCAGTTTGTCTGACGACCCGCGCTTCGACGCCGCCCAGGCTGCCCTGCGGCTGCGAATCAGCGGCACTAGTGGGTGCCCCACACCGTAGTGAACGCATCGGCGTAGCCGGCTTGGCCAGCCACGTTCGGGTGGAACGACTCACGCACGAAAGAGGCGAACGCGTCCCAGCGGGTCTCCGGTGCGTCTGGGTCTGGCTCCTGTGACCCGCTTCCCAGCTTGAGGCCGTTGAGCCAGTCATCCGGGCCGTTGGCGCACGCCTCGTGCCCGTCGAATACCGCCTCGAGCTGCGCGCCCGCCGAGCGCACACCGGCCGCCGACGCGGCTTCCTCGATCGCTTGGTTGAGTGCGACGCCGAGGCGCCGGATCATCTCCCGCTCCGCGGTGCTCAGCAACGGAGTGAGCGCCCGGCAGCTGCTGCGGACTTCAGGATCAGGCACCAGCAACGGGTAACCGCCCACGATCAGCACGTCGCCCGGGTTGGCCGCCTGAACATCGACATACAGCTCGGTCAGAGGGTCGACAAGTGCGTCGATGCGGTTCATCAACGTCGTCTCACGGCCCGCACAACCGACAAAAGGAACGAAGCAACTCGCCAGCTCGCCGGCGAAGCCGATGTCGTTACCTCCTACGGTCAGCGTGATCAGCCTGCCGCCAGAGGGGCCGGCCTCCGCCAGATCGTCGAGCTGGTCGTAAACGTCGTCGACGACGGCGCCCGAGCATGCGAGTAACAACCGGTCTTCACGCGACACCTCGTCGGCGAAGATGAGCATGCCCCACGCCTGCGGCGTGCGATCGCAATCGTCGTCGTAGCTCCCCGCACCCAACCCCGACGAGTACGAATCCCCGAGCGAGACGACGCCGGCCGGCGCGGTATCGATGAACTGATCGTTCCGGACAACGCGGATCAGCGACTTCTCGAACCCGTCCCCCGGCTTGGCGGCCAGCGCGGCGGCCGCACCGGCCGGTACCAGCAGTGCCAAGCCCGTGACGATCGCGAGGGCAACGACGAACACGGGGCGGCGGACGCGACTTCTACTGACGAGGGGACGATCTACCATAACGAAACGATAAAGGACGATCTTCTATCGCGATACCCATTCGGTAGAACTGGCCAGAAGTCCGCCTCCGCCCGGGGCCGCGGACCCCCTCAGTTCATCGCGGCGCGCTGCTTCGGATCACCGTGGCAACGCTTGAACTTCTTGCCGGAACCACACGGACAAGGTGCGTTGCGGGACACACCGTCAAACTCACCGTCGCCGTCTTCCTGTGTCGCCGCGTGCGCCCCCCGTGCTCCCCCGGGTCCTGAGGCCACCGGCGCGGTGCGCTCGGTTCGGCGCTGAACACCCGCGTCGCCGTCCACGGTGGGCGCGGTGTATTGCAACTGTGCCGGACGGCGGGCCGGGGTGAGCCCTTGGGCTTCGACGACGGGGGTGGAATCGTCAGCTGCCTGCTCGCCGTCTTTCGGCTTGACCTGGACTTCGAGGTTGAACAGCAGCCCAACCGATTCCTCTTTGATGCCGTCCATCATGGCGGCGAACAAATCGAAGCCCTCGCGCTGGTACTCCACGAGCGGCTGCTTCTGAGCAAACGCCCGCAGCCCGATGCCCTCCCGGAGGTAATCCATCTCGTAAAGGTGTTCACGCCATTTGCGGTCGATAACCGTCAGCAGCACCCGGCGCTCGAGCTCGCGCATGACCTCAGCGCCGAGTGTCTCCTCACGGTTCTTGTAGGCGGCCTGGGCGTCGGCCCGGACCTTCTCGACCAGTGACTCCGACGAGAGCCGTTCGCGGCCACCGGCTTCGCCGATCAGCTCGTCGATGTCGAGCGAGATGGGATAGAGGGTCTTCAACGCCGTCCAGAGTTGCTCGAGATCCCATGTTTCCGGGAATCCGTCGCTGGTGGCGGCGCGGACATACCCGCCGACCGCGTCGTCGATCATGCCCAGAACCTGCTCATGGAGGTCTTCGCCGCCCAGGACACGGCGACGCTCTTCGTAGATGACCTGGCGCTGGCGGTTCAGAACGTCGTCGTATTTCAGGACGTCCTTACGCATCTCGAAGCTCTGGGCCTCGCGCTGAGACTGAGCACTCTTGACCGCACTGCTCACACGCTTGTGTTCGATGGGCGCGTCGTCCGGCTGGTTGAGCGTACGCATGATCATCTCGACCCAGTCGGACTTGAACAGCCGCATGAGGTCGTCTTCCAGCGAGAGGTAGAACCGCGACTCACCAGGATCGCCCTGCCGGCCGGACCGGCCGCGCAGCTGGTTGTCGATCCGCCGGGACTCGTGCCGCTCGGTGCCGAGCACGTAGAGTCCGCCCAATTGCCGGACCTCGTCGCGTTCCGCCGCGACCTGCGACTCGTACTTCTCGAGAATCGCCTTCTCAGCGGCGCTGTACTCTTCGGGGTTCTCCACGGGGTCCAGGCCACGCTGTTTGAGCTCGGCGGCGGCCATGAACTCGTGGTTTCCGCCAAGCATGATGTCGGTACCACGACCGGCCATGTTGGTGGCCACCGTCACCGCACCCCGGCGACCCGCCTGGGCGATGATCGCGGCCTCACGGTCGTGCTGCTTGGCGTTGAGTACCTCATGCGGGACGCCACGCTTGCGCAGCATCTGCGCCAGCCGCTCCGACTTCTCGACACTGGTGGTGCCGACGAGCACCGGCTGGCCCTTCTTGTGCCGTTCGGCGAGGTCGTCCGCCACGGCATCGAACTTCGCGCTCTCGGTGCGGTAGATCTGGTCGTCGTTGTCGATCCGGGCCAGCGGACGGTTCGGTGGGATCGGGATCACGCCGAGGTTGTAGATCTTGTCGAACTCGCTCGCCTCAGTCATGGCGGTTCCGGTCATACCGGACAGCTTTTCGTAGAGGCGGAAATAGTTCTGCAGGGTCACCGACGCCAGGGTCTGGTACTCCTGCTTGATCTCCACACCTTCTTTGGCCTCGATCGCCTGGTGCATGCCCTCGTTGTAACGGCGTCCGGACAGGACCCGGCCGGTGTGTTCGTCGACGATCAGGATGGCCCCGTCGACGATGACGTACTCCTTGTCGAGCCGGTACAACTCCTTGGCCTTGATCGAGTTGTTCAAGTATTGGATAAGCGGGGTGTTCGCACTCTCGTAGAGGTTGTCGATGCCGAGCCAGTCTTCGACCTTCTCGATGCCCGGTTCGAGCACACCCACGGTGCGCTTCTTCTCGTCGACCTCGTAGTCGCTGTCGCGGTGCAACCGCTGGACGAACTTGGCGAACTCGCTATACCACTTGGTCGGCTGATCGGCTGGTCCGGAGATGATCAGCGGTGTACGGGCCTCGTCGATGAGGATGGAGTCCACCTCGTCGACGATCGCGAAGTTGTGGCCGCGCTGGACCATGTCTTCCGTGCGCTGCGCCATGTTGTCGCGGAGGTAGTCGAAGCCGAACTCATTGTTGGTTCCGTAGGTGATGTCCGCGGCGTATGCGGCGCGGCGCTGGGCTGATGTCAGGCCGTTGAGAATCACGCCGACCTCGAGGCCGAGGAAACGGTGGATGCGCCCCATCCACTCGGCGTGGAAGCCCGCGAGGTAATCGTTGACCGTGATGATGTGCACGCCGTCGCCGGACAACGCGTTGAGGTAAGCGGGCAACGTGGCCACCAGGGTCTTGCCCTCACCGGTCTTCATCTCAGCGATGTTGCCGAGATGCAGCGCGGCTCCGCCCATGATCTGAACGTCGAAGTGCCGCTGCCCGAGCGTACGTTTCGCTGCTTCACGCACGGTGGCGAATGCCTCGGGCAGGAGATCGTCGAGCTTCTCGCCGTCGTCGTACCGTTTGCGGAACTCGTCGGTCATCCCGCGAAGCTCGCCGTCGGACAAGTCGACGAAGTCTTGTTCGATGCTGTTGACCTGCTTGACTATCGCCTCGAGACGTTTGAGAGCCTTGCCTTCTCCGGCGCGAAGAATCCTGTCGAGAAGAATGGGCACGAGGGTCAACTCCTAGGCGATGTTTCTGCGAGGCGGCATGGGGTACCTCAAGCTGGTGGCCCCAACCCCCCATGGTACGTGGCGAACCCCGAATCGATAACGGCTCGGATAGGCGCCCAGTTTCCTGCGCGCCCACATCCGCCACCACGACGGGCCATGCGATGAATTCTAGTTGCCCTCGGTACACCCGTCATGGGCACTATACGAGCCATGGAACCATTCGAGCTCAAGAGCGAGCGCGTACTGCTGTCGATGCCGGTCCGGGCCGACATCGATCGCATCACCGAACTCTGCCAGGACCCGGCGATTCAGGACGGCACCACCGTGCCGTCCCCGTACACCAGGGCCGATGCTGAGACATTCGTCAATACCGTGGTGGCCGGCGGCTGGGCAAACGCGACCTCGCTCATTTGGGCCATCCGGGAGCCTCTCACGGGCCGGCTGGACGGAACCATAGGTGTCACCCTGACCGGCGACGGCCTTGGGGAGATCGGATTCTGGACCGATCCGAAAGCGCGCGGGCGCGGGCTCACCTCCCATGCCGTGCGGCTCGTCGCCGAGCGGGTCCTGAACCACCACTCCCTCGGCCTGACCCACCTCGTATGGTGGGCATACGTGGGGAACTGGGCTTCCCGGAGGGTGGCATGGGCCACCGGTTTCCGCCACGAAGGGCTCGTCCGGGGCGGGCAGCCCCAACGCGGCAAGCGGCGGGACGCCTGGGTGGCGACGCTGTGCGCCGGCGATCCGATGACGCCGGCCTCGCGCTGGCTCGATGCGCCGGTGATTCGCGGGGAGCGCGTGACATTGCGCCCGCTCGAGGACACCGACGCCGGCGCCGTGGCCGAGGCATGCAGCGACCCACAGACTCAGTACTGGCTGAGCGGCCTGCCGAGTCCCTACACCATCGACGACGCCGTGAATTTCATCCACAGCACCCGGGAGGACGCCGCTTCGGGCCGGATAGTGCATTGGGCCGCGGTCCGTCCCGAGGGCGGACCGTCCATCGGCACGTTCGGGTTGCGACTGTTCGGTCACCGCAACGATCAAGGCTCGATCGGCTACCACGTCCATCCGTCGGCGCGCGGCCGCGGTATCGCCTCAGAGGCGACCCAGATGGTGATCCGGCATGCGTTCCTCCCGACCGAGGACGGCGGCCTCGGCCTTCGGCGGCTCATCATCGAACACGCGGAGGGAAACGAGGGGTCCCGCAAGGTGATCGAGCGGGCCGGCTTCCGCTACATCGGCGCGCAACGAGCCGACCTGATGCGCAGCGACGGCAGCACAGCCGATCACCATCGCTACGATCTCCTCCCCACCGATCTCGCTTGACCCTTGGGTGTAGAACACCAGGTGCGACGCGAGGGAAGCCGGCCGGCCGAGAGGTGACCACTCGGGAAGGCCACGATGTGGTGCGGGGTGCGGACTAAGAACGACGGACCGCTACGTCCAATGCGGGCGCGAGATCACCGTGACCTGCGACGGCGACGTCGTCCAGCTCGAGCCACCGGGCCATGGAGATGAGTTCTGCCGAGAGCTCCGCGGCAGTCTCACCAGGGGCCTCCGGCTCGGCCCAGGCGGCCTGGACCCGGAGGACACCGGCCTGCCGGTCCGCTTTGAGATCGACCCGGGCCACCAGCTGATCGCCGAGCAAGAATGGCAGGACGTAGTAACCGTGCACGCGTTTGGGTTTGGGCACGTAGATCTCGAGCCGATACCGGAAACCGAACAGCGCTTCGGTGCGAGCGCGTTCCCAGACGAGTGAATCGAACGGGCTCAGTAACGCCCGGGCGTTGATCCGTCTGGGCATGCGCGCGTCCCAGAAAAGGAAGGCCGGCCGTTTCCAGCCCTCGATCTCGACCGGCAGCAGTTCTCCCGCCTCGACAAGCTCGGCCACAGCGGTGCGCGCTTGTTTGGGTGACAGGCGGAAGTAGTCTCGGAAGCACTGCTCGGTGCCTACGCCGTGCGCCCGGGCAGCCAGTCGGATGAGCTCGCGGTAGCTTTCTTCGGCCGACGGCGTCGGCGCGGCGAAGACTTCGGCAGGCAGCACCCGTTCAGGCAGGTCGTAGAGTCGGGCGAATGAGCTGTTGCGGCCGGCTGCCGTAACTCGGCCGGCCCAGAACAGGTATTCGAGGGCGGACTTGGTGTCCGACCAGTTCCATCCCCAGTGGTCCTTGGACGCCGGCGCGTCGTCCTGGATCTCACCGGCAGTGACCGGGCCTAGTCTCTTGACTTCGTCGAGCACCCACTCGACGAAGTCCGGCTTCTCCCGCGCGAGCTGCCGCATCCGTCCCCACGAGGCATCGTCGGCCTCGGCCATCCGGTGCCGGAGCAGCGGCTGGTAGCGGACCGGAACGAATGAAGCCTCATGCGCCCAGTATTCGAACAGCAGCCGCGGCGATCGGTTGGCGGCCTGATCCAGCAACGAACGCGGGTAAGGCCCAAGGCGGGAGAACAGCGGCAGGTAATGCGCGCGCGACAGCACGTTGACCGAGTCGATCTGGAAGAGCGCGACCCGGTCAAGGACGCGGCGAAGGGTGCGCCGGTCCGGCCGCACCGGCCGTGAATCAGCGAACCCTTGTGCCGCGAGCGCGATACGACGTGCGGCCGCCTGGCTGAGTGTCTCAGGTCGTGCCATGCCGCGGACGTTACCAACGCCAACCGACAGCGTCGGGCTGGTGTCTCGGTGATCGTTGGCGGCTTCGGGTTGCTACCGCACCGCCACGGCCCGCCAACGATCACGTTGCGGCGGCACAGAACCGCCAACGATCACCGATCAGGGGCTCGTCTAGACGTCGAGCCGGATCACTCCGTAGTCATAACCGTGCCGGCGGTACACCACGCTCGGCATCTTGGTATCGGCGTCGACGAAGAGGTAGAAATCGTGACCGACGAGCTCCATCTCGTACAGCGCCTGATCCCGCGTCATCGGGGTGGCCTTGTGCGTCTTCTCACGCACGACCATCGGCCCGTTTCGCTCGATCCGTACGTCCGGGTCGAACTCCGCGATAGGCTCCGACATCGGCGCCGGCTCGTACTCCGGGGCCGGCTCCACCACCGTCGGCGGCGCCGGTACGGCGGCCGGGCCGGAGGACTGGTAGCTGGCGCCGGCCGGCTCAGCCAGCGAAGCGGTCGCGGCGGCTACGGAGGTGGGCGTGCGGTTGCCTCGATGCACTCGGCGTCGATCGGCAGCCTTACGCATCCGTGCGGTCAGTTTGTCGAGCGCGAGATCCAATGCGGCGAATTTGTCCGCGGAGGCGGCCTCCGCACGGATAACCGGTCCCTTGGAGTAAACGGTGAGCTCGACACGGTCGCACTGGCCCGACTGACGAGGGTTGCGCTCTTTGGATACTTCCACGTCAACACGCATGACTTTATGGTCGAACTTCGTCAGCTTGGAGAGCTTCTCGGATACATGATCGCGGAAGCGTTCCGGCACGTCTATCCGACGGCCCTTAACGACGATATCCACTCGGGACCTCCCAATCTGGGGTACGCGGTCGAGGGAGCACCCGCGAGCAGAACAGCGACCCGGGCGTCCTGCCGAATCGACGAACGGACAACGGGTGCCATGCACAAACGTTAGCTCGTCGACGCTAGCTATACACGTCCATCTCGAATGTTCGTCACGTCACAGCAACCAGGGCGGGTGTCAGCGGGCGACGGCGACGACGGCTGCGCCGCAGGGTACGAGCCCGGAAGCGGTCAGGGCCCGCACACTTTCACGCAATGTCGACCCGGTGGTGACGATGTCGTCGACGACGATTCCGCACCGGCCGTTCAGCAGTTTGGGCACCGGGGCACGCACCGCCATCGCGCCACAGAGGTTGGCCGCCCGGGCAGTCCTGCCGAGGCTCGCCTGGTCGTCGACCTTTCGCACGTGCCGGAGTCCAGCCACCACCGTGGCGTCCTGCCCGGCCCGCCGGAGAACCGACGCGGCCCTTCGCGCCATCCGCAAGACCGGATCATGTCCACGTTTGCGCGAAGTGGACCGCCGGGAGGGGACGGGAATCAGCGCGACCGTGCGCCGGCCACACTCGGCACAGCCGCCGTCGCCCGCGAGGACAGCGGTCACCGCGATCGCCAGGGCATCACCGAGCGGCCGGCTGAGCGCCAGCCGGCCACGTTCCTTGTGCTGGACGATCATCGCTCCCACGGCACCGGCATAAGCCGCCGTGCCCGCGAACTGGATGCCTTCCGCGCCCGGCAGCTCCTGCCCCGCGGCGGCTGGACCTAATAGCTCGGCGCGGCAGTCGGAGCAGATCAGGCCAGGCTCAGCACCACATCCGGCACAGGCCGTACCGAGCATGAGCTCCCCGCCGGCCGAAGCCAGCGCGCTCAAACGTTCACGCAGAAGCATCTGGCGTCACACCTGTCGCTGGCCAGGAACAAGCGTCAAGGATACGCAGTGCTCGTTCCGTCGCCGATGTTGACCCAATGGGTCCGGGAGTCGTTCTCCATGATGTGGCCGCCTTCGGTGACCGCCACCAGCTTCTGCTGAGCCCCGGCGGAGATCGAGACAGCACCACCGGGCACCGGGCCACGGGGAGACCGCACGGCGCCGAAAACATCGAGGATGTACGACTCCGGGACTTCTTCCGCATCTTCGTCCTGGACGAGAACGACGATACGTTCTGACCCCGCCCAGCTCACATCCAGTGCGACACCGTCGGGACCGATCCGGCGCAGCTGCTCGATCGAGACGTAGTCCTGCGCCTCGCCGTCGTAGACCACCACCGCCAGGTAGGCGATACCGTCGATCACCAGCGCCATCCTGGTCCCGTCCGGCGAGATCGCGAGCCGGTCCACGTCCCGCATCTCGAGGTCCGGACCCCGGACGGCAACGGGCGTCGCGTCAGGACGCACAGCCACGACTTCACCTTCGTTGCCGTCCTGATTGACCGCCCAGATCAAGTCGTTGCGGTCCCAGGCGGGCGAGGTCAGCCGGCTCCCGTGCAGGATGGTGCTGAGAGGAGCCTCGGCGTCGAGGCCGGCGACCTGGAGTTCGTCACCCCAAGCCCCGACGGCCACCGCGCGATCGCCGTCCTGGTGAACGGCCACCTCGACAAGGTCTTCCGCGGTACCGAGCGGCCCCGGCACCGGCCGGAATTCGTCGTCCACGCGCAGGTTCATACCGCCGTCCTGAACGGCGAAGAGCCGTCCGCCAGCACTGGCCCGATCCGGATCGTAGCGTTCATAGTCCACGGTGCCGCCCGCGCCGTCGTCCTGGGACAGCAAAGACACGCCGGCGGCGTTCAACTGCACCTGCGTCACCTCGGACAAGCCGGCCAGGGTGCATGCGAGCTGCGCGGCCATCCGTGCCCGCTCGATCGGCTCGGTGTCTTGCGCGTTCTCCGACAGGTCGACCGTGGCGATACCGGTCTCGATCGGCACGCTGGAGACGCTCAGGCTCGCGTTCTCCGGGAACGCCGAGCGCACCGCCGGATCCAGCCAGTCAGACGGACCGTCGAGCAGCTGTTGCGCGAGCAGCGTGGCGACATGGCCGCGTTTGGGCACGTAGACCGGATCAGGCAACAGCACGTCGAAGGCTGGGTCGAAGAAGCAGACGTTGTGCGGCTCGAACTCCCGTTGGAAGTTGTCCTCGGAGATGATCGTGCCCGCCGGCGGATCCGAGATACGCCACTCGCCCGCCACCCGTTCGACAGGAAGGTCCAGCTCACGGGTCAAGCCGGCATCCTCGACGGAGTACGAGCCGTCGTTGCCCACCTCCCCGGAGACCGTCATGGTCACCTGGACGTAGGAATCGTCGACGACGTCGAGTGTCGGGCGTGAGCCGCGATGCACGGTGATGCCCTCCGTCGGATCCCATGCGGCCGCCGCATCCGGCGTCAAGAACTCTCGCGCGATCTCGTATCCGGGCTGGTAGGCGCTCAGGGCGTCCAGGAAGCCGTAGACGATGCCCGACGGATCGTCACCCGCGCGTGGAGCACCCGGGCTGAACGCCATCGACGACGTCTGTTCCTGCGCGCGCACCGGGTTCCCGGCGACAATCGGGCCGGACGTCGGAATCCCCGAACACGCCGTCAGCAGTCCTGCCGCTGTCAGGACAGCCAGGCACCCCAGGAGTCCACGCGGACAGGAGTGCCGGCAAGAGTGACGGGAAGCTTCATCCACCTCGGCTCACCTCCGCGGCCGGGACGTCGGCCTCTCCCGGCCCGCCAGTAGAGGCGTCGGCCTGTACTTCTTCGGTCTCGGTCCACGAAACCCCGCCGGACGGACTCAGCTGCCGGTACGCCGATCCGACACCGGGCGCCTGAACCACTTGCCCGCCCAGTTCCTCAGGCACCAAGCTCAACGGTGATGAGGTCAGCTCCGCCTCGGCCCGTCGCGGCAGCGTCAGACGGAACCTCGAGCCTTCCCCTGGCTCGCCCCAGGCCTGTAGCCAGCCACCGTGCAGCCGGGCGTCCTCGAGAGAAATCGACAGGCCCAGGCCGGTGCCGCCAGTGGTTCGGGTTCGTGCCCGGTCGGCCCGCCAGAACCGGTGGAAGACCAGCGAGGACTCACCCGGCTTCAGCCCGACTCCGTGATCCCGGACGGCCACCGCGACGGCGTCGTCGTCGGCTGCCACCCGGACCACCACATCACGGCCTTCACCGTGTTCCACGGCATTGACGACGAGATTGCGCAGAACTCTCTCGATGCGCCGGGCGTCGATCTCTGCCACGCAAGGATAGGACGGCATGTCGACGATGATCCGGCTCGCCTTCCGCTCAGCCAGCGGCTCGGCCGCGTCTACGACGGCATGGACCAAGTCGCGCAGGTCATGTCGTTCAGCGCTGAGGACGGCCGCACCGGCGTCGAACCGGCTGATCTCCAGCAGATCGTTGAGCAACGACTCGAACCGGTCCAGTTGCGTCTGCAACAGCTCCGCCGAGCGGCGCACCACTGGATCGAAGTCGCCTCTGGACTCGTGCAGAACGTCGGCGGCCATCCGGACGGTTGTGAGGGGGGTCCGCAGCTCGTGCGACACGTCGGACACGAACTGCTGCTGCATCCGGGAGAGCTCCTCGAGCTGCCCGATCTGGTGTTGCAGGCTAGCGGCCATCTGATTGAAGCTGCTCGCCAGCCGGGCGAGGTCGTCGTGCCCGCGTACCACCATACGCTCGGCCAGTCGGCCGGAAGAGAACCGCTCGGCGATCCGTGCGGCCAGCCGCACCGGCGTCACCACCTGCCGGGTGACCAGCCAAGCCAGCGCCCCGAGCAGGAGGAGAAGCAACAGCCCCGCGGTGACCAGAGCGGTACGGACCAGATCGAGCGCGTCCTGCTGTTCGGTGAGCGGGAACAGGTAGTACAGCTCGTAGTCATCACCGGTCGGAGTGGTGAGTTGTCCCCCCACCGCGAGGACGGGCAGACCGTCGTCGTCCGCCTCAACGGCATCGCCACGTGGAATGGCCGTGTAGGTCCGGAAGACCCGGGGCTCACCCTGCACGCTCTCGCGAAGCTCCTGCGGCACCACCTCACGGGCCCATTGGAGCTCGACACCATCGGAGGTGATGGACACCGCGTTGTCTTCCGATCCGAGCAGGACAACCTCGTAGAGCGCCTCGTCCGAGCCGGACTGGCTGCCGCTGTTGGCCAACCGGTCGCCGATGTCTCGTAACAGCGGGCTCCAGGAGCCAGTCGCGGTGTCAGCGGCGGCGTCGAGGTGACTCTGCGCGAAGTCGATGCCCGCCGACGCCTCGGCCACGGCGGAGTCGGCTTTGGCGTTGAGCAAGCCGTCGCTGATCTGCCGCATGAGAGTGGCGCCGAGGAGGATCACGACGACGAGCGAGAGCGCAAGCGTCGCCGTGATGACCCGAACCTGAATGGACCGCTGCCATGCCCCACGCACCGCCTGCCATGGACGCGCGAGCGCGCTGGCCATTTGCCTAACCTGCCCCTGCCTTGTAGCCCACGCCGCGAACAGTCACGACGATCTCAGGGCGTTCCGGATCGTTCTCGATCTTGGAGCGCAGCCGCTGGACATGGACGTTGACCAATCGGGTGTCCGTGGCGTGCCGGTAGCCCCACACCTTCTCGAGCAGTTCCTCACGGGTGAAGACCTGCCACGGGCGACGGGCGAGACACGCCAGGAGGTCGAACTCCAGCGGCGTCAACGAGACCGGCTCGCCGTTGCGCTTCACCGAGTGTCCGGCTACATCGATGGTGACGTCGCCTACCTGAAGCGTTTCCGGCTTGGGGTCGTCGGTGCGACGCAACCTGGCCCGGACCCGGGCCACGAGCTCCTTGGGTTTGAACGGTTTGACCACGTAGTCGTCAGCCCCGGATTCGAGACCGACCACGACGTCGACGGTGTCCGTCTTGGCGGTGAGCATGACGATCGGCACCCCGGACTCGGCGCGGATCTCCTTACAGACGTCGATACCGTCGCGGCCGGGAAGCATGACATCGAGCAGGACGAGGTCGGGTTTGAACTCCCAGAACGTCGGCATGACGTCGTCGCCACTCGTGACTATGGCGTGCTCATACCCCTCCCCGCGCAACACGATCCCAAGCATTTCCGCCAACGCGGTGTCGTCGTCGACGATGAGCACACGTCCCTTCATAGTCCATATGGTGACACTCCCAGCGCCCAACTGCGAGCACATGCCCTCCCAAGTGCAATGATGACTTCGGAAACGGCACACTTGGAGACAACCAACGGCGGGCGATCCGAGAGAGAGGAACCGATGTCGGGAACCGATGGCCCCCACGGGTGGGGTGAGCCTGACGGCGGTCGCGGGTGGGAGCAGCCCGGTGGCCAACCCCCTGCCAGTGGCCAGCCCTCTCCCGGTGGTCCGGGCCAACCGCCTGCCGGTGGTGCACACGATCAGCAGAACGGCTGGACCAATGCCCCTGGCTGGTCCTGGCGTGCCCCTGACGTCAAACCCGGCGTCGTACCGCTGCGGCCGCTCGGTGTCGGGGAGATTCTCGACGGTGCCGTCACCACCATCCGGCGCAACCCACGGGTGATGCTCGGGCTCTCGGCTGCCGTGGCGGTCGTGACTCAGCTCATCGGCATGCTCGTCATCTGGGTGCTGTTGGGCGAGGCCACCGCCCTGGACGATCTCGGCCGCGACATCACCGCGGATGAAGCTCTCGACTTCCTCGGGACCACCCTGGGCGGCGCCGCCATCCTGTTGTTCGTCACCTGGGTGGGCACCGTTTTCCTCACCGGCATGCTGACCGTCGTCGTCGGCCGGGCCGTCATCGGACAGGATCTCACTCTCGCCGAAACGTGGCAGCACGCGAAGCCCCGGTTGCTCCGCCTGTTCGGGCTGACGCTTCTCTACACCCTGATCTGGAGCGGCGCGATCTGGGCCGTGATGGCCGGAGCCATCGCGGTAGCCGCTGGCGGCAACGCCGGCGCTGCCGTCGCGCTCCTTGTCTTCGGCGGGCTCGCGGCCATGCTGATCGGCATCTGGCTCTACGTCCGGTTCGCGCTGTCTACCCCGGCGCTGATGCTGGAGACCACGTCACGTGGCAACGGATACCCCGTACCGATCGGCGTCATCGAATCCTTGCGGCGTTCCAGCCGCCTGGTCACGGGCTCGTGGTGGCGAGTGTTCGCCATCCTGCTCCTGGTGATGATCATCGTCTTCATCGTGGCCCAGGTGGTCAACGTGCCGTTCAGCCTGCCAGCAACGTTCGGCGACGGAGACATGTTCACCATGGCCGGGATGTCGTTCGGCGCATTGATGATCAGCACCCTGGGCGGCATCGTCAGCACCACGATCACCGCGCCGTTCAGTGCCGGCGCCACGGCGCTGCTGTACGTCGACCGCCGGATTCGCCGCGAGGCACTCGACATCGAGCTTGCTCGCGCGGCCAACGTGGAGCTCCCTGGCCGGCACGAGGGTTACGACCCAGGAGGGACGCAGCCGGGTTCGCAATGACTTTTTTGGCCAGCGCTCCGGTCGAACTCGACCGGGAGGAGGCACAAGACCTCGCCCGCCATGAACTGTCGCAGCCGGGTTACCAGCGAGAGGCGTCGCTGCCGGCACGGGTACTGGAATGGATCTTGGAGCAGTTCAACCGCCTGATCAGCGGCGCTTCCGATTTGATCCCCGGCGGCCTGGCCATCGTGCTGATCATGGTCGCCATCGTGACGGCCGCGGTGCTCGTCGTCCTGCGCACCGGCCCGCTGGCCCGGCGCAAGGCGGCAAGCGATCCGATCTTCGCCGGGAAACGCCGCACGGCCGCGGATCACCGCAAGGCCGCCGACGCCGCGGCCGACGCCGGTGACTGGACAACAGCGGTGCTGGAACGCTTTCGAGGCGTCGTCGTCCACCTCGAAGAGCGGGTTGTCATCGATCACCAGGTCGGACGTACGGCAGACGAGGCCGCCCGCAGCGCCGGTGAACGCCTGCCGGAGGCGGCCTCCGCACTCGCCGGAGGCGCCCGTCTCTTCGACCAGGTCCTCTACGGCGGCCGGCAGGGCACGTCCGACGACGACGCCGTGCTGCGCGAGCTGGACCGCCTTGTGCGTGGCGCCCGGCCGCAAGAGCCTGGCGGCACCAGCCCTTCGCTGGCGGTACCCCGATGAGCGCATCCGCGACCACAGCTCAGGCGCCGCCTGCCGCGTCGCCCGCCCCAGCGCCCCCGACTCCCGTTGGCCCTGATCTGCGCGAACGGCTCCGGCGATGGCGCTTCCCCATCCTGATGGTGGCGGTCCTCATCGTGTTCTCCTCGGTCATCACCATCCTGCAAGGAACCGGCCGTGGCTTCCTCGATCCCGACGGGGTCAATGCCAACGGCGCCCGCGCACTGATCCGCGTGCTGGAGCAACAGGGAGTCGAAGTTACGCCGGTACGCACCAACAACGACGCCGTGGCTGCCGCGGGAACCGATAGCACCATTCTCGTCACCGAGCCGGACCGGCTGCACTCAGAACAATTCGACGAGCTGGCCGCCAGCAGTTTGGACCTCGTGCTGGTCGCGCCCACCCGGCTCGACGAGTTCACGCCCGGTTACACCGTCTCCGGCGAGTCGTTCGACGAGGTCCTGGCGCCCAACTGTGACCTGCCCGTGGCCGAACGGGCCGGGACGGTCCGGCTCGGCGTGCGGTATTACGACGGCCCGGCCGGTACAACCACGTGCTACGACGGTTCGCTACTGATCGGCAGCACCGCCGGCGACGCCCGGCTCGTCCTGCTCGGCTCACACGCACCGTTGATCAACCGGTACCTGGACCAGGACGGGAATGCCGCGCTGGCCATGGGGCTGCTCGGGCAGAACGACCACCTGATCTGGTACCGGCCCAGCTACCAGCCACCGCCGGGCACCGAACAGAGCGTCGCCGAGCTGCTTCCGGACTGGGTGGTGGCGGTGTCGTGGCAACTGGTGATCGCGGTCGCCTTCGCCGCCTGGTGGCGGTCCCGGCGCCTCGGTCCCGTCGTCGCCGAACCGCTGCCGGTCGTCGTCCGGGCCGCGGAGGCCACGGAGGGGCGTGCTCGTCTGTACCGCCGCGGCCGCTCGCGGGGGCATGCCGCGGCCATACTCCGGGACGCCACCATTCGCCGGCTGCAGCAACGGCTCGGACTTCCCCCGGGCGCTCCCGCCCACGAGGTCGTCGCCGCCGTGACCGCTCACTCCACCTGGGCACCCCCCGACGTCGCCGATGCACTCATAGGCTCCGACCCAGCAGACGACGCCGCACTAGTCCGCCTCGCGGACACGCTAGATGCACTCGAACAGGAGGTACGTTCATCGTGACCGAAGCGTCCGATGCCGCAACCAGCTCGTCCGGCTCCCCGGAGCAAGCCAGGTCCGCGCTAAGCGCCGTGCGCGAGGAGGTGGCCAAAGCCGTCGTGGGGCAGGACTCCGTCGTCAGCGGCTTGGTGATTGCGCTGCTTTGCCGCGGCCACGTGCTGCTCGAAGGTGTTCCCGGGGTGGCGAAGACGCTGCTCGTGCGCACTCTGGCCGCGTCGTTGGAAGTGGACACCAAGCGAGTCCAGTTCACCCCGGATCTCATGCCCGGTGACGTCACCGGATCGCTGGTCTATGACGCGCGCACCGCTCAGTTCTCGTTCTCGGCCGGGCCCGTCTTCACCAATCTGCTGCTCGCGGACGAGATCAACCGGACGCCACCGAAGACGCAGTCCTCCCTGTTGGAGGCGATGCAGGAGCGGCAGGTGTCCGTCGACGGGACCCCGCGGGCACTGCCCGATCCGTTCGTCGTCGCCGCCACCCAGAACCCCGTCGAATACGAGGGAACGTACCCGCTGCCGGAGGCGCAGCTGGATCGGTTCCTGCTCAAGCTCACGGTGTCGCTGCCCGGTCGTGACGACGAGATCAGCATCCTGCAGCGGCACGCGGAGGGGTTCGATCCCGGCGATCTGGCCGCCGCCGGTGTGCGGCCCGTCGCCTCTCCAGCGGACCTGGAAGCGGGACGGGCAGCCATCTCCGGGGTTCGTATCGCCCCTGAGGTGATCGGGTACATCGTCGACGTCTGCCAGGCGACCCGGGATTCGCCGTCGGTGCAGCTCGGCGTCTCACCACGTGGCGCCACGGCGTTGCTGAAGACCTCACGCGCATGGGCGTGGCTGTCCGGGCGGGACTTCGTGACCCCCGACGACGTCAAAGCGCTGGCCGGGCCCACATTGCGGCACCGGCTGGCGCTGCGCCCCGAAGCGGAGATGGAGGGCATCGGCGCCGACTCCGTGCTGGACTCGATTCTGGCGACAGTCCCGGTGCCGCGCTGATGGTTCTGTCCGGCGGAGTCGCACTGCTGGCGGCGCTGGCCGCCGTCGTCGTCGGTGTCGCGATGCCGACGTTCACGGGCATCCTCGCCGCCACCGGTGTGGTCCTGCTGATCGTCGTCGTCGACGCCGCGCTGGCCGGCCCGGTGCGTCCGCTGCGGTTCACCCGGAGCGGCGACACAACCGTGCGCCTGGGTGCCTCTGCGACCGTCACACTCACCGTGCTGAACCAGGGCCGCCGCCGGGTTCGGGGCGTGCTACGCGACGCCTGGCCGCCGTCAGCGGGTGTGGTGCTTGACCGCTTCGACGTCGATATCCCGCCCGGGGAACGGCGTGTGGTCACCGTGGAGCTGCTCCCCTCCAGACGAGGTGACCGGCCCGCCGACCGCGTCACCGTCCGCAGCATGGGCCCGCTCGGATTGGCGGGGCGACAAGGCTCACATGTGGTGCCGTGGACCGTGCGGGTGCTGCCTCCGTTTCATGCCCGCCGGCATCTGCCGTCGCGGCTGGCACGGTTGCGCGAGCTCGACGGCCGCTCGGCGGTGCAGATCCGCGGCGCGGGTACCGAGTTCGATTCCCTACGCGAGTATGTCGTCGGCGACGACACCCGGTCCATCGACTGGCGGGCCACCGCGAGGCGCGGCGACGTCGTCGTACGCACATGGCGCCCGGAACGCGACCGGCACGTGCTGGTCGTGCTCGACACCGGGCGCACGTCGGCCGGCCGCGTCGGCGACGCGCCGCGACTGGACGCCGCCATGGATGCCGGACTGCTCCTGGCCACCCTGGCCGCCCGGGCGGGCGACCGGGTCGAACTCCTGGCATACGACCGCCGGGTGCGGGCGGCGGTCGAACGGCCGGCGGCCAGCGAGGTGCTACCGCGAATGGTGAACGCGCTGGCCACCGTCGAGCCCGAACTGCTGGAAACCGACTATCGCGGTCTAGCCGCCGAGATCCGGGCCCGGGCCGGGCGGCACGCGTTCGTCGTCATCATCACCGGGATCGATTCAGGCACCGTTGAGCAGGGTCTGCTCCCGGTGGTGGGGACACTGGCCGGGCGGCACACGGTCCTGGTCGCCGCGGTTGCCGATCCCCGGCTGGCCGAGATGGCTGCCGCGCGTGGCGATTCGGCCGCCGTTTACGCGGCCGCGGCCGCCGAACACGACCGCCGCGGCCGCGAACACGTGGCACAGATGCTGCGGCGGCGCGGTGCACACGTGGTCGACGCCGATCCGGACGACCTACCACCGGCTGTGGCCGACGCCTACCTCGATCTCAAGGCCGCCGGCCAACTCTGACCCTGCCCCGCCTAGATGATCATGTTTGGTGGGTTTTCCCTTGCGTCACCATGCCTGCAGGCCTATCAAGGCACGAGAAACCCGAGCAATGATCAGGCGCGGGCCCATCCTCGGCGCCACCCGGCTTATCCAGCCGGCGAGTCATGAGCATGGCGCAACCGGGTGGGGTGCGTATTTGCTTCGGAAAAATATGTCGGTATTATTTTTCCATGACACGACACCTCTCCGAGAACGACCGCCGGCGCCAGGTCGCTGATGCGCTGCTCCACAGTGTCGCCGAGCACGGACTGGACCGCACCACCATCCGGCGCGTCGCAGATACTGCGGGCGTCTCCGTCGGGCTCGTGCAACGCTACTTCAAGACCAAAGATGAGCTGCTGCGCTTCGGCATCGAGCACGTCTACCAGCGCACGATCCAACGTGTCGACTCGGTACCGATCGAACCCCCGGTCCGCAATGTAGTCGTCGGCATAACAGAGGCACTGCTCCCACTCGACGACGAACGAGAGCGCGAGAGCCGAGTATGGCTGGCGTTCGTACAATCGTCACTGAGCGATGACGCACAGCAGCAAACACATCTGAGCGCGGTCGCGTCGCTCGTCGACGGGTTACACCGTGCATTCGAAGGCGCCCAGCGGGCCGGCGAACTGGCTGAATCCGTCGACGCAGGCCTGGAGGCGCGCACGCTGGCCGCCTTCGTCGACGGTCTATCGCTCAATCAGGTGGCCAGCAAGTCACACTACGATCGGGCCGTCATTCGGGCCGCGCTTCACACGTACATCGACCGCCTTTTCCGGGACGGTGCGCCATGAGCGGCGGGCTCGTCGCCGCACTTGCCGGGCTCAGCCTGATCGACAGCACGAGCTTCGGGACTCTCCTCATTCCCATCTGGCTTCTACTCGCACCAGGCCGGATCCGCCCCAGTCGCATCGCCGCCTACCTCGGGACGGTGGCCGCGTTCTACTTCGTCATCGGCCTCGCCCTGGCCGCAGGTGCCGACGCCGCACTCCAGGCCGGGCAGAACGCGCTGGGAAGCATCCCCGAGACACCGTTGCGCCTGGCACAACTGGTGCTGGGGTTGGCGATCATCGCGCTCAGCTACTGGCTCGAGGCGCGCATCAAGCAGCGGGGCGACTCCCCCGGACGGCTACAATCCTGGCGTTCCAAGGCGATTACGGAGAACCGTCAGGGTGGCACGGGCACCCTGACGAAGCTTGCCGTGACCGCCACCAGCATTGAGGTGGCCACCATGCTGCCATATCTCGTGGCCATCGGACTTCTCACCGCCGCAGACCTCAGCCCCGCCGCCTACGGCACCGCTCTAGCCGGCTACTGCCTGCTGATGATTATGCCCGCGGTTGTCCTCACCGTCGTCCGGATCGCCTGGCACAGTAAGGCGGAAGCGACACTGACCAAGATCAATGCCTGGTTTACACGCCACAACGCCAAGGCCGTGGGGTGGACCGTCGGCGGCATCGGTATCGGGTTGAGCGTCAATGCCATCATCAATCTGCTCGTCGCCTAGCCACGTCCCCTGCCCATGGCGGTCGGCCGACACAGGTTTTCTCGTGCATCACCATGCCTGGACCCATGGTGCTGCACGAGAAAACCCACCAAACATGATCATCTAGGCGGAGCGACAGCGGGTCAGGCGGCTGTGGGGAGGGCGTCGCCGCGGGCGGCGCGGTCGAGATCGCCGACCTCACCGGCGGCCACCGCACGCCGTCCGTAGGTCCAGACGTAGGCCAGAAACGCGACCAGCGCGGCCACACCCACCGCGATGCGTGCCCACGTCGGCAGGCCCGAGGGCGTCACGAACGCCTCGATGATGCCGGAGATCAGCAACACCCCCACCAGGCCGACCGCCAGCCCCACAGCTGAGCGGCCGGCACGGGCCAGCGCATCGGTACGCCGCAGCGGCCCGGGATCAATCACCGTCCACCCGACCTTCAACCCCGCGCCCGCAGCGATGAACACGGCCGTGAGTTCAAGTAGCCCGTGCGGAGTGATCAGCCCGAGGAAGATGTCCAGCCGCCCGGCCGAGGCCATCAGACCGCCCGAGACGGCGACGTTGGCGACGTTGAGCAACAAGATGACGACAACCGGCACGCCGAGGAACACCCCGAGAATCAGACAGGCTGTGGCAACCCAGAGGTTGTTGATCCACACCTGCGTGGCGAAGGAAGCAGCTGGCTGTGCCGAGTAGTAGTCCTCGAAATCATGCTCGACGAGCTGGCGGATCTCCTCCGGAGCCGCGATCGCCAACTGCACGTCCGGGTTCGCCGCGACCCACCACGCCATGACCGTGGTGAGTGCGACGAAGGCGACAGCCACGGTGATCCACCAGCGCCGGTTCTGGTAGACGGCAGCCGGGAAACTCACCGTCAGGAACCGGACGACGTCGTTCCACCCCGGGTCTCGCGCGCCCGTCACAGCCGAGCGTGCCCGGGCCACCAGGCTCGACAACTTGCCCAGGAGCACGGCGTCCGGCGCGGACGAACGCACCATGGCCAGGTGAGTGGACACCTGGCGATAGAGCCCGACCAGCTCGTCAGCCTCAGCCCCGGACAACCGGCCGCGGCGCCGCAGCAGCGATTCAAGCCGGTCCCACTCATGCTGGTGAGCGGCCACGAATGCCTCGACGTCCACACGTGTCCCTTCGACGATCAAACAACGCTACCGGCACACAGGCCCGATTGACGGCCACACAGCCAACGCCCTTGACGCTACCAATCCCCGGCTGATGACGGAGAAGCTCATCACACGGAGTTGCGCGTGCGCGGAGAAGCCAGGCGTTGTTCGAGGAGGCTCCGGGTTTCCAGTTGCTGTCCCGTGCCCGGGAAGATCCGCTGGTGCGGCAGACTGGTCGGTATGAACGACGTGGTGACCGGCGAGGCAGTACCCCTCGAACTCCGACTGGCCAAGCTTCCGTCGCGGGCGCTGTCCATCGCCATCGACGCCGCGGTCTACGCGGTGTGCGGCCTGGGACTCTACGCGCTCGCCGGCGCCGTACTGCCCGCGCTCGACGCGGCTCTGGCCACCGCGCTCGGTCTGGCCACCACGATCACCCTGCTGGTGGCCGTCCCTGCGACGATCGAGACGCTTTCCCGCGGCAAGTCGTTCGGTAAGTTCGTCCTCGGGCTCCGGGTGGTTCGCGACGACGGCGGACCGATCCGCGCCCGTCATGCGCTGGTGCGGGCCCTGAACGGTGTCTTCACCGACTTCGTCGTCACCTTCGGTGTCGGCGCCATCTTCTGCTCACTGCTCAATCAACGCGGCAAACGGATCGGCGATGTCATGGCCGGCACCGTCGTACTGCGCGAACGGATCCCGCAACAACCCGGGCTGCCGGCCGTCCCATCGGAACTCGCGGGCTGGGCCCGCACTCTCGACCTGTCGCGGCTGCCCAATGATCTCGCACTCGACGCCCGGAACTATCTCATCCGCTGGCAGCAGATGGCGCCGGAGATCCGCGACAGTCTCGGTGCGAGGATCGCCGGACAGGTGGCCTCGGTGGTCAGCCCTCAGCCACCACCGGGAGTTTCCGCGCCGGCGTACCTGGCAGCTGTGCTGGGCGAGCGAGGCCGGCGGGAAACTGTCCGGCTGTCCGGGCAATCCACACCTCCACCACGGGCCGACGCGCCGACCGGCTCGCCGTTTCACACAACACCCGGCGACGCATCGCCCGGAACCGGATCCGCGCCAGAGGCACCAGCCCACCCTGCGGGCATGTTGCCCGCACTACCCGGCGCTCCCGCCGGCAACACACGACCGAACGACGATTCCCCCTCGCGGGACGCCGGCCGCGAAGAAGGCCCGGCCCATTCTGACCGGTCGGCCGGCCAGAATGCCGAGACGACGCGCAACAGCAGCGGCTTCGTGCCGCCGGCTTGATCCAGCTCCCTCGAACGACAGTCTTCATGGCCGCACGGCCGGAAGGCTGTCGTGAGCGGCGGCCGGGCTAGGCCGTAACCCGGTCGATGATCAACGGCAGCAGGTCCGGCCTGGCATTGGATGGCGCGATCTCGTAAGCGCCCTCAAGTGCTTCCAGCGCCCGCTCGAACCGCTGTGGCTCGTCGGTGTGCAACGTCAGCAGCGGCTCACCCCCAGCGACATGTGCTCCGGGCTTGGCATGGATCTCGACACCGGCTCCGGCCTGGACAGTGTCCTCCTTGCGAGCGCGTCCCGCGCCGAGGCGCCAGGCGGCTACGCCGACCCGGTAGGCGTCGAGCTGAGCGAGCACGCCGCTGGCGGGGGCCAGCACGGTGTGAGTCTCCCGCGCGCTGGGCAACGGCGCGTCCGGCGCCCCGCCTTGCGCCATCACCATCCGCCGCCAGACGTCCATGGCTGAGCCGTCCTTGAGCGCGTCGGCCGGATCGGTTTCACCGAGGCCGGCGGCGGCCAGCATCTCGCGTGCGAGCGTCACCGTGAGCTCCACGACGTCCTCCGGCCCGCCACCGGCGAGCACCTCGACGGATTCGCGCACCTCCAGCGCATTGCCGACGGTGAGGCCCAACGGCGTCTGCATGTTGGTCAGCAGCGCAACCGTGCGCACCCCGGCATCGGTTCCGAGCTGGACCATGGTGCGCGCCAGTTCCGTAGCGTTTTCGGCATCCTTCATGAACGCGCCCGAGCCGACCTTGACGTCTAGCACCAAAGCACCGGTGCCCTCGGCGATCTTCTTGCTCATGATCGAGCTGGCGATCAACGGGATCGACTCGACCGTGCCGGTGACGTCGCGCAGCGCATACAGCCGTTTGTCCGCTGGCGCGAGGTCGTCGGTGGCGGCACACACCACAGCACCGGCCTCCTGGACCACGGCCAGCATCTCGGCGGCGGACAGCGACGCCCGCCACCCACTGATCGACTCGAACTTGTCCAGGGTGCCGCCCGTGTGTCCAAGCCCGCGCCCGGAAAGCTGCGGGACCGCCGCACCACACGCCGCGACAGTGGGCGCCAGCGGCAGCGTGATCTTGTCGCCTACGCCACCGGTGGAGTGTTTGTCCGCGGTGGGCCGGGCGACTCCGGACCAATCCATCCTGGTGCCCGAGCGGACCATCGCATCTGTCCATCGCGCGATTTCCCGCCGGGACATCCCGTTCAGCAGGATGGCCATCGCCAATGCGGACATCTGCTCGTCCGCGATGGCGCCGGATCGGCCGTCACCAGCAGCAGCGCCGCGCGCGTAGGCCTCGATGACCCAGTCGATCTGGGCGTCGGACAATTCCTCGCCGTCGCGCTTGGACCGGATGATGTCGACCGCGTCGAAGTCAGATGCGCTGCTCATGACCTAACGATGCCCGACGCCGGCCCGGGTGACCAGCGCGTCAGCAACGAGCGAACACGCAGCCTCTGGTTCCGTGTATTAGGGTCGCGCGCTTGTGTCGTCGTCGAGACCCGCCCGCTGCATTCCATCGGCCGTCTGGACCGGCGCCGGCGAGCGCGCTCCAGCCCACCCGGAGTCTGCGAACCGGTAGCCCGCCGCCGTGAGCCCGAACCCGGCGGCGATCACGCCGAGAGCTATGTACGAGTGCCCGGACGCGGGCATGAACAGCGCCGCGACACCGGCAGCGGCCACGAAGGTGGCGTTGAACGCCACGTCGTAGAACGAGAAGACCCGGCCGCGAAACTCGTCGTCGACGTTCTCGTGGATCACCGTGTCGACGACGATCTTCACCCCCTGGGCGGCTACCCCGAGCACGGTGGCCACCACCGCCAGTGCCGGGACGGTCAGCAACACACCGGGAGCGAGAGTGATCATCCCCGCCGCGGCGAGCAACGTCACCGCCCAGGTCTGTTTGCTCATCCGGCGGGTCGCCGCGGGTGTGATCACTGCGGCGAGCGCGAAGCCCGCCCCGGAAAGCCCCAGCAGCATCGCCAGCGTGCCGAGACCCGCGTCGACGTCGTCGGGATGGTGGAAATGATTCCGGGCCAGCAAGATCGCCATGACGAGCGTCAGGCCGTAGAAGAAGCGGCTCGACGCCATCACCGCCAGTCCCAGAAACGCCGGCCGGCGCGCGACCACGTGCCGCGCGCCCGAGACCATGCCGCTGGCCACCTGCCGCACCGCGTGCCCGACGGCGATCTGCACGGCGCCCGGTTCCGGGCCGAGCGATCGCCGCCCGAGCCTCAGTGCCAACAGGCCGGCCAGCAGATAGACGGCCGCGCCGACCATCACAATCGGGCTCTCGGCAGAATTTTCGGCCTCCGACCCGAGCAGCCAGCGCTGGGTCACATACCCGACGCCGACGCCGGTCATGACAGCGACCGCGCCGGCGGTCGGCGCGATCGAATTCGCCATCACCAGCTCACGACGCGGCACCACACGCGGGACCGAGGCGCCGAGGCCGGCCAGGATGAACCTGTTCAGCGACAACATGAGCAGCACGGTCGCGACGAACAGCAAGCCGACGTTGTCGCTCATCACCTGCCATGCGACCACCAGCGTCAGTCCGGCGCGGAGCAGGTTGACGTACAGCAGGACCTGACGTCGCTGCCATCGGTCGAGCAGCACGCCGGCGAACGGCCCGACAAGTGAATACGGCAGCAGGATGACGGCGAAGGCCGCGGCGGCGGCCGGTGCCGTGGTCTGGCGCTCCGGGGAGAAGAACACGAACGAGACCAGGGCGACCTGCAAGACGCCGTCGCCGAGCTGCCCGGCGATACGTACGGCGAACAGCCGCCTGAACCCGGGCCGGTGCAGCAACGTCCACACGTCGGAGCAGACCCTGCTCATGGTTGCTCATCTCCGTGACGCCGGCCGGACGCGGTCACAGGCTGAACGCCTGCGGAAGCACCTGCGACATGCTCAGCACGCCCTCGGGGGTGTCTACGAGCAGTTCCGGGCCCCCGTGCTCCCACAGCAGCTGCCGGCAACGCCCACACGGCATGATCGTCTCACGCTCTTCACCACCCACACAGCTGAACGCCACCAGGCGGCCTCCGCCGGTGGCGATCAAGGACGACACCAAGCCACATTCGGCACACAACGTCAGCCCGTACGACGCGTTCTCCACGTTGCAGCCGGTGACGAGGCGGCCGTCGTCGACCAGTGCGGCCGCGCCCACAGGGAACGACGAGTACGGCGCGTATGCCCGGTACGACGCTTCCGCGGCCGCCGCGCGCAATCCCACCCAGTCGAAAGTCTCGTTCATCCCTCATGTCCTCCCGTCATCCCCGCCCGTGATCATGAGCGGAAATCTGCTCCACGTCCGGTGATCGTGAGCAAATCTGAGTCACCATAGCGGCCGGATATTGCTCACGATCACCGGCGCCGCCAGCGCGAATCAGCTCATGATCACCGGTTAATGTTCTTCGCCCCGGCGGTACCGCATACCGTCGGCCGCCGGCGGCCTGAGCCGTTGAGTGGCAGTCGCCAGCACAGCCAGGGTCACCAGGTACGGCGTCATGGTGGTGACCTCACGCGGCAGCGCGTCGAGTGTCCCCCACGCCAGGATGGTTGCCCCGGCAAGCACCAGCAGGACAGCGCTGAGCACGTACCGGCGCCGGTAGAGATCCCACACGCCCACAGCCGCGAGGATCAGCCCGACAAGCAGAAGCAGCGCCAGCACTGCCGCGGACGTCGATGCCCGCAGCCGAACCGCATCCGCGTAACCGAACAGCCCGGAGCCGGCGAGGAGACCGCCTGGTCGCCAGTTCCCGAAGATCATGGCCGCCAGACCTATGTAGCCTCTCCCCCCGGTCTGCCCCTCCCGATAGGACTGCTCGAACATAACCAGCATGAACCCACCGAGGCCGGCCAGCGCACCGCTGGCGGTCACGGCCAGATACTTCATCTTGTAGACATTGACACCCAGCGATTCCGCCGCGACCGGGCTCTCCCCGGCCGAGCGCAGCCGCAGCCCGAACGCCGTGCGCCACAGCACGAACCACGCGAGCGGGATCATGGCGACGATGATCAGCGTGAACACCGTAAGACCGCTGGTGAGTCCGTGCAAGATGCCGCCGAGGTCGGAAAGCACCGGCAGATCGGTATCTTCCAGCCGTCTGAGCAGGTTTGGACCGGACGACAGGATCGGAATGTTGAACGTGTCCACCGAACCCAGCGGCGGAGACATGGTTGGCCCGCCGCCCTCTGTGCTGTCGGCGTACACGGCTTCGGACAGGAAGCGCACCAATCCGGCTGCCACCAGGTTGATGGCCACGCCGCTGACGATGTGGTCGACACCGAAGGTCACAGTGGCCAGCGCATGCAGCAGCCCACCGAGCGCGCCGCCGATGAGCGCGCCGAGCAGCGCTCCCCACGGGCCGTACTGCCAGCCGCCGAACCCCGCACCCCAGGTGCCGAGGATCATCATTCCCTCGAGACCGATGTTGATGACACCGGCCCGCTCGGCGACCAGTCCGCCCAGCGCGCACATCGCGATGGGCAGGGCGAGCGTGAGCATCGCGCGCGCCGTCCCGCTGCTGGTCAATACCGTCTCACCGGTGATGACACGCACCGCCGAGATGGCCACCAAGCCGAGTCCGGCGATCAATAGCGCCTTTTGCACCCGCGACACTTGGTACTTGACGCCGTCGGGCTCTGTCTGAATCGGCATGGCGGGTTGACCGGTCACGACGGCACCTCCTCGGTCACGGCATCCCGATCCTGGTTCCGGGCCCTTCGTTCCTCGCGGCGCAGAAGCCCACGCCGGGCCACCTCGTCGACGATCAGCACCGACAACACGACGATTCCCTGCATGATCGTCACCGCGGCGGGCGGAATACCCTCGGACTGCAAGCTAGGACCGGCCCGGTCGAGGAAGGCGAACAGCAAGGCAGCGAAGGCGATCCCGACAGGGCGATTTCGTCCCAGCAGCGCTACCGCGATGCCGGTGAATCCGTACCCCGCGACGAACGAGTCAGCATGGAATCGATGCGCCGATCCGAGCAGATCCGGCAAACCCACCAGTCCGGCGAGGGCTCCCGACAGCAGCATCGCTTTCAGGATCATCGCCTTCGACGAGATACCGTTGGCGGTGGCGGCCAGCGCGTTGAGGCCGCTGGCCCGTAACTCGAATCCAAACCGCGCCCGGCTGAGCACGATGGCCATGATGATGCCGACGACGATCGCCACGATGACGAAGCCGTGCACCGGGCGCCGGGGCTCTTCCAGGCCAATCACACCGAACAACTCGTTCAGGCCAGGGAAGTGCCCTGACTCCTCGATCCGGCGGGTGGCGACGATCTCACCCGGGCCCAGCTCGGGATCGACGAAGGGCACCCGGACCAGCCAGGCGACCAAGCCGATCGCGATGGCGTTGAGCATGATCGTCGAGATGACCTCACTGACGCCACGGGTGACCTTGAGGACGGCCGGGATGGCCGCGTAGGCGGCGCCGGCAGCCATCGCCGCGATGACGATCACGAAGACGTGCAGCGGAGCTGGCAAGACGATCGCGGCGCCCACCCCGGCTGCCACCACGGTGGCCACCCGATACTGACCCTCGACGCCGATGTTGAACAGGCCCATCCGAAAGCCGATGCTGACGGCTAGCCCGGCGAGAAACAGCGGTGCGGCCCGGTTGATCCATACACCGATCGAGTTCGCCTGAGCTACCGAGGTGTCGCCGAAGTCGAACAACGCGCCCACCGCACGCAACGGGTTCTCACCGATGATCAGGATGAACAACGCGGTGACGACCAGGGCCACCCCCAGCGCTACGAGCGTCGGCACGACGCGGCGCAACCATCCCACCACGCGGGTCATGTCGGCTCTCCCGCCTCGTCGGGTCCGGCCGCCGCACCAGTCATGTGCGCGCCCAGGATCTCAGGGGTGACAGCGGCCGGATCGAGCTTGGCGACGATCCGGCCGCTGAACAACACATAAAGGGTGTCGGACAGGCCCAGCAGCTCCTCCAGGTCGGCCGACAAGAGCACCGTAGCCAAGCCGGCGGCCCGGGCTTCGCGCAGCCGGTCCCAGACCGCCGCCTGCGCCCCCACGTCGATCCCCCGAGTGGGGTGGGCGGCGACCAGCACCCTCAGGTCGGTGCTCATCTCCCTGCCGATCACGAACTTCTGCTGGTTACCACCGGACAATGCGGTGGCCAGCGTCTCTGGGCCGGGTGCGCGGACGTCGTACTCTTTCATGATCTTCACGGTCTCGGCACGCGCGATCGCCGGGTTGATCCAGAATCGTCCGCCAGCCGGCGCCTGGCTGTGCCATCCGAGCAGCCGGTTTTCCCACAATGGCGCCTCGAGAAGTAATGCCTGCCGATGACGGTCCTCGGGTATGAATCCGACTCCGCTCACCCGGCGGCGGTGCGACGACCAGCTGGTGACATCCTGACTACCGATTTCGATGCTTCCAGCATCAAGCGGACGCAACCCCATGATGGCTTCGACGAGTTCGCTCTGGCCGTTGCCTTCGACACCGGCGAACCCAACGATCTCCCCGCGGCGCACGTCAAAGCTGATGTCCTGGAGGAGGTCCGGCCCGTCGTCTGCGCCGATGGTAACTCCACGCACGGACAGCTCGACCTGCTCGGTCACGGTGGACTCGGTGGTCTCCGGTGTCGGCAGTTCGCTGCCAACCATCAGGTGCGCCAGCTCACGCGACGACGTCGCACGCGGGTCGACGGTGGCCACCGTCTCGCCGCGACGGATCACCGTGACCCGGTCGGCTACCTGGCGCACCTCGTCGAGCTTGTGGCTGATGAAGATGACCGAGAGGCCCGCTTCTCGGAGTTGTCCTAGATTCGAGAACAGCGCGTCGACTTCCTGCGGCACCAGGACGGCGGTTGGCTCGTCCAGGATGAGCACCCGGGCACCACGGAACAAGACCTTGGCGATCTCGACGCGTTGTCTGGCCGCGACGCTGAGTTCCTCTACCAGCCGCCCAGGGCGTAGTCCCAGTCCGTAGCGTTCGGAGAGCTCGATGATCTGGCGCCTGGCGGCAGCGAAATCGAGCCGGATACCCCGCCGAGGCTCGGCGCCGAGCACGATGTTCTCGAGCACTGTGAAGTTGTCGGCCAGCATGAAATGCTGGTGCACCATGCCGATACCGGCCGCGATAGCGTCTTTCGGCCCATGGAAGTCGACCGGTTTGCCATCCACCGCGATGACGCCCTCATCCGGCCGGTACATCCCGTAGAGGATCTTCATCAGCGTCGACTTGCCGGCACCATTCTCGCCGACGACGGCATGCACCTCACCACGGTTCACCTGAAGATGAACATCCCGATTGGCGATCACGCCCGGGAACCGTTTGGTAATGCCCGTGAGCTCGATGGCAGTCTCGCCAGCCGCTTCAGCAGGTGCATCACCTGCGTTCTCGGCGTTGTCCATGACCCCCTATTTCACCGCTCCGCGTGACCATTGTCCTGCGCCGGCAGTCGGTTTGCGGACTACCAGCGCAGGACGATGGCGTCGCTGTGCGTTGGTCTGCGGTACGCGACCGTCACTCGGTGGAACTGACCTCGATCTCGCCGTCGATGATCTGCTGTTTGTATTCCTCGAGCTCGTCAGTGATGTCATCGAGGAATCCGCCACTGGTGGCATACCCGACGCCCTCGTCCGACAAGTCGTACGCCTTGGACTCGACTGAACCCTCGTCAGCGTAGGTGCTGATGCTCTCGAATACGGCGGTGTCGACGCGCTTGAGCATGGACGTGAGAATGACGTCCTGCAGCTCGGGGTCGCCGACCGTCTCGTACTGGTCGGAGTCGGTTCCGATCGCCCAGGCACCTGCGTCCGCGGCCGCCTGGAACGTCCCAACGTTCGAGTCACCCGCAGGGGTGTAGATGACGTCGATTCCGCGCTCGTACATGGCCTCAGCCGCAACCCTCGCACCAGCTGCGTCCGCGAACCCGCTCGGGTCTTCACCCGACGCCAGGCGCTGGTCGGTGATCTCAATCCCCGGATCGGCCGCTTCAACTCCCTGCTTGAAACCGGCGCCGAAGGCATTGATGACCGCACCTTCGTTACCGCCGATGATGCCGACCTCGCCGCTCTCCGTGGTCAGCGCAGCCGCCACACCCATCAGGAAAGAACCCTCGTGGTCGGCGAACGTCATCACGGCGACGTTGTCGAGATCACTCGGGGGCCCGTCGACGCGAACGAACTGCACCTCCGGATACTCCTCGGCGACGGTGTCCATCTCTTCGAAGAAGGCGTACCCGATACCGAAGATGGGATCGTGCCCGCCGTCCGCGAGCTCCCGTAGTAGTTCACCTCGATTGGAACCGTCCGGGTTGGGGGACAGTTCCTGGAATTCGATGCCAAGCTCGTCACGAGCCCGCTCGATCCCGGCTGCCGCCGAATCATTGAACGACCGGTCTCCCCGACCCCCGATATCGAAGGCAAGCCCTACTTGGAGGTCCTCGCCCGAACCGTTCGAATCGCCTGCGTCATCATCATCACTTGCGCACGCTCCGAGCAACAACGCCAAGCCGGCGACGCCCGCAGCAACCTTCAGAACCCGTGGCACGGGCCGCTCCCTCCGCTGAACATGCTCGGGCAGACAGTATTGGCCCGAGAACGGAGAGCGTATCCGCAGAATCCGCACCAAGCGACACGGATTCGACGTTGTTACAAGAACGAAAGCGAACTGCGCGTGTCACGTTCACCGCAGGTCAGCGCAGACCCCGGACAATCGACTGGATCTCGGCCACCGGTACGTCGACGCTCGTTTGGCGAGACAGCGGCGCGAGGTCCCCACCGACCCCTTCGCCGTCCTGGGTCACGCCTTCCCACGTCGCCGACCACTCCGTGGACGCGGTGACCGGGTAACCGTCCGGGTAGCTGACCGAGGCCCGGCTGAAACTCACCGTGCACGCATCGTCGTCGCTGGCGCCATCACCCCACGCGACCACGGCCACCGACGGATCACAGAATGTGTTCCCACTCGGTGATGAGATCGACAGGCCACCCGTCCGCGCCGTCACCTCGGCCCACACGTCGCCACCAACAACCTCCGCACGAATACTGCGCTCGCCATCCGGTCCACCCACACTGTCCGGATTGGTCACCCAGAACCAGGTCGGCACATTGACCAGCGTCGCCCCCGCGTTGGAGCCAGCCATCTTCGGATTGCGATCGACCTCCGGCCGATCGATCACCATCCGATCTCGAGCCGCCTCCGCCAGAACCTCCGGATCCACCGCCGGCTCCGGCGGCTCGTTGTGCGCGAACGGGGAGTAGATCACGATCGCGTTGTTCCAGCTATCCCCGTAGTCACGTATCTGCGGCGAACACGGAGCCCGATTGGCCGAGCGGTGGGAGATCCAGTACCAGGTGATGTTCTCGCCGTTCTCTTCCCGCTCGATAGCATCGAGGAAGACTTCTTCGTCCGGCCACTGGAGAACTTCTCTGGGGGTACGACCACCGCCCCTGATTTCTTCCATGTAGTACTCGTAGACCGCTTCCGGATCGGTGGGGTCCACGTTGTTGCTCGGCATCTGTTCCCACCAGCAGATGGGCGGTACGTAGACCGTATAGCTGCCACCGCCGCCCGGCGCGGCGTCGCCGCTGAACCGGACATTGACGGCCACCGTGTACCCGTCGTCGTCACCGCCTCCGGGCAGATCGGCCACGGCGATCCCGGGCAAAGCCAGCGAAACCGCGGCCGCGAGCGCGAGCCCAGTTCCGCTGCTAATGGTCCTCCGCTTGCCTGGTGCAGGTCTCGGCATCTCGGCTCCGAATCCTCAACGCAACCCGCGCACGATCGACTGGATCTCCGCCACCGGAATATCAACCGGAGCGGCTTGCCGGGAAAGGGGCTCAAGATCGCCGCCGACCGCCTCACCGTCCTGGGTGACACCTTCCCAGGTCGCCGACCATTCGGTGGACGCGGTGACCGGGTAGCCGTCCGGGTAGCTGACCGAGGCGCGGCTGAAACTCACCGTGCAGGCGTCGTCGTCACTCGCGTCGTCACCCCACTCGATCAGGGCAACCGACGGATCACAGAACGCGCTGCCGTTCGGCGAGCCGATCGACAACCCCCCGGTCTGGGCTGTGACCTCCGCCCACACATCACCGCCGACTACCTCCGCGCGGATATTGCGTTCACCATCCGGGCCACCCACGCTGTCCGGGTTGGTCACCCAGAACCAGGTCGGAATGTTGACCAGCGTCGCGCCCGCATTGGAACCAGCCATCTGCGGATTGCGATCGATGTCCGGGAGGTCGATCACCATCTCATCCCGAGCCGCCTCTGCCAGATCCTCGGGGTCGATCAGGATCTCGGGCTCTTCGCCCTGAGTCCGCAGGCCGGTGAGTAGCGCGCCGCCGTTGTACTCCCCATCGGCGAATTCGATGGCGCGCTCGTCTCCGTAGTGAATGTTGCAGTATAGGGAGTACCAGATGAGGTCCTCGCCATCTTCTTCCCGCTCGAGGGCTTCTTCGTAACGACTCAACGGCCCGTAGTACGGCACCCAATATCCGGAGCCATCCTTCAGCGGGATGTTATAGGCGTACTCCATGTAGTCCAGAACCTTCTGCATGTCGGTTCCGTCACCATGATCCGGCCCGTCAGCCAAACCTCGGAACGGACCCCAATAGCACAGCGGCGGGATATAGAAACTGTAGTAACCCCCGCCATCGGGCGCGGCGTCGCCGCTGAGATCGACGCCGACTTCGACGTAGTACCCAGACTCGCCATCGTTGTCCCCGCCAGGCAGATCGGCTGCGGCCACCGTAGTCAACGCCAGCGAGCCCCCGGCAACCAGTGCGACACAGGCTGCGATACGGGACGTCCTGCGCATATCTCCATACACCTCGACATGTCGGGGTCCGGACCACGGTAGAATAACAGCCCTTGATCCGGTGTGGGACGCTGTCGGTCGCTCAAGCCCACTCTGCGCAGAGGACTAAAAGTCGCACTCGGCGGTGTCTTGCGAGGTCGCGTCCGTCACCATCCACCGGCCGTCTTCCATCCACAAGCTGATCAGATACCGCTCCACACTGCCGAACGGTGCGCCGACGCCGCCACGGATCTCGATCCAGCCTGGCAGCCCGATACAGAGATCGGCCTCGGCCTCGCCGCCTCCCACACTCACGCTCAGCGCCTCAAGTTCCATCGGCTCGCCGACAAAAACCCACTCATCTTCGGCCATCTCGTCGATGAGAGAGGTGAGACGGTCGAGCTGGACGCCCGTGGTCGTGTCATACAGGCGCGAGTGTTCCGCGTCGGCGCCGAACAGCACGGCTTGCCAGGTGGCCATGAACCGGCCGGCCGCTTCCAGGACCTCGCGTTCGTCGTCGCTGACATCGCCTGGCGGCTGTACCGGGAGTTCGTCGTCGAGTTCGATGACGCTCGGCTCTTCGGTGGGCAGATGCGGCTGGGTGAACGACGCCTCCGGCTCGGCAGTCGGATCGACGTCGTCCTCGTCAGAACCGGGCGTGGCGTCCGCATTGCCGGTCGCCTCACCGGTGGGGTCGGCGGCCGGATCCGTTGCCGCCGGCGTTTCGGTACCCAGCCCTTCTGGCTCCTCCCGGTCCGCGCCGCACGCCGTGACGGCCAGCGCTGCCACCGTCGCACAGGCCAGCGCATGCTTCGCGATCCCCGTGCCGGCTGCCATCAAGTTCCTCCCGTTGCCCTGCGGACAGCGCCACACTCTATCGCCACAGCCGGTGATCGTGATCAGGATCCCGCTCCACACGCCCGTGATCATGAGCGGATCCTGGACGCCATGACGACGTGATCGCGCTCACGATCACTGGGGAAAGGGCAGGAAACCACTCACGATCACGGTGGTCAGAGGGTCGACGGGGGCTGGTACACGCCCCAGGTCTCGCGCAGCGCATCACACACCTCACCGACGGTGGCGCGGGCGGCGAGTGCCTCACGCATCGGGTCCATCACGTTGGCTTTCCCGGCCGCGGCATCTCGCAACGCCCCGAGGCAACGCTCGACGTCGGCGGCCGACCGTGACTCACGAACCCGCGCCAGCCGCTCGATCTGCTGAGCCTCGAGCTCCGGGTCCACCCGCAGCGGCTCATACGGCTCCTCGCCGTCGGAGTTGTAGCGGTTGACCCCGACGACGACCCGATCGCCGTGGTCGATCTCCTGCGCTACGGCATAGGCGGACCGCTCGATCTCCTGCTTCTGGAAGCCGCGTTCGATAGCCGCGACCGCACCACCGAGGTCGTCGACCTGGCGCATGAGATCCCGGGCAGCTTCTTCGAGATCGTCGGTCATCGACTCGACCGCGTAGGAGCCCGCGAACGGGTCCACCG
This sequence comes from Phytoactinopolyspora mesophila, assembly GCF_010122465.1. Classification (NCBI taxonomy): domain Bacteria; kingdom Bacillati; phylum Actinomycetota; class Actinomycetes; order Jiangellales; family Jiangellaceae; genus Phytoactinopolyspora; species Phytoactinopolyspora mesophila. Next base: position 228,502 of record NZ_WLZY01000005.1, on the reverse strand, counting down.
TGCGGGTAATGTCGGTCTCGTGCGCCAGCACCTGCTGCGTGCGCAGAGCCAGTCGCGCCGCCTTCTCCGTGGGCAGAGCGATGGCTTCGTCGTAGGCGTTGGTGTGCAACGACTGCGTTCCGCCCAGCACCGCCGCCATCGCCTGGACCGCCACCCGGACCAGGTTGACCTCCGGCTGCTGTGCGGTGAGCTGGACACCGGCGGTCTGGGTGTGAAACCGGAGCATCTGCGACTTGGGGTTCTTGGCGCCGAACTCGTCCCGCATCATCTGCGCCCAGATCCGGCGGGCGGCGCGGAACTTGGCGACCTCTTCGAGGAACGAGGTCCGCGAGACGAAGAAGAAGGACAACCTGGGCGCGAATTCGTCGACCTCGAGTCCGGCCGACAATGCCGCACGCACGTATTCCTTGGCGTTGGCCAGCGTGAACGCGACCTCCTGCGCGGGATTGGCACCGGCCTCGGCCATGTGATAGCCGGAGATCGAGATCATGTTCCAGCGCGGGAGTTCCCGCCGGCAGTAGGCGAAGATGTCGCTCACCAGCCGTAGCGAGGCCGCGGGCGGAAAGATATAGGTGCCCCGGGCGATGTATTCCTTGAGTACATCGTTCTGGATGGTCCCGGTGAGTTTGTCTCCGGCGACCCCCTGCTCGGCGCCGACGAGTTCATAGAGCAATAGGAGCAGCGCGGCTGGAGCGTTGATGGTCATCGACGTCGAAACCTGGTCCAGCGGGATGCCGTCGAACAGGGTCCGCATGTCTTCGATCGAGTCGATGGCGACGCCGACCTTGCCTACCTCACCCTTGACCAACGCGGCGTCGGAGTCGAAACCCATCTGCGTCGGCAGATCGAAGGCCACCGACAGCCCTCCCGTACCGGCCTCCACCAGCTGGTGGTAGCGCCGGTTGGACTCCGCGGCGGTCCCGAAGCCGGCGTACTGCCGCATGGTCCACGGCCGGCCGGTGTACATGTTCGGGTACACACCCCGGGTGAACGGATAAGCTCCCGGCTCCCCCAGCTTCGTGTCAGGATCCCAGCCATCCAGTGCTTCCGGGCCGTAGACGGGTTCGATCGGCAGCCCGGACTCCGTTGTCGCGCTCATGGTTGCCTCGCTTTGGCAGATGGGTCACATCCGATGGAGGACGTCGCACTCAAGCATCGCCCAACCGTAGTGATAGGCCCCACGCTATGGCCGTGACAATGTGCACACCAGGAGATTCTTCACACTCTCGCAGCTGGACCGGCGGAGATAGCCTACGGCGCCGTGCACGTCGACACATTTTACGTCTATCCTGACCCTTCGTCGTAACGGGGACAACAAGGGAGTCACATGCGGTTCATACTGCGCACCATGGCGATGGCGGCAGTAACGGTACTCACACTGGCAGCATGCGGCTCAGGCGACGAGCCAGCTGGGCTCGACGCCACCGAACCCTCCACCGCAGAGCCAACGGCCCCGGCGGCGGAACCCGAGACTACGGACAGCCCTGAGCCCACCGCCGATCCCACCGAAGATCCCACATCCGACGACCCCACGCCCGTCGCCACCTTCACACAGCCTCACCTGCCACAAGAGAACATCGTCGAACTCCGCGAAGTTATACCAATAACTCCACCCGACGAGGTCAGCGACGAGGAAATGGAGGTAATCGAGGCGTACGGGCGGTTTGAAGCATCCTGGGAACAGATCCTGTGGGGCGTGCCCCCCGAAGACTCCGGTATCGAGGATGCTGCGATAGATCCCAACCTGTCGCGCATCCGCGACTATGCCGAGGAATCGGTTGAGACCGAGCGCGTCTCCACCGGACCACCTTCCTCGATCGTCGCTCTAAGCGTAGACGTCAACGGCGACGAGGCGACCCTAGAAGCGTGTATTGACACCCGCGGATGGTTTACAGGTACCGCAGGCTCCATGCCAAACGAAAGCGAGCCCTACTACCTTTCGGTCCCCACACTGCGCCTGATCGACGGCGTCTGGTACACGGCAGACACCGACATTGGTCCTGACAAAGACACATGCGAGGAGTATTTCGAATGAGCGTTCGGTCGAGACTCTTCGCAACGATTCCCGTCGCATTCTTCATCACTGCCGCCATCTCCGCACCCGCGTCTGCAGACCGAGATGGCTACGTCGACGACGACGAGAACACCGTGGAAGGCACGGTCACCGAGACTGTTGTCGTCGAAGGTGACACTATCCCCGGCGGCAGCAGGACCGAGACGATGTCGATTCCCGCACGGTGCTGGTGGAATGCGTTCGAGAGCGACGAAGAGTTTCTATCCTGGTGGTTCACGATCATGATGTGGTTCCCGGGCGGCTGGGTCTTCTTGCCTGACCCGGACTACATCATGGAGATATACGAAGAGAGTGACCCGAAGGACGGTCGCTGGTATAAAGCGCGATGCGTGGAGGATGCGACGCTGGACGACTTCGAGACCTTCCTCGGAAGCTGTCAGGCCTGGTACCCGGACGCCTGCATTCCGCAACTGGCGGTCTGGTGGGAGGACACTGAGTCCGAGCCACCGGTGGTGATCCAGCCAGAAGAGCTTGCTCTCGCCGCTAGCGCCTTGATCGAGATTCCCAACCCGGAAGTGGACCAGAACCCGAAGGCAGCCGGTACCGAGAACACCACTGTGGTGAACATCCCCACCGGCTACTGGGTGCTCGACCCGGACGCCGTGGGCGGCGAGGACGGCCTCGTCGAAATCCGCGCCACCATCCCGGAGACCGGCACCTGGGTCCAGGTGTGGGCCAGCACCGATGGGCTGCGTATCAGCTCGCCGGTAGGCAGCACCACATGCTCGCCGGCCGAAGCGGTCACAGCCTGGACAGAGGGCACAGACCCAGCGTGCGCAGTTGTCTACGAGCGGGCCTCCACCCAGTATCCCGACGGTTTCCCGGTCACCGCCGAAACCATTTGGCAGACCGGCTGGCACGGCGGGATCGGCGACGCCGAGACAGACAGCGGCGATCTCGATCCGATCTCCACCGAGGAGACGTTCACTGTCCCGGTAGCCGAGGTCCAGACCATCGTCCGCTGAGTCCACATGATTCGGTCACCGTCGGCGAGTCCCACGAGGAGCCCGCCGCGGCGGCCGCGCATGATGGCTCGCAACCGATGAAGGCCGCTCGCGAGCGGTTATCGCCTACGGTCGCACCGGCCGTTGAAGCCCCTTGATCTCGGGTACGACCCGCCGGCGGCCGGCAGCGCGAAAAAAAACGCGAGCGTACCACCCGCCGTCGCTCATCGATTCACCTACCACCCACGTTTAGCCAGGGTAGCGGCATCTACACTTGTAGCGGGTCGCATGGGATCGCGCCGTGAACACGTTCGCGGGTGTCCTTGACCTGACCCAGCCGCGGCATTAGCGCCGTAGCTGCATATCTCATGGTGAATCAATCGAAAGGAAACCTGTCATGCGTATGACGCCAACGCGTCGCATGGCCACCGCCGCGGCCGGCGCGATTCTCGCGTTCGGTCTGGTCGCGTGCGGGTCGGATGATGACGCATCCGACGACGCCACAGCAGAAGAGAGCAACGACAGCGCCAGCGAAACGGAGGAGGACGCGCCTGAGGACGACGCGCCCGAGGACGACGCCGACGCGGATGACGCAGATGAGGACGACGCTGACGTCGACGAGGCCGCCGACAGCCCGAACGGTGCCGGCGACGGCGACGCCCCCGAGTGGGCGGCGCCCGTCACCACCCCTGGTGAGCTGATCGCGACCCTCGAGGGTGACAACTTCGAGGTCGAGGTCTACCAGGTCGGCGTCACCGAGTCGCCAAAGGACGGCATGCTCGTCGACCCGGATGACAACGAGCCGGTCCTGGCCGAGGGCGACGACATCGTGTTCGTCAACTATGTCGTCACCAACACCTCGGACGAGCCCATCAACCTCAGCGCCAGCCTGGTCTCCATGAAGGCTACGTACGAGGACTGGCCGTACCTGCAGGGAATGGACAGCATCACCGACTTCGATCTCTACGATGAGATGGAGGTCAACAACAGCGGCACGGCCGACCACCACGAGGACGGCATTTACCCGCTCGGACCGGGACAGACGCTCTCCTACGGGGAGAACTTCATGTACAAGACCGACGCCGCGGTGGTCTTCGAAGCCACGCTGACGCCGGTCGATGACGACGGTGAGCTTCTCAGCGACGAACGCCAGGAAGTCGCCGCCGAGGTCACGCTGTCCTGACGTCGAACTGAGCTGTACCGGACCACCCTGCCGGTCGCTCAGCGCAGCGAAGCAACGAGCCGGGTTGATGACGCCCTATCGCCATCAACCCGGCTCGTCTTCGTGCACCGCCATACGCGGGCGGAACCGCTCACCTCAGTTCACTTGATGAACCGTTGTTTCCTGGTCAGCACGCACGACAAGGAAGCGTTCGCCACGCCCTATCTTGCGGCCAATCGGAATATTCTGCCGCCCATCACCAAGCCGCCCCGCGAATATCGGCGTTTGGTGAATTCGGTAAAGCGGATCGAGGCGGTGCAGCATTATACCAACCTCCGCCGATCGGCGCATTATCAGAACAACACGATTAATTCCTTGTTCATAAGTCGCGCTCCCAACAATTCGCGTATCACTCGGCGGAGTACTCACCGCCTCCTGAACTTGAGCGACCAACAAGGGTGGTATGGGCGCCAGCCCGTCAACCACCTTGAGCCGCGGATTCTGCGCCCGCAGCGCGACCACCAGCTCTTCTCGCTTGGCACCGCGCACCGCTCGGCCGAGCGCCAAGACGTCGACCATTGAGCCGTCGATAACATCCCGCGCCCTGGCTAAATCCGTTTCCTGGACCACTTCCATACCGAGGTGCTGAAGCGAACGGCCGAGCTCTTCGAGCACTCGGGCACGCTTTCCCACCAGCAAAACTCGTGCGACATGTACCGATTCAGCCGTCATAGGCAACCCCTGAGCGCCCTATACTCCGCCAACCCTTGACATCGATCATCGGTGTTCGTCTCTCAAAAAGTCACGACCCCATCTCTCATGCTGAGATTTCGAATCATTAACGCCGCCTTCGCCGCACTGACGCTGCTCGACATGCGCGGGTAGTGATCATCACAGAATCCCCCCGCGCCAAGATCATCGGGGTGCGGTCGGCAACTGCGGCGCGCGGCTACGCGGACAGCCTGGAGGTCCCGGCAGGAGATCACCGCCGGGCCGTAGTTTGACTCATGTCACACCGCGATGGTGACTTCCGCCACGGAAACCGCGGTGGACACACGGCTACGATGTACGCCGGTCGGAGCCCGAATGCTCCGGCTGGGCCGCAGGTGCACGAGACGGGCCGGCCGCTCCCGCGGGGCGGACTGCCATGAACGCGGATCGGATCCGCGAGCTCACTGCGCGCCCGGTTCTTAAAATTCGTGAGAAAGGTGACCTCCCGTGCCCAAGGCGCCGGCAGGCACGATCTATCGCGGCCGAGAAGGCATGTGGTCGTGGGTGGCCCATCGGGTCACCGGCATCGGTATCTTCTTCTTCCTTCTCGTCCATGTCCTGGACACGGCGCTGGTGCGCGTGTCGCCGGAGGCCTACAACGAGGTCATCGCCACCTACAAGACGACGATCGTCGGGCTGATGGAGGCCGCGCTCGTCGGCGCGATCATCTTCCACGCCTTCAACGGGGTCCGGATCATCCTGGTCGATTTCTGGGGCAAGGGCCCGAGGTACCAGCGCCAGATGCTGGCCGGCGTCGGTGTCCTGTGGCTGGTACTCATGGTCCCGTTCCTGATCCGCCACCTATCTCACGTGTTCGGGGGCTGAGTAGATGACAACCACGACTTCCATCGCCGCCCCTCGGTCGCCTCGGTCTCCACGCCGGCTCCGCGGACGAACCAACACCGAGCTCTACGCCTGGCTGTTCATGCGGGTCTCCGGCCTGTTGCTGATCGTCCTCGTCTTCGGGCACCTGTTCGTCAACCTAATGGTCGGCGAGGGCATCAACGCACTCGACTTCGCCTTCGTGGCAGGGAAGTGGGCCGATCCGTTCTGGCAGATCTGGGACCTTCTCATGCTGTGGCTGGCCATGATCCACGGCTCCAACGGGATGCGCACTGTCATCAACGACTACGCCGAACGTGACCAGTTGCGGATGTGGCTCAAGGTCGGGCTCTACACCGCGGCGGCCATCACAATCGTGCTCGGCACGCTGGTGATCTTCACGTTCGATCCATGCCCGGTCGAGGCGGCTGCGGACTTGTTGCCGTCGTTCTGCCCCGGCGCTTAGAACGACCACAAGACCGGAAGAGAGATTCAACTCATGCAGACTCACCAGTACGACGTGGTGATCATCGGCGCCGGCGGCGCTGGAATGCGGGCGGCGCTGGAAGCCGGCCAGCGAGCACGGACCGCCGTCATCACCAAGCTCTATCCCACCCGCTCGCACACCGGCGCCGCCCAGGGCGGCATGTGCGCGGCACTGGCCAACGTCGAGGACGACAACTGGGAATGGCACACCTTCGACACCGTCAAGGGCGGTGACTTCCTCGTTGACCAGGACGCGGCGGAGATCATGGCGAAGGAAGCCATCGACGCGGTGCTCGACCTCGAGAAGATGGGCCTGCCGTTCAACCGGACCGAGGACGGCACCATCGACCAGCGACGTTTCGGTGGGCACACCCGGAACCACGGTGAGGCCGCGGTGCGACGCGCATGCTACTCCGCCGACCGCACCGGTCACATGATCCTGCAGACGCTGTACCAGCAGTGCCTCAAGCACGACGTCGAGTTCTTCAGCGAGTACTACGTCCTCGACGTCATCCTCAACGAGGTGGACGGCGAGCAGCGCACCGCCGGCGTCGTGGCCTACGACCTCGCCAGCGGTGAGATCCACATCTTCCGGGCCAAGTCCGTGGTGTTCGCCACCGGTGGCGCCGGCAAGGTGTACAAGACCACGTCCAACGCGCACACCCTCACCGGCGACGGCATGGCCATCGCCTACCGCCGTGGCCTGCCGCTGGAGGACATGGAGTTCTTCCAGTTCCATCCGACGGGCCTGGCCGGCCTAGGCATCCTGCTCTCCGAAGCGGCCCGCGGCGAAGGCGCCATCCTGCGCAACTCCGAGGGTGAGCGATTCATGGAGCGCTACGCGCCGACGCTGAAGGACCTGGCCCCACGTGACGTCGTCGCCCGCGCCATGGCCAACGAAGTACGGGCGGGCCGCGGCGCCGGGCCGAACAAGGACTACGTCCTGCTCGATCTCACCCACCTCGAACCGGCGCACATCGACGCAAAACTGCCCGACATCACCGAGTTCGCCCGCACGTACCTCGGAATCGAGCCGTACACCGAGCCGGTCCCGGTCTATCCCACCGCGCACTACGCCATGGGCGGCATCCCCACCAACGTGGAGACGGAGGTTCTGGCCGACAACAAGCGGGTGCTTCCGGGCATGTTCGCCGCCGGCGAGGTCGCCTGCGTCAGTGTGCACGGCGCGAACCGGCTCGGGACGAACTCGCTGCTCGACATCAACGTCTTCGGTCGCCGCGCGGGAATCGCCGCGGCCGAATTCGCCGCGAAGGCCCCCTGGGTCGAGCTTCCGGACTCACCGGAAGCCGACACCGTGGCTTTGCTGGAAGGCATGCGCGCGAGAGAGGACGGCGAGCGCATCGCCGACGTCCGGCGGGCTCTGCAGGAAACGATGGACGCCAACGCCCAGGTGTTCCGCTCCGAGGCGACCCTCAAGCAAGCGCTGGCCGACATCGCGGACCTGCGTGAGCGCTACGCCCGGGTCTCTGTGCAAGACAAGGGAAAGCGGTTCAATACCGACCTCTTGGAAGCCGTCGAGCTGGGTTTCCTGCTCGACTTGGCCGAGGTGATCGTCGCTGGTGCCCTCGAGCGCAAGGAATCACGCGGCGGGCATTTCCGTGAGGACTACCAGAACCGCGATGACGTCAATTACATGCGCCACACCATGGCGTACCGAGTCGCAGGTGACGACGGCACCGCCCAAGTCCGGCTGGACTACAAGCCCGTCGTCATCACCCGTTACCAGCCGATGGAGCGTAAGTTCTGATGACGTTGACCACCGAGGCTCCCGTCAAGGAAACACCTGACGCGGGCGCCATCCCGTCGTTCCAGGTCACCATGCGGATCCGGCGCTTCAACCCGGAGCTCGACACGGAGCCGCGCTGGGAGAACCACACCCTGACCATGCACGGCACCGACCGGGTGCTCGACGCACTTCACAAGATCAAGTGGGAGATCGACGGTTCCCTGACCTTCCGCCGCTCGTGCGCGCATGGCATCTGTGGCTCCGACGCGATGCGGATCAACGGGCGCAACCGGCTCGCGTGCAAGACGCTGCTCAAGGACCTGCCGCTCAAAAAGCCGGTGACGGTGGAGCCGATCAAGGGCCTGGCTGTGCAGAAGGACCTTGTGGTCGACATGGAGCCGTTTTACGAGGCCTACAAGTCGATCATGCCGTTCTTGGTCACGAGCGGGAACGAACCGACGCGGGAGCGGCGCCAGTCGCCCGCGGAACGCGAGCGGTTCGACGACACCACCAAGTGCATCCTCTGCGCCGCCTGCACAACGTCGTGCCCGGTGTATTGGTCCGACGGTCAGTACTTCGGGCCGCAGGCAATCGTCGGCGCGCACCGGTTCATCTTCGACAGCCGGGACGAAGGATCCGAGCAGCGCCTCGAGATCCTCAACGATCGCGAGGGCGTGTGGCGCTGCCGCACCACGTTCAACTGCACCGACGCCTGCCCCCGCGGCATCGAGGTCACCAAGGCGATCCAAGAGGTCAAGCAGGCTCTGCTGTTCCGCCGCGTCTAACCACCCGTAGCTTGCGTCCCTGCATCCCGAGGCCTCTGGCGCTCGCTTTGCAGGACGCTACCGGCGGCGACACAGACCGGTCGGATAGGCTCGGGCAAGTGAGTGAGACCACGCATGACACCGTGCTCGTTGTCGACTTCGGGGCGCAGTATGCGCAACTGATCGCCCGCCGGGTGCGCGAAGCCCGGGTGTACTCCGAGATCGTCCCGCACACCATGCCGGTGCAGGAGATGATCGCGAAACAACCGAAGGCCATCATCCTTTCGGGCGGGCCGTCCAGCGTCTACGCCGACGACGCCCCGTCGATCGACTCCTCCCTGTTCGACTCGGGCATCGCCACGTTCGGCATTTGTTACGGCTTCCAGGCGATGACTGTCGCGCTCGGCGGCCGGGTGGCGCGCACCGGCCTGTCAGAATTCGGCCGTACCCACATCGACATCGCCAACCCCGGCGCCCTGCTGCACGGCGTCGACACGGGGTCGTCAGTGTGGATGAGCCACAACGACTCCGTCACCCAAGCCCCGCCCGGGTTCGACGTCTTGGCCACGTCCGGAGCCACCCCGGTGGCGGCGTTCGAGGACACCGACCGTGGCTTGGCGGGCGTGCAATGGCATCCGGAGGTGCTGCACACCGAGTACGGCCAGGTGGTGCTCGAGCATTTCCTCTTCGACATCGCGGGCATCCGTCCTACCTGGACCATGGTCAACATCGTCGACGACGCCGTGGAGACCGTACGCGCCCAGGTCGGCGACAAACAGGTCATCTGCGCGCTATCCGGCGGCGTCGATTCCTCGGTGGCGGCCGCGCTGGTCCAACGTGCCATCGGCGATCGGCTGACCTGTGTCTTCGTCGACCACGGGCTGCTCCGCGCTGGCGAAGCCGAACAGGTCGAGCGTGATTTCGTCGCAGCTACCGGCGTCGACCTGCACGTGGTGCATGCCGAGGACCGCTTCTTGAATGCGCTCAAGGGGGTCGACGATCCCGAGGAGAAGCGCAAGATCATCGGCCGGGAATTCATCCGCGTCTTCGAGGACGCCGCACGGGAGATCGTCGCCAAGGCGGGTGCCGAGGGCGGCGAGGTCGAGTTCCTCGTCCAGGGCACGCTCTATCCGGACGTCGTCGAATCCGGCGGCGGCGAGGGCGCCGCGAACATCAAGAGTCACCACAACGTTGGCGGGCTCCCGGATGATCTGCAGTTCACGCTGGTGGAGCCGCTGCGCTGGCTGTTCAAGGACGAAGTCCGCGCGGTCGGCGAACAGCTCGGCATCCCGGCCGACATTGTCTGGCGGCACCCGTTTCCCGGCCCTGGCCTGGCAATCCGGATCATCGGCTCGGTCGACCACGAACGGCTGGAGATCCTGCGTAAGGCCGATGCCATCGCGCGGGCGGAGGTCACCGACGCCGGCCTGGACCGCGACGTCTGGCAGTTCCCGGTGGTGCTACTGGCCGACGTTCGCTCGGTGGGAGTGCAGGGAGACGGCCGCACCTACGGGCATCCCATCGTCCTTCGCCCCGTGAGCAGCGAAGACGCGATGACGGCCGACTGGTCGCGGCTCCCGTATGAACTACTCGAGCGGATCTCCACCCGGATCACCAACGAGGTCCCCGAGGTCAACCGGGTCACACTCGACATCACGAGTAAGCCACCCGGCACCATTGAATGGGAGTAGCACTCCGCCGCCCCGCAAACCTCACCATGTCTTCAGCGCTCCCCCATGCCTTCAGCGCACCGCCATGCCTTCAGCGCTCCTCCATGCCTTCAGCGCACCCCCATGCCTTCAGCGCTTCGCCATCGTCCACCCCGCCACTTTTCGCCCTCACCCTTCGGTGATCGTCAGTGGGTTGTGGTCGCTGTCGGAACCTATTTGTCCGATTTACCGGACGGGATAGCGACCACAACCCACTGACGATCACCGAAGGTTCCCCATGGGGAATACGACGAACGCCCGCCGCGAGCGGGACTCGACGCTGCTGCGGGGATGCGGCGGTTGAATCAGGGCGTGCCGGGTTCGGACGGGCATCGGCGAGACCCCGCTGCGTAAACCAGGCAGCCCCGCCGCGACCAAGGTGCGACGAGGCCGCCGGGGAGCAGCCAGAGACTTCCTCAGGCGCTTTACGAGCCTCCCGTGGCATGCTTTTCCGCCACGGGTTGTGAGGCATGAGGAAGTCTCTGGCTGCTCCCCGGCCCCTATTCGGACCGGTCGCGCCGGAGCTTGCCGATCGACGCCATCAGCCCAGCCAGGCCGATAGATACGAGCAGGACAGGGGCGGCCACTTCGAGCCCATCAAGCCCCATGACGTCCAGCTCAACCAGCGACCACACGATGAACACTCCAAGGAAGAACAGGCCGAATACGAGGGACGAGACGTCGGTGTCGTGGCGTTTCATGGGGCCGGCTCCAGTTCCGCGCGGGTGACTTCGATATTCCCGACGCCCACCTCGAGGGTGAGTTCTATCTGGCCGCCGCCGACGCCGTCCGGGCCGAAGTCCGTGTACGTTTCGGTTCGGCCGAAGCCCGATGTGGATGTGTCGAAGATATCTTGTGCGCCCAAACCCAGTGAGCTGGTGACGACGACGTCAGCCTCCGGCGGCACGATGACGCCCACAGGACCCACACCGAGTTGCACCGTGATGCTCACGACATCCCCGTCGTCGAGCTCCAGCTCAGAGAGGTCGTAGTCGACGGGGCCCGCACCGTGTTCCACGTTCGTTGCCGGCAGGGCCGCCAGATCCGCGGACGCGACCAGCTCCACCGGCCCGGTCGCGAGGCTCCATTGGTTGGCCAGGGAGGCCGGGATCAACGCGAGAGTCAAGAGAATGCCCAGCCAGATGAGTCCGCGGGAACGGCCGTACCAGGTGCCGACCAGCAGTCCGAGACCAACGACGGCCAACGGCACCGCAACGTACATCGGGCCTGGACTCAGGCCGAAGATCACACTGGACAGGGCCACACCGCCAACGGAGATCAACGCCGCGCAGAACGTCAGGAATCCGAGTACTGAACGCTCTTTGACCACCGGCTCAGCCGCGGGTGGCGCGACTGGTTCCGGAGGCTGGTCCTGGAGGTAATAGAGGTCGCTGTAGCGCGAGGACGACGAAGCATCTCCTGCGCCCCAGTCTGGCCCTTCCGGCCACCCCTGCGAAACCGAGCCTGACGTGCTCGGCACCGGCCCGAGATCTGACGCGACGGCAGCATCCGGCGCGGTGGCGTCGTCCACCGGCGTGGTCGACTCCGGCGTTTCCGGTGCAGAGGCGCCAGCGGTGGACCTGGAGGGGACGCCGGCGTCCGGGTCGGCCACATTCGGCGGTGCATACCCGGCGGCGTGGGGCGGGGTCCAACCGCCGGTGCCGGTGGCGGCGTCATACACGTACGGCACGTCGCTGGGCATCCGGGGCGGGTGCTCGGCTTCGGGCTCCTCGGCGCCTCGTTTCAGCAAGGTGTACACCCCGATCGCCGCGAGGATCAGCAGCACTGGGCCGAACGGCGCGGAGCTGATCACGATGCCGGACGAGATCAGGGTGACCGACCCCAGGGCCAGCGCCAGCGGGATGGCGCTGGTGTCACGGACCTCGCGGCGCCCGATCGCCTGGTCGAGTATCGAGGCCGGCTCGTCTTCGGCCGGAAGCAACAGCCACGCCGCCGCGTAGAAGAGGACACCGGCACCGCCGAAGAGAACGAGCACAGCCGTGACCACCCGCAGGATCACCGGATCGATACCGAGGCGTCGACCGAGACCGCCGAGCACGCCGGCGACGACACGATCGGTGCGGCTGCGCCGCAGCATACGCAGCTCCTCGTGCATCCCTGGTGAACTTGTGTAGGTGTGCCCACCATCCGGCGGGCTCGACGGGTTTTCGGTCATATACCGATCGTGCCCTCTCGCCGGCGCCGTCACCATCGGGGAAGACCCTGAATCAACCCCCGGCACGTCGTCGGTGCATTCCAAGGGGCTTCCCGCATGGCGGGGATGAGCTCGCACGTGTGACTATCAATGTCATGGACGTCGTGCCGAAGCCGCAGTCTGCCCACCGTACGGGTGGCACAGGCACACACACGTCTGCTGATCCGCCGAAGTTTGCGCGCAGCCCGGACGGGCGCCTGGTTGCGGGGGTAGCGTCCGGGCTGGCCCGCCACCTCGGTTTGCAGCCGCTCACGGTGCGCATCGCGTTCAGCGTGCTGACCGGCCTTTCCGGGTTCGGGATCGTGCTGTATCTGGCCTTGTGGATCTTCACCCCGACGGAGCAGGACCTCGCCCGGCGAGCGGAGCAGAACGCCCCGGCAGGAATCGCCGCGGCGAGCCGGGCCGGGATGCGACGCCGTCGCCAGCTGGTAGCCCGCACCGGGGACCTCGGCCAGCTAGCTGCCCTGGTTGCTCTGGGCGCGGGCGCCACACTGATCTTCGGCCAGACCCCGCTCGGCATCAGCGAGGGCTACGTCCTGCCGATGGTGCTCGCCGCCGCCGGTTTGACGCTGATGTGGCGCAGCGCCGACTCCGAGCAGCGCGAACGCATGGCTACACTCTCTCCGCGCGTGCCGTGGCTGGGCGTCGTCGCCGCCGGTGGTGGCTGGTCGGCGATGGTGCGAATCGTGGCCGGAATACTCGTCGTCGTCATCGGCGGTGTCGTCTTCCTGGCAGGGCAGGGGCAGCTGGACGCCACTCTGGACGCGTTGACCGGAATCGCCGTGTTGCTGGTCGGGATCGGGCTCATTCTGGGGCCGTGGTTGTGGCAGCTGTGGCGCACCGCCGAGTCGGAACGACGCGAGCGTATCGTCTCTCAAGAGCGCGCCGACATGGCCGCCCACCTGCACGATTCCGTGTTGCAGACCCTGGCCTTGATCCAGAAGCAGGCCAACGATCCCCGTGCCGTGATCAAGCTCGCCCGGAGCCAGGAACGCGATCTTCGGAACTGGCTGTACGACGGCCAGAATCCCGACGACGAGTCCTCGCTCGCTGCGGCCCTGGTGCAGGCCGGCGCAGAAGTCGAAGACGCCTTCGAGATCCCGGTGGAAGTCGTCACGGTGGGCGACGCTCCCGTGGACGATCTCGGCCGGGCCCTGCTCAACGCCGCCCGCGAGGCCACTGTCAACGCCGCCAAGCACTCCGGCGCCAGCAAGATCGACATCTTTCTCGAGGCGGATGATGAGAGCATCGAGCTTTTCGTCCGAGACCGCGGCTCCGGGTTCGATCCGGACGACGTGGCGGAGGATCGGCTCGGGGTCAGGCGCTCGATCATCGACCGGATGCAGCGCCACGGCGGCTCCGCTCGAGTCCGCTCCGCGCCGGGCGAAGGTACCGAGGTCAAACTGTCGGCCAAACGTGCATGAGATCCTGAGCTGGCAGACTGGAATCACCAATGGGAAGACAGGTGGAGACGACGTGAGCGAATCGAACAGTGCCGACGGCGGCCGGCCGCGGACCACGCCGGTCCGGGTGTTGCTGGTCGACGATCACGCGATGTTCCGGACCGGCGTGCGCGCCGAACTGGCCCAGGCGTCCAACGCTGTGGACGTTGTCGGCGAGGCCGCGGACACTCAGGAAGCGATCAAGATCATCTCCGAGCTGCGGCCCGAGGTGGTCCTGCTCGACGTCCACCTGCCCGGCGGTGGAGGCGTCGAAGTGCTGCGCCAGCTGCACCCGAAGTTGCCCGATGTCCGATTTCTCGCGCTGTCGGTGTCCGACGCGGCTGAGGATGTCATCGGCACCATCCGCGGCGGCGCTCGCGGTTACGTGACGAAGACCATCACCGGCGACGATCTCGTCGACGCGATCGTCCGGGTCGCCGACGACGACGCCGTCTTCTCACCCAGACTCGCCGGATTCGTGCTGGACGCCTTCGCGGGTTCGGAAGCTCCCAGCGTCGACGACGACCTCGACCGGCTGACCCGGCGCGAACGGGAGGTTCTCCGGCTGATCGCCCGCGGATACGCGTACAAGGAGATCGCGAAGGAGCTGTTCATCTCCGTCAAGACCGTGGAGACACATGTCTCCGCGGTGCTGCGCAAGCTTCAGTTGTCGAACCGCTACGAACTCACGAGGTGGGCCACCGATCGCCGCCTGATCTAATCCGCCAACGATCACCGATTGTTGCGGCAGCCGCAGAGCCCGCCGAGTGAGTCCGGGCAGTCGAGCATGTCGGTGCAACCGCATAGGCTTGTCCCACGATGAGCGCATCCATAGAACAGCCCACATTGCTGCCCCCAGCGGCCTCCGTTCCACTGCCCGGGAAAGCGAAGGCTTCTGAAGCCCAACCGCACCCAGATGAGCGGGAAGAGCGTCGCCGTGGCGACGTCGAAGACATCTTGGACGGCTTGAACCCGCAGCAGCGGGAAGCCGTCACCCATGAGGGGCCGCCCCTGCTCATCGTCGCCGGTGCCGGCTCCGGCAAGACCCGGGTTCTCACCAGCCGCATCGCGCATCTGCTGGCGGCGCGCAATGTCCATCCCGGCTCTGTCCTCGCCATCACCTTCACCAACAAGGCCGCTGGCGAGATGAAGGAGCGGGTTGCCGATCTCATCGGGCGCCGAGCCGGCATCATGTGGGTGTCCACGTTCCACTCAGCGTGTGTGCGCATTCTGCGCCGCGAGGCCAAGCGCTTCGGCTTCACCTCGTCGTTCACCATCTATGACCAGGCCGACTCGCAACGGCTGATGACCCTGGTGTGCCGCGATCTCGACCTCGACCCCCGGCGGCACCCACCGCGCGCGTTCAGCTACGCGGTCAGCAACTTCAAGAACGAACTCATCGATCACGAGACCGCCGCGGCGCGCGCCAACAGCCCACACGAGAAGACCGTCGCCGAAGCCTACGCGATGTACCAGCAGCGGCTGACCAGCGCCAACGCGTTCGACTTCGACGACCTCATCATGACCACGGTCAACCTGTTCCAGGCCTTTCCCGACGTCGCGGAGAACTACCGCAGACGGTTCCGGCACGTGCTCGTCGATGAGTACCAGGACACCAATCATGCCCAGTACGTCCTGATCCGGGAGCTGGTCGGACGCACCGACGAAGCCTCGGGCGACACCCCTTCGGTTCAGCCTGCGGAGCTATGCGTCGTTGGCGATGCCGACCAATCGATCTACGCCTTCCGCGGCGCAACCATCCGCAACATCGAGGAATTCGAGAAGGACTACCCAGACGCCCGTGTGGTGCTGCTCGAACAGAACTATCGCTCTACCCAGACCATCCTGTCCGCGGCCAATGCGGTGATCTCTCGCAACGAAGGCCGCAAGCCGAAGCGGCTGTGGAGCGAGAGCGGCGACGGCGAAAAGATCGTCGGCTATGTCGCGGACGACGAGCACAGCGAGGCGCAGTTCATCGCCGAGGAGATCGACCGCCTCGCCGACGAGGGGCACGCCTCGACCGGCGACGTCGCCATCTTCTACCGCACCAACGCTCAGTCTCGCGTCATGGAGGAGATCCTGATCCGGGTCGGCCTGCCGTATCGCGTCGTCGGCGGAGTGCGCTTCTATGAGCGCCGCGAGATCAAGGACGCGCTGGCCTACCTTCGTTTCCTGGCCAACCCGGAAGACACGGTATCCCTGCGACGTATCCTCAACGTCCCCAAGCGCGGCATCGGTGACCGCGCCGAGACGATGGTGGACGCTCTGGCTCAGCGTGAGCGCATCACCTTCTGGCAGGCATTACGCCGTGCAGCCGATGCCCCTGGGATCGCGACCCGTTCGGTCAAGGCAATCGAGGCATTCGTCGAACTCACCGACGAGCTCCGGCTCCTGGCCGAGGACGACGCCGATCCCGCCGCGATCCTGGAGGCGGTGCTGGAACGCACCGGTTACATGGCCGAGCTCGCCGGATCCGACGACCCCCAGGATGAGACCCGCGTCGACAACCTCCGTGAACTCGTCGCAGTCGCCACCGAATACGACGTCAGCCAGGCCGAGGAAGACACCGGCGGCACACTGACCGGATTCCTCGAACGAGTCAGCTTGGTGGCCGACGCCGACGAGATCCCCGAAGGGGAAGACCACGAGGGCGTCATCACCCTGATGACCCTGCACACCGCCAAGGGTCTGGAGTTTCCCGTCGTCTTCCTGACCGGATTGGAGGACGGCGTGTTTCCTCATCAACGCTCCTTGTCCGATCCGCGTGAGCTTGAAGAGGAACGTCGGCTGGCTTACGTGGGCATCACCCGGGCGCGCGAGCGGCTGTATCTTTCCCGGGCCACCGTCCGCAGCGCCTGGGGCGCGCCCAGCCACAATCCCGCCTCCCGGTTCCTCGCCGAGATCCCGGAAGAACTCATCGACTGGCGGCGCACCGAGGCGGATCAGACGCGTTGGACCACACCGCGTGCGCCTCGGCTTGGGGGCGGGAACCGGACAGGATCGCGGCCGGTCCCCTCGCTTTCTGCCGGCGACCGGGTCACACATGATGCATTCGGCCTGGGCACGGTTGTGGCAACATCGGGCTCCGGCGACCAAGCGCAGGTCACTGTCGACTTCGGTGACGACGGACTGAAGACGCTCATGTTGCGCTACGCCCCGGTCGAGAAGCTGTGACTCCGCATCCCCTTCGAGGGCTCGACGCCGGTGGTGTCACCAGGTCTTCGAATGAGGATCCGACCACCAGGTGACAGAGCTCGGCTCAGGGGTAGACCGCTGCGGCGCGCGCTGCCGCGCCGATCGCTACGGCTCTCTCGCCGAGCATGCTCGGCATCACCGACAGCGGCTGATCGGAGACAGGAGGTTCAGCGGCGATCTCTGCCTTGATCGCAGGCTCCAGCAGATCCCACGCCCTCGCGACACCACCGCCGACCACCACCGACGTCACGTCCACGAGGGTCGCCACCATCACCGCCGCCCGGCCGACGCCACGTCCGGCCTCCTCGAACACCGCTGCCGCTATGGGGTCGCCTGCGCGAGCACGCGCGGCAATAGCTGTGGCGGACAACGGCGCGCCCGTGGCGACGCCGCGCTCGCGGTAGCGCGAGACGATCGCGCGCCCGGAAGCCAGCGTCTCCAGGTGCCCGGTCCTCCCGCACGTACACGGGCGGTCCCCGAACCCAGGAACGTGGCCTATCTCTCCGGCCGCCCCGTGCGGCCCGGTGTGGAGTTCTCCACCCAGAACCAACGCTCCCCCGACGCCCGTGCCGAGCATGATGCCCAGGACGTCGTCGAGTCCATGGGCTGCGCCGAAGCGGTGCTCACTCTCAACGAACGCGTTCACGTCGTTCTCGACGACCACCGGAACGTGCAACGCCATACGAAGGTCGCTGGCCAGCGGGTATCCCTCCCAGTCGTGGAAGGAGTCCGACGCCGCGATGATCGAGCCGTCTACCGGATCTATCACTCCGGCAGCGCCCACGCCCACAGCTGTCAATTGGAACGGGCCCGTACCAAGCGCCTGCTCGACGGCGCGCAGGGCAGCCCCGCACATTGCCGTACCGCCTGACCGGGCGGGGGTGCGGGTAGTCGCCTCGGCGGCGACCGTTCCGTCAGGTTCGACCAATACCACCGAGGTTGTGGTCCCGCCGATATCGATCCCGGCAGCCACCGGCCGCGTCGCCTGCCGCACTCAACGTCCCCCGAGGCCGGCGGTCGCGATCCCTTTGACCAGGTGTTTCTGGAGCGCGATGACAATGATCGTCGTCGGAATCATCGAGATGATCGCCGCCGCCATCTGCAGGTCCCAGCGGGTTCCGTGCTGTCCGGAGAACGACGCCAGACCGATCGGCAACGTGCCGTGCGACTGGTAATCGACGACGGTGATCAGCGGCCAGAGGTAGCTGTTCCAGAACGCCAGGAAGGTGAAGACGGCAAGGACGGCCACCGCGGACTTGGCCAACGGCAGGATGATCTGCAAGAAGGTGCGAACGGCGCTGGCCCCATCCACCTTGGCGGCTTCGTCCAGTTCGTATGGGATCCCCCGGAAGAACTGGCGCATCAGGAAAGTGCCGAACGCGGTGAAGGCGAACGGGAAGATCAGCGACTGGTACGTGTCGACCCAGCCGAACCACTGCATCACGATGAACATGGGGACGACGACGACCTCTTGCGGCACCATGAGCGTGGCCAGGAAGAGCACGAAGACGACGTCGCGTCCGGGCCAGCGCAGTCGCCCGAACGCGTAGCCAGCAGTTGTCGACACCACGAGCACCACCAACGTGCCGGCGGTAGCGACGAAGAACGAGTTGAAGATGTACTTGGCGAATGGCCCGTAGGCGAACACTTCAGCGAAGTTGCTCCACCTGAGCTCGGAACCGATGAGCCGCGGAGGCATGGAGAAGACCTCGGTGTTCGGCTTGAGCGCGGTGAAGAACGCATAGACGATCGGCGTCGCGAATATCGCGGCCGCCAGCACGACGGCCGCGTGGGCGAGTACGGTCCGCAGCCGGCCGTGTTTGGTCCCCGGCAGTCCTTCCGGGCGGGTGTTCCTGGCGCGACGGTTCCCGCGTTTAACCTGGCCAGCGCCGCCGCCCGGCAATGTCGCGGCCCCTGTCTCAGTGCTCATAATGCACCCACCGTTTCTGCGCTTTGAACTGCATGGCGGTGATCAGGATGATCAAGACGAACAGCACCCACGCCGCGGCGGCCGCCAGACCGAGATTCTGGAACTGGAAGCCCTGGTTGTAGATGAACTGGACCAGCGGCATGGTGGCGTTGCCCGGGCCACCGCCGGTCAATAGCTGCGGCTGCGCGAACACTTGCAAGGACGTGATGATCGTCATCACCGTCGCGAAGAAGATGGCCGGTGAGAGCATCGGGATGACAACGCTGCGGATCATGCGCGCTCCTTGAGCACCATCGATCCGGGCGGCTTCCATCACCGATGCCGGCAGTTGTTCCAGGGCCGCGGAGAAGATCAGCATGTTGTAGCCCATCCCCTGCCAGACGGACATCATCACGACCATGATCATGGCCCAGTGCCGGTCGGCCAGGAAGTTCGGCAACTCGACACCGAACACGGAGGTGGACACCCCGTTGAACAGTCCTTGCGGCTGCAGCATCATCTTCCAGACCAGGGCGTTCGCGACGATCGGCGTCACGACCGGAATGAAGAAGAGCACCCGGAACGCGCCGCGCCCACGGATCCGCGGCGAGAGCGCCAGCGCCAAAGACAATGCGACGATCAGATTCATCGGCACGAACAGCAGCGTGAAGACCGCTGAGTTCCGCAACGCCGGCCAGAAATCCGGATGCCGGGTGAACAGGTCGACGTAGTTTCCGAAGCCGGCAAAGGAGCGCTCACCGAAGGCGGGCCAGTTGTACAAACTCATCACGATCGACAGAACGACCGGAACGATCGTGAACACGGCGAGACCCGCCAGGGCCGGGCTGATGAAGCCCAGCGCCTGGCGCGTCTCGGCCTTGGCCAGTTCGCTCCGGCGTCGCTGTCTTCGCGTCAACGTCGGCATCACATTCCCCTATCTGGCATGAACCGCTCCCGCATTTGCGCTGCCCCAGCCCGACGCGCGCAGCCTGTGCCGACAAGCAGTTCGGCCTGGAGGCGTCGGCGGGGCAGGAGGACGGTGACGGTGTTGTCGGCCGACCGTCCGGAGGCGCCCGGCGGGCAGGAGGGTGCTGAAAGGATTCGTCGGCCGACCGTCCCACCCTCTTGCGTGTCCTCTCTCCGACGCGCACAGCCTGTGCCGACAAGCAGTTCGACCTGCGTCGGCGGGATAGGAGGACGGTGACGGTGTTCTTGGCCGACCGTCCGGAGGCGAAGGCATAAGCGCGCAAGCGCGAATGCCGCCGCCGGAGGCCAGGGAGGCCAAGAACACCGTCACCGTCCGATCCCGAAGCCTCAGTTGCCGAACTGCGCCTGCGCCTGGTCGAGCACGTCGGCCATCGATGTTTGGCCGGAGTAGACGCTGACCAGCTGCGGCTGCAGAGCGGTGTTGACCTGGTCCCAGTTCGTGGTGGAGCGCTGCCCTTCCACCTCGGCGAACGCGGCGTCGAATGCCGCCTTGACTTCGTCACGCACGTCGTCGTCGAGCGACTCGAAGTACAGCGGCTGCGAGCCGGCCCGGGCGGGGTAGCTGCGGCCGGACGCTGCCATCGCGTCCTGGGCGGCCTCGCCTACCAGCGATCCGAGCACAGCAAGGGCGGCGTCCTTGTCTTCGCAGTCCTTGGCGATGCCGTAGCCGGAACCGAGGATCAGCGCGGTGCTGCCGTTGTCCCCCGCCGGCAGGTTCACCATGCCCGCAGCGAAGCCCGTGTCGTTGCCGAGGTAGCTGACCGCGTTCCAGGTACCGTCGACGGCCATCGCCGCGTTCCCGCCGGAGTACTCGTTCTCGCCCCATCCGGTATCGGAGGCCGACGGGACCTCCGCCGCCACCGATGCCTCAGTGACAAGTTCCGCGTACCAGGTGGCTGCCTGCACGAAGTCCGGATCGGTGAGCGCGAGCTCTCCGTTCTCATCCACCGGTTGCTTGCCGGACAACGCGATCGGCAACGACATCCACTGGAATTCGCCCATACCGACCGCGAAGCCCTTGTTGGCATCGGTCGTGGCGGCTTGCGCCGCGGCTTCGAAGTCGTCGAACGTCCATCCCAGCTCTGGCTCGGCCGCACCGGCCTCGGCGAAGAGGTCCTTGTTGTAGTAGACGAGCATCGTCGCGACGTCGAACGGCAACCCATACAGCTGACCGTCGTGGGACATGATGTCGAACGCTCCTGGCGAGAAGTCGTCCTCGGATACCCCCGCCTGTTCCAGGTCCTCGGCCGTGAGCGGGTGGAACGCCTCGGCGTAGGTCGACAGCCGCTGCCCGTTCATCGACGTCACGCAGGCGACGTTCCCTGACGAGAGATTGGTGGTGAGCTTGGTGAAATAGTCGTTCCACGGCGCTGTCTGCAGGTTGACCGTGAGGTCCGGGTTCTCCTCCCGCACGATTTCGAGGGTCTCTTCGAGAGCGTCGATGTCGGACTGGCTGCCGGCCCACATGTCCCAGACGATCGTCGCGCCCGCACCGCTACCACCGTCGCCAGAACTCGTGGCTGGCCCGTCGTCGCCGGAACCACACGCAGCGAGCGACAAGCCCACAACCGAGGCGGTGCCGATGGCCAAACTCCTGGTAAAACGCATGATCGTTTCCTCTCCGTTCGTCGTGATGCTGATGTGGAGCAGCGGGGCTGAGTGTGGTGCCTTTCCGTCAGGCGCCTGGCTCGAGGAAGACCTCGACGACCGGAACCTCGACGTCCGGCCGTACGGTCGGCAGGGTCAGGGTGAGAGTTCCGGGTGGCTGCCCGCCTGGTGTGGTGTTCCACGCCGCCTGGGTGGGGTCGATCTGGGTCCGCTGAATCTCGGACCCGTCGTTGAGCAGTTGCGCGTACCGGACCTTGCCGGCCATGTCCTTCAGGTGAACGTGGCCGAAAGGCCAGGCCAGCAGATGCAGGTAGAGCCGGTCGCCGCGCCGGGTGACAACCGTTCCGGGCGGAGCTTCGACGTCGGCCGGTCCCGCGCCGTGAACGGCCCGCGCGTGCAGCCGCATCCATCGGCCGATCGCCGCCAGCGTCTCCACGTCCCGGCCGCTGATCGCCCCACGACCGTCAGGTCCGATGTTGAGCAGGAGATTCCCGTCTTTGGCGACGGTGTCGACGAGCATCCGCACCAACAGGTCCGGCGTCTTGTAGTCGAAGTTGTCGCGGTCGTATCCCCAGCTGCCGTTCAGGGTCTGGCAGGCTTCCCACACCACCCGCTCGCCGTCGACCTGCATAGGCGCGTCCGGTTGATACTGCTCTGGGGTGACGAGGTCGGCTCCGATGCCGAGCCGGTCGTTGACGATGATGCCGGGCTGCAAACGCCGGGTCAGGGCCAGTAGCTCGTCTGCGTTCCAGTCCTCGGGGTATTTCCCCTGCCAGCCGTCCCGCTCCTCGGCGTAGGTGAAGTCGTAGAACAGGTAGTCGATGGTGCCGTACCGGGTGAGCAGTTCGGTGACCTGAGCGTGCAGGTGGGCCCGGTAATTGTTCATGTCTTTTGACTCGTTCGCCACGCGAGCATCCGCGTCGTCACGGCGCGGGTGGTGATAGTCGATCGTGAAGTCCGGGTGATGCCAGTCGATGAGCGAGTGGTAGAAGCCGACACGCAGCCCTTCGCCGCGAACAGCCTCGACGAACTCTGCGACCAGGTCCCGCCCACATGCTGTCCAGGCGTTGTAGTCGCTGACCTCGCTATGCCACAGGGCGAACCCCTCGTGGTGTTTGGTGGTGAGCACCACGTACTTCATGCCGGCGTCCTTGGCCGCCCGCGCGATCCGGCGCGCATCGAATAGGTCCGGATCGAAAACCTCCGCGTAGCGCTCGTAGTCTTCGACGCTCGTGCGTTCGTGCGTCATCACCCATTCGTGCCGGCCAGCCAGGCTGTACAGGCCGAAGTGCACGAAGAGCCCAAATCGCGCTTCGGTGAACCATGCGGTGGCCGGTTCCGCGGTGGCGGAGCCGGAACTCTGCTCGGACATTCCACTCCTCGTGGCGCTCGCGTCGACCAATGTCGACCGGACATTCGCTTCACTTCATTCGCACCGGCGCCCAATGTGATTGGCCGTCGATTGAAGTTATCGAAGTAAGTGGATTGAACGGTAGAGGGGTCGGATGTTTTTCGCAAGCCCTTGCCACATCCGAAACCTTCGGAGATGATGGAGTTCGCCCTTTGTTCGATCTCGAAGGAAGTAATATGGCGCCCGACAGCATGGCCTCCAACGGTGCACCTGACCGCTCGGTCGCCTCCCGGATCATCGGCCTCATCTCGGCCGGCACGGCGACCTCGCGGGCCGACCTGGCACGCACCTTGGGAGTGTCGCCGTCGACGGTATCGCTGCACGTCCAAGAGCTGATCGAGTCTGGCGTCGTGACCGAGAGCGGGTCCGGGGACTCACGTGGAGGGCGCAAGCCACGGCTGTTGCAGATCCGCGACGACGGCGGCCACGTCCTCGTCGCCGATCTCGGCGGCACCCACGCCCGCATCGCCGTCATCTCACTCGCCAGCGAGGTCCGGGCAGTTCGGGAAATCGAGCTCGACGTGTCGGAAGGCCCGGAGCAATCACTGGACACAGTACTGGGCCAGTGGTCGGATCTTTCTGAGCCGTGGTTGCCATCCTCGCCGCTGCACGGTGTCGCGCTCGGGTTGCCCGGACCGGTTGATTTCGCCACCGGCCGCGTCGAATCCCCGGCCCGGATGCCCGGCTGGCACGATTTCGGGGTGGCGGACTACATCCGCCACCATCTCGACGTCCCTACGCTGGTGGACAACGACGTCAATCTGATGGCACTCGGTGAGCATTTCGCCCATGACGGCCATCTCGAGCACAGCGTCACGGTCAAGGCCGGCAGCGGCATCGGATGCGGGCTGATCGCCTCGGGACAGTTGCACCGCGGCGCCACGGGCGCCGCCGGAGACATCACCCACTCGAGAGTGTCCGCCGCGGGCTCCACGCCCTGCTCATGTGGCAAGCTCGGCTGCCTCGAGACCATCGCTTCCGGAGCCGCGATCACCCGTCAGCTACGTGATCGCGGAGTCGACGTCCAGTCCACCGCGGACATCGTTCGCCGCACCCGCGATGCCGAACCCGAGGTCACCGCCATGGTGCGGGAAGCCGGCCGGCATCTGGGCGAAGTCCTCGGCACTGTGGTCAACTTCGTCAACCCGGACGCGGTGTTTCTCGGTGGTGCACTGTCCACTCTCGAACCGTTCGTGGCCATGGTTCGCAGCCAGCTCTACGACGGCTGCCATCCGCTCGTCACCCAGAAGCTCCTCATCACCCGTGCTTCCACCGGTCCGGAGGCAGGCATCACCGGCGCCGGCCGGCTGATCCTCCAGCACGTACTGCCGGAGCGAGCGGTGCACTCGCTCCGGTAACTACGCGAGACGCTCCTCGTCGCCCCGCCGCCGTAGCACCGGCCGCAGGTCAGGGTCGGGCATGTCCGGGTCGAAGGGGAACATCGGCCGCTGGATGTGCGCGTGGCCCAGGCGCAACAGGTCTTGGTCGACGCCCCCCGGTGTGAGCGCAAGCAGCCAATCCGCGGCCATCTTGTAGAGCTCCGGTTCCAGGTAGCCGATCTTCACGACGACGATGTCCGCTGCGTGCGGGTCGAGCCCAAGATCGGTGAAGTCGGAAACCAGGTGATACGGCTTTCGCCGTTCGGTGATGATCGCGTGCACGGATCCGCTGCGGATGACCACAACCGTGCCCGCCACCGGGTCGCCTTCAGTAATCGAGAAGACCTCGCCGCTCAGCCGCACCGGGCCGCGTGGCCGCCCGTCGACCCGGCCACCAACCTGCACGTCGACTGCCCCGCCGACGCCGGCCCGCACGGCAGCGGCCACCGCGTCCGGGTCGAAGATCGACGCATGAATCACCGTGCGTTCCGGGTCACGGAGCTCCGGCCGGGCTAGAAGCTCGCCGAGCGTCCACGACACATCCCCGGCACCGCCGGCCGTGGGATTGTCCCCCGAGTCGGAAATCACGAACGGGGTGGCGGCATCCGGCCCGCGGCTCAGCGCTTGGTCCAGGCACTCGGCGAGGGTGCCGGTCGGTGCCACGAATGCGAAGTCTCGCCGCGCCTGCCAGATCGCGGCGGCGAACTCATGTGCCTGGCTCCCGGCGAGTACGTCGTCGTCACCGGTGACGACGACGGCAGCCTGGCAACGCGGCTCGTCGGCCCAGGCGTAGCCGATCCAGAAGGCGGCGTCGAGGACGCCGTCGAGCGCCTCGATGTCCGGGATGCGGTTGTAGAGACTGTGTGCGGGCTCGAGCCGCGTGCTGGTCTTCTCGCCTGGCAGCAGAACCGGGATCTGAACCCATGCCTGCCAGGGGCGGCGTGCGTGCGGGGCCCGGCCGTGTGGCCCGCGCAGCCGTTCGAGCAGGTTGTGCACGGCCCGTTCGCGCGTGTTCCAGGCGTCCTCGTGCGGTGCCATCCGATAGCACGTGATGAGGTCGACCGCTCTCGACAGGTCGGCCGAGACGTTGCCGTGCAGATCCATCGACGCCGAGATGAGTGTGTCCTCGCCGACCGCCGCCCGGACAGAGCCGGCGAGATCGGCCTCCGCGTCTTGCCGGCCGACCACACTCATCGCGCCGTGGATATCGAGGAAGAGCCCGTCGAACGGGCCTTCGGCGGCCAGCCGCTGCGCGATCTCATCTCGCATCGACTCGTAGACGGCGGCGTCGACGGCGCCGCCCGGCAGCGAAAGCCCGTGCAGGATGGGTACCCATTCGGCCGCGTCGCCGCGTTCAGTGCCCTCGGCGAGGAATGGGTAACGTTCACGCAGCTCCCGGCCGCGCCGGACGGCGAAGGCCTCCCAGCCGCTGATGTGCGGGGAGAACGTGGAGGACTCGATCGCGATCCCGGCGATCGCGATACGGGGTCGGGCGATCCCGCCTGGATGGACCGGTTTGAGTGGTGGCGACCAGATCGTCGACGCAGTCACAGGCACCTTCTTCGATGTCAAATAAAGTTCATTCGAATGTGCGATCAGCGCCCATGCTACTCGACCGGTGGACAAGGGGAACGGACCCGGCAGACCGTGCAGCGAGCTCAGCTACTGCCTGCGGGCAGGGTCGTCAGGGTGGACGGGCTGTGTCGTACGCGGGTCGAACGCGAACGTGGCGCCGCCCGCCGCGCGCGTTCTCAACGGCCTTCAGCGGGGGAAATTCAGGTGCGAGTGTCAGTGGTCGACCGTAGCGTGTGACAACGTGCGCACGCTCCCCTACGCCGATCCCGGCAATCCGGATACCCGATCTCCGCTGCGGTTCCTCACCTGGCTGGCCCGCAAGCAGCTCGGGGTCATCACGCTCGGCTCCATCCTCGGAACCATCTGGATGATTGCTCAGGCGGTCATGCCGTGGGCCATCGGTCAGGGCATCGACGGCATCGCCAGCGGCGACACCGGAGTGGCGATGCGCTGGGTCGCGGTGATCGCCGGGCTCGGTCTGGTGCAGGCGTTGGTGGGTATCGCCCGGCACCGGGCTGCCGTGGCCAACTGGCTGTACTCAGCGTTTCGGACCATCCAGGTCGTCACCCGGCACGCGGCGCGCACCGGGCCGGCCGTTCCCGCCAAGATGCCCACCGGTGAAGTCGCCGCCACCGCGTCCAGCGACGCCGCGCATATCGGTCACGCCTTCGAGGTCATCTCCCGGTTCGCGGGCGCCATCGCGTCGTACATCGTCGTGTCGATCATCGTGCTGACCACATCGGTACCCCTCGGGCTCATCGTGCTGATAGGAGTTCCGTTACTGGTGGCCGGGGTCACGCCGATCCTTCGTCCATTGCAGCGCCGCCAGCGACAGCAACGGGAGGCGTTGGGGAAGCTGACCGCACTCGGGGCCGACACCGTCGCCGGGCTGCGGGTCCTGCGCGGGATCGGCGGCGAAAGCGTGTTCCTCGGCCGCTACACCGAGCGCTCGGCGAAGGTCCGCAGCGCGGGGAACCGGCTGGCCGGCACCCACTCCTTGCTCGGCGGCATCATGGTGCTTCTGCCGGGGATCTTCCTCGTGCTGCTCACGTGGGTCGGCGCCCGGATGGTCCTGGACGGATCGATCCGCCCGGGTGCACTCGTCGCTATGTACGGCTTCGCGTTCTTCCTCGTCATTCCCGTGCGCACCGCTGGTGAAATGGCTTTCGTCGCGGCCCGGGCGATGGTTGCGGCCCGGCGGGTGCTCAACCTGCTCGAGATCGATCGCGACGTGCGCAGCGGAGGCGCCGAGGCCGACGGGCCCGCGGACGGCAGCACCGACGCCGGCCCGGACTGGGGCAGACTCGCCGACACCGAGACCGGTCTGGACGTCACCCCAGGCACAATGACCATGCTGGTCGCCGACGATCCCTCGTTCACCGCCTCGGTGGCCGACCGGCTCGGCCGTCTCGTCCCTGAGACCGGGGTCGCCGTGGAGGGCCGGCCGCTGGACGAGCTGCCCCTGGCCGAAATGCGCCGCCGGATCGTCGTCAGCGACCCGGAGCCGGCCTTGTTCACCGGAACGCTACGCACCAGCCTCGATCCACATGGGCGGCACGACGATGCCACGCTGACCCACGCGTTGTCGGTCGCCTCCGGTGATGACATCCTCGAGACTCTGCGCGACGGCTTGGATTCCGTCGTCGAGGAACGCGGCAGGTCCCTCTCCGGTGGACAACGCCAACGGGTCGCCCTGGCGCGCGTGCTGGTCAAGGATCCAGAGGTCTTGGTGCTGGTGGAGCCCACCAGCGCGGTCGACGCACACACCGAGGCCGCGATCGCGGGCAGGCTGCGAGAGGCCCGCGCCGGGCGAACCACCGTCGCCGCGACCGCAAGTCCGCTGATGCTCGCCCAGGCCGACGTCGTCGTCTGGTTCACCAACGGAAAGGTCGCCGCCACAGGCACCCACGAAGAACTACTGCGGACGGCGCCTGACTACCGCTGGACCGTGACCCGAGAGGAAGAGTACGTATGAGCACGCAACTACCAGTTGCGTCCGCGCGGGATGTCCGGGCCCAGGCCGGTCAGCTCTTCCGCGAGCACCGGCGCCCGCTGAGCGCGACGTTGAGCCTGCATGTGCTGGCCGCGGCCCTCGGGCTGGCCGGCCCGTACCTGCTCGGGATGATGGTCGACGGCGTCGTCGAGGGCACCACCGCCGGGCGAATCAACCTGCTGGCCGGCCTGCTCGGAGCCTTCATCGTCGCGCAGGCGCTCATCACCCGCGCGGCTATTCGTCGCTCGCTGATCCTGGGTGAGACGGTCTTCGCCCAATTGCGCGAGTCATTTATCAAACGGGTGCTCGGGCTGCCACTATCCACCGTCGAGCGCGCCGGTACTGGCGATCTCGTGGCGCGCACCACCGGAGACGTCGACGCGGTGTCGCGCACCGTCCGGTTCGCCGTGCCGGAAATCCTGGTGTCGTTGGTCACCACCGTGCTGACGCTCGCGGCGGCGGTCATCGCCGGGCCTTTGGTGGCGGCCGGAGCGATCGTCGGCGTGCCACTCCTGTACGTCGGCACCCGGTGGTACCTGAACCGGGCCCGTGAAGCCTACCTGTGGGAGCGGGCGGCCTATGCGACTCTGAACGGCGCCGTCACCGAAACCGTCGACGGTGCCCGCACCATCGAGACGCTGAACCTGGCCGACGTCCGGATCCGCCGCACGGAGGAGGATCTCAAGGACGCCTTCGCAGCCGAGCGTCGCACGTTGTTCCTGCGTAGCGTCTGGTTCCCCACCGCTGAGCTGTCCTACGTACTGCCCGTGGCGGCAACCCTCGCCTGGGGCGCCTGGCTGGTGGGCGAAGGCCATGCCACCATCGGCCAGGTCACCGCCGTCGTGCTGTACATGGTGCAGATCGTCGACCCCGTCGACCGGCTCGTGTCATGGTTGGACGAACTCCAGGTGGGTACCTCATCGCTGGCCCGCATCTTCGGCATCTCGCGGGTGCCAAACGATCGCGAGGCGAGCGGGGAAACTCCTGATGGCGAAGACATCAGCGCAGATGAGGTCCGTTATGCGTACGTCGATGGGCAGGACGTGTTGCACGGAATCTCGCTCGACCTGCGGCACGGCGAGCGCCTCGCCATGGTCGGGCCGTCCGGCGCCGGAAAGTCCACCTTGGGCCGCCTGCTCGCCGGGATCCACCCGACTCGCGCTGGACGGGTCGACGTCGGGGGCGTGCGTCTCGTCGATCTCGAGCTGGAACGGCTGCGCCGCGAGGTGGTCCTCGTGACGCAGGAGCACCACGTCTTCGTCGGCACCATGCGGGACAACCTCGCGTTGGCGGCACCAGCGGCGCCCGACGACGAATTGCGGCGGGCCCTCGAAGCGGTCGACGCACTCGACTGGGTCGACGCGCTTCCGGAAGGGCTCGACACCGTCGTCGGCTCCGGCGGCCACCCCATCGGACCGGCACAGGCACAACAGATCGCGCTCGCGCGTATCGTGCTCGCCGATCCGCACACCCTGGTGCTCGACGAAGCCACGTCCTTGCTCGACCCCCGGGCCGCGCGGCATCTGGAACGTTCCCTGTCCGCGGTGCTCGAGGACCGGACTGTCATCGCCATCGCGCATCGGCTGCACACCGCACACGACGCCGATCGCGTTGCCGTGGTCGAGGACGGCCGGATCAGCGAACTCGGTAGCCACGACGAGCTCGTCGAGCACGGCGACGCCTACGCGGCGCTCTGGGAGTCCTGGCACGGCCGCCCGGCCAAGCCCGACCACGCCCCCTAACTACATGCGCCTACCGTCACGTGTCCCTGAGCCGTCTACAGCCGGCGGAGCAATTCTTCGGTCACCAACTGCCCAGCGACATCGATGTCGTACCCGTCAGGCACAGCCACGAGGAGAGGATGCAGATCGTGGCGGAATTCAGCGTCATCGAGCTTCGCTTGTAGATTCCTCTCCGCGACCGCGGATGAGAGCCCTGGCGGACGGTAGACGGCGAAAACTCTCACGATCTCGGCCGGGCTCAACTCCAGTTCGGTCAGCGCAAGCCAGAGATCGAACAGATCACGACCCTTGGAGCGCTGATACAGTGCTCGGATCTTCGTCGCCATGAGCTCAGTCGGATCGCAGGTGAGGACATCCGCACCACCGGCCCACCATCCGGACTCCACCTCGTGACGGACCCGGAGCGGGGCCAGTTGAGGTTCACGCTCGCGCGTGTTGACCTCGATTTTGATTCGCACTGGGCTTCCGTCGATGGCATCCGCCCGCCACAGCACTTTGGGATAGGTGCCGATCTTGGTCGACACTTTGAACTCCATCGCATTGCCAAGCTCTGTTAGCGCTTGGGTTAGCTTCCCGATTCCGCCATCGCTACAGCGAACATAGTCGAGGTCTTCGCTCTAGCGCCACGGCCGGTCAATGTGCAACTTGTGTAAGGCAGTTCCTCCGCGAAATACGAGTTCCTTGCCCAGGTATGGATGCTCGGCGATAGCGCAAATTGCACGCGACAGCAGGAGATCCTGCTCAATCTGGGCCTGCTGCGGCCACGGATGATCAACCGACCACGCCGTGACGAAAACCTCCGGAATCACAAGTCCGGCTCCACTTCTGTATTCATGCGGACGTGCCAACGGGTGTCGACCGCACCTCGTGCGGGTCGGTCTGGCCTGAGCAGGCTCGGCGTTCCGGACCGGTTCTGCAGGGCATCAGCCAGCGGGTCGGTGTCCAAGTGAGGGGCAACCAGGTCCAGCAGCCAGCCCGCCCGCCGCCCCGTGGCAGCCGGGAAGACTTGGCTGACACGCCCGAGCTCGTGCACATCTAGCTGATCGTCCTCAGCCAACTCCGCCAAAACGGTCGCGGCGTTCGACAAGCCAGCAGCCCGAGGTAACTCGTCGCATAGATCAAGTACGGTCAGTTCACGCGTAGCCACCCGCACGAACCCGGTAGGCACCGGATGCCGTACCCGCGGCAGGTTGGCTACGCCGGCCCGTAAGGCGAAGTCGAACCGCGTGCGACCCACTGTCCGGTTGCCGACTCGGCCATCGACCGCCACCTGAAACGCCTGTGGCCGTTGGTGAGCAGCGCCATGGATCTCGGCAGCTGAGAGCCAGCCTACGTAGTATTCACGGCTCAGATGCCGCATCAGGTCATCAACGAATTGAACCCCTGGTGGGGCACCCCAAGTCCGGTATTGAGCCGGGACGGGGATCCACAGCCCGCGAGCCGCGCTCACCAACTCATGGCGTTGCGCCACCGCATATAGCCGAGTCCGCACTTGGCCGCGTGGGACGCCAAGCAACTGTGCAGCTTCGTCCGTGTCGACCGAGGTCCGGCCATGCGCAAGCAGCCAGTCGGCCAACGCGTTGGCGGGAACCCGATCTGCCACCACCTATCCTGACCTTCGATGCTGCTAAAGTTACGAATTTCGTAACTTTAGCAGCACCAGAGCCATTCCAGTCGCAACAACCGACCTTCGTTCAATTCACGAACCGGTCAGGTGGTGGTTTCGGCCTCGTGGACGGCGGCGATGTAACGGCGGCTGGCGTCACGCAGCGCTTGCTCCGGGTCCACACCGGCAGAACGGGAGGCGGCCACCACCGCCATCAGGTGGTCGCCGACCTCGTCGGCATTGGTCAGCTCCGGCACATCGGCCGCGGGCAGGGCGACATCGACGCCGGAGCGTTCCACCCGATTGATGAGCTTGGCCGCCAACGACAGCGCCGGCTGGGCCAACGGCACTCCATCGACCGCGGACGTGCGTTGCTTTTCGACGCGCTTCATCGCTTCCCAGCGACCCTCGACGTGCGCCGCGGTCGGGGCGTCGACGTCGCCGAACACGTGCGGGTGGCGCCGGATCAGTTTCTCGGCGATACCACCGGCGACGTCGTCGATCGACCACGGATCGGTCTCACGTTCCTCGGCGATCCGGGCATGGAAGATCACCTGGAGCAGCAGGTCGCCAAGCTCCTCACGCAGGTCGGTGTCATCGCCGGATTCGATCGCCTCCAGCGTTTCGTAGGTCTCCTCGACCAGATATGTGGCGAGACTACGGTGGGTCTGCTCGGCATCCCATGGGCAGCCGCCCGGAGAGCGGAGCCGGTCCATGACGGCTACCAGCTCCAGCAACCTGCTGCCCGCCGGGACGCTAGTGGGAGTGTCCAATGTCTGCCAAGGGGTCGTCCTCGAACGGGTGGGAGACCGAACCGCTGGCAGCCACCAGCCCTTCGGCATCGGCCCACGTACCGTATCTCGGGTTGATGTCCACGCCGGCCTCCTGCGCCGCCTCACCGAGAGCGACGCTCAACGCCTCCGGCCCCTCGGTGGCAGCCACCTGCTGGTTGATCAACCCGAGACGGACTTCATCGCGGAGCATGTCCTCGGTCCATCCCTCTTCGACAAGGAGAGGAGTAAGGTCGCCATCCGGCAATTGGGTCGCGTATTGCTCGAGGAAATCGTCGATCTCCGCTTCGCTGATGTGGATGCCGAGATCCCGCGCGGCTCGCTCGCCCAGTCGATGGATGACCCAGCTGTTCAGCACGTCTCGCTGCAGGCCGGAAACGTCACGGCCGGGGTCAACCGGCGGCATCGGCAATTCGAGCGTCTCGATGGCATCGTTGCGGAACTCGACGATCTCGGTGACCTGATCTTGCAGTTCCGACACGCTCAGGCGGTCGTCGCCGACCGTCGCGGCGGTGCCGATCTGGTCAGGGTCGCACGCAGTCAGCATGGCAACGGCCGCCGCTGCGGCGGACACGGCGAGGATGCGCTGGTAGACCGACACAGGTGTTCCTTTTCGACATCGATGACAGACCATCCGCATCCTACCGGCCGCCGCGCTGCACATTCCGCCCGCCTCCGGCGTCGCACGCCGCGCCGGCCGTGAACTCATCCGCGTTCTGGGCCTGCTTCAACAGCCGTCACGTCGGAAGCCGCCGGCAACGTCCGCAGGTTACGGATAGGTGAGAAGAAGAGCGGAATCCAGGCCAAGGCGAGAATGACGGTGCCGGTCCACAATGCCGCCCGCGCCGAGACCAGCTCACCCACCACACCGGCCAGCGCCGCACCTACCGCCAAGGCACCTGTCAGCAGGAATCGCATGGTGGCGTTCTGGCGGCCCAGCAGCCCGTCCGGGGTGACTCGCTGCCGGAAACTGACCAGGACGACGTTATCCACACCGATCTTGAAAGCCACGATGCCCCAGCCCGCCATCGCCAGCCAGAACCCGGCCCCCCGGTCGAGCATCGGCACCAGGAACGCCGCGGGTGCCACCACCAGGCCCAAGACCCACAACATGCGCCCCATGCCCAGCACACCCCCGAGACGCTTCGCCGTCAGCGCGCCGACCAGCGCGCCAACACCGCCGGCGGCCAGGAACAAGCCCAGCCTGCTCTCCGGAAGCGCCAGCCCGGCGATCATCACCACCGGCAACATGGTGAGGCTGAGCTGCATGCCAAGGTTCGTCGCCGCGCCTGCCAGGGCGGCAGGACGCAGTATGCGATGCCGGAGGACGAAACCGAGTCCTTCCCTGATCTGTGGCCACAGCCTGCGCTCTCCCGGCCGTGGCGCCTCAGGCTCCCGGCGGCGGATGCCGGACAAGCACAGACCCGATATGAGATACCCGCCAGCGGTCACGAGCAAGGCGACAGGCGCCGTGACCCATTGGATGAGATATCCGGCACCACTACGACCGGCGATGTTGGCGATCGCATCGAAGCTGTGCAGTGCCGAGTTGGCCTCGACCAGACGCTTCCGGCCGACGACGTGCGGCACGTAGCTGAGCCCGGCGACGTCGAAGAACACTGTCGCGAACCCGGCCAGGAAGACGACCACGTACAGCTGCGTCAGAGTCAGCGCGTCGACGGCCCACGCCATCGGAACCGACCCCAGCAACGCGGCCCGGACCACGTCCGCGGCCACCATCACACCCCGGCGCCGCATCCGATCGATCCAGGCTCCGGCCGGAAGGCCGATCAGCAAGAAGGCGACAGTGCTCAATGCCGCCAGCAATCCGACCTGGCCGGGCGATGCGTCCAAGGCGGAGACGGCCACCAGTGGAATAGCCAGGTAGCCGACCTGGACGCCGAGCTTGCTCACCGCGGTGGCAGCGAAGAGCAGCCGGAATTCTGCATGCCGGAGTAACTTCGGCTGCACCGTGGTATTGACGTCGACCATGGGTCTTACCTTGCGTGGCGGTGCAGCTTAGCGACATTGATTTAGACTCAGCTAAATCCTCACCCACGGTTCTCGATGCTTACGGCCGGTTCGACTCTCTCCTCGCCTGGATTCCGATGCTCCAACTCGCGTTCTCGCCGCAGGACGTGGCTCTGACCCGTCTGGCGTTCTCGCCTCTATGGGAGGCGGTGGCCAGCGTGCGCGTACTGCAAAATCCCGCCGCGCACACCCTCCATCTGCCGTGGGTAAAACGAGTGCGCCCGCTCTTGGACGACGCCCGTGCCGACCTGTCGTTGTTCACCGGGCTCACATCGCCCTATCCGCAGTACCTACCGGGCTTTCTGGCACCCACACCGACGACGCCCACTCCGGACCTGGCGACCGAGCTTGCCTCGCTCCGGGAAACCGACCCGCATGACGTGCGCCAGGCCGTCGCGTCGCTGCGCAACGTGCCGGCCGCAGCCACCCTCCTCGATGATCCTGCCGCCGGACTCAGGCGGCTCAGCACCGCCATCGAGTCCTATTGGGAGCTCGTGCTGGAGCCCTGGTGGCCAAGGATCCGCAACCTTCTCGAAGGCGACGTGCTGTATCGAGCGCGTTCGATCGCCGACGGCGGCGCACACGGCCTGCTCGACGATCTTGATCCGGCCATCCGCTGGCGGGAGGGCGTTCTCTCGGTCGCCCACGCGTCGGTCGCCGACACCCGTCAGCTCGCGGGACGAGGGCTGGTACTGGTGCCCTCGGTGTTCGTGTGGCCTCGGGTGGCCTCCAAGACCAGCCCGCCGTGGCAGCCGGTGCTGCGATATCCGGCGCGTGGTATCGCCACCTTGTGGGAGAACGGCACGGGCACGCCCGGCTCGTTGTCGGCGGTTGTCGGCCGGACCCGCGCGACGCTGCTCACCGAACTAGCCGCTCCCGCCTCCACCACCGAGCTCGCGCAGCGCACCAGCCTGTCGGCCGGCGGCGTGTCGCAGCATCTGAGCGCGCTTCGGGCTGCCGGCCTCGTGGCCGGGCACCGGGTCGGGCGCACAGTCCTCTACGTCCGCACCCCACTGGGTGACGGCCTCGCCCGGCCCGGCGACGCCATGCCGTAGCGAATCAGGCAGGTTGAGGCTCGTGGGCCAGGACCTCATCCACGACGGTGTTCACCCAGGCCAGCAGCTCCATGCCCCGCACCGGCTGGCCTCCGATGGTGGCCGGAACAGGACGCGGCACCAGGATGCTCTGCACAGCATCCTTGATCAGCGACTTCGGGTACAGCCGCTGAAGCCGGACGCGCTGCCAATCCGCCAGCTCGATCTGCGCGAACCGGACGTAGTTGCCCTGCATGGTGACCTCGGTCAGCCCCACCCGGCGCGCCTTCGCCCGGAATCGCGCGATCGCCAGCAGATTCTCCACCGGCTCAGGCGGCATACCGTAGCGATCCTCCAGCTCCGCACGCACGGCGGTCACAGCGTCGTCGTCGGTGGCCTCCGACAACCTGCGATACGCCTCGAGTCGCAGCCGCTCACTGGCGACGTAGTCATGCGGGACGTGTGCATCCACCGGCAGGTCGATCCGCACCTCGGCCGGTCCCGAATCGGTGTCACCGCGGAACTCCGCCACGGCCTCGCCGACCAGCCGGACGTAGAGGTCGAATCCGACGTTGGCGATGTGCCCGGACTGTTCTCCTCCAAGCAAGTTGCCGGCGCCGCGGATCTCGAGATCCTTCATCGCCACCTGCATACCGGAGCCCAGGTCAGCGTGCTGGGCGATGGTGGCCAGGCGCTCGTGTGCCTCCTCGGTCAGCGGCGACTCACGGGGGTAGAAGAAGTACGCGTAGGCGCGCTCGCGCCCGCGGCCGACGCGCCCGCGCAACTGGTGCAGCTGGGACAGGCCGAGCCGTTCGGCGCGGTCGACGATCAAGGTGTTCGCGTTGGAGATGTCCAGTCCGGTTTCGACGATGGTGGTGCAGACCAGGACATCGATCTCGCGCTGCCAGAACGCAGCGATCACTCTTTCGAGGGCGTGCTCGCCCATCTGGCCGTGGGCGGCCTCCACCCGCGCCTCAGGTACCAGCTCGCGCAGGTGGGCGGTCACCTTTTCGATGGTGTCCACCCGGTTGTGGACGAAGAACACCTGGCCTTCACGCATCAGCTCTCGCCTGATCGCCGCGCCGACCTGTTTCTCGTCGTACCCGCCGACGTAAGTGAGTACCGGGTGCCGCTCCTCCGGCGGGGTGGCGATGACGGACATGTCGCGGATGCCGGTGATGGACATCTCGAGTGTTCGTGGGATAGGTGTCGCGGACATGGTGAGCACATCGACGTTGGCGCGCAGGTGCTTGAGCTTCTCCTTGTGTTCCACACCGAAGCGCTGTTCCTCGTCGACGATCAGCAGCCCGAGGTCCTTGAACCGCACGTCGCCGGTGATGAGCCGGTGGGTGCCGATGACGACGTCGACAGTGCCCTCGGCAAGCCCGCGGATGATCTCCGCCGCCTCCTGATCCGTCTGGAACCTCGACAGCGCCTTCACATTGACCGGGAACTGGGCGTAGCGCTCGGCGAAGGTCGCATGATGCTGCTGAACCAGCAGCGTGGTCGGCACGAGGACACCTACTTGCTTACCCTCCTGAACCGCCTTGAACGCCGCCCGGACCGCGATCTCGGTCTTGCCGTACCCGACGTCGCCGCAGATCACCCGGTCCATCGGCACGGAACGCTCCATGTCCGCCTTGACCTCGTTGACGGTGGAAAGCTGGTCTACGGTCTCGACGTAGGGGAACGCGTCCTCGAGTTCACGCTGCCACGGCGTGTCTGGCCCGAACGTGTGCCCGGGCGCGGCTTGCCGGGCCGCATACAGTTTGATCAACTCCGCCGCGATCTCCTTGACCGCCTTACGCGCCCGCCCCTTGCGCTTGGCCCAGTCCGAGCCGCCGATCCGGTCGAGGCCCGGGGCGTCGCCGCCGACGTACTTGGTGACCTGTTCCAGCTGGTCGGTGGGGACGTAGAGCCGGTCCGGCGGCTGGCCCCGTTTGCTCGGCGCGTACTCGACGACGAGATACTCGCGCATCGCACCCTGCACGGTGCGGCTGGTCATCTCGATGTAGCGGCCGACGCCATGTTGGTCGTGCACGATGTAGTCGCCGGGCTTGAGCTGGAGCGGATCGACCTGGTTGCGCCGACGGCTCGGCATCCGCGCCGCGT
The DNA here is from genome assembly GCF_010122465.1 of Phytoactinopolyspora mesophila. Lineage (NCBI taxonomy): Bacteria > Bacillati > Actinomycetota > Actinomycetes > Jiangellales > Jiangellaceae > Phytoactinopolyspora > Phytoactinopolyspora mesophila. The sequence continues at coordinate 190,993 of NZ_WLZY01000005.1, read as the reverse complement.
GCTTCTCCGACGCCCGCTGGCCGGTGAGATCGTCCTCGGTGAGCACCGCCACGGCCGCGTCGTCGGCGATGAACCCGTGCTGCAAGGTGGCTGTGGTGACATGAACGACGCCCGGGTCCAGCCGTGCTGCCAGGTCCTCGACCAGCCTGGCCGGCACCTCGGATTCCCCGAGCAACTCCACAGTGCGCTCCGCGGTGCCGTGTCCACCGGTGACGACGACGGCCCGCCCGCCCGTTCCCACCCAAGCTCCGAGATCGGCGGCCGCACGAGCAGTGTCTCCGCGATAGGCCTGAGCCGGGCGAGCAGCGATCTCACGTGTCTCCACCGCGCCGGAAGAGACGATCTCGTCGCCGAGATCCACGGCGTACAGCGCAGCATCCAGATCCTCGCCGTCACGCTCGGGCGGTTCTGTCTCGCTCCCGAGACCGAACGAGCTGATGCTCCACCACGGCAGCCCGAGTTTGATCGCATACTCCCGGATCTCGGCCAGTGTGCGGTAGGCGGCCGAGCCGAGATCGATCGGAGCGGTCCCTCCGCCGGCTGCCGCGGCCCACGAGGCGTCGAGGAACTCCTGGCTTGTGGCCACGAGGTCGTGGGCACGCGAGCGGATGCGCTCGGGGTCGCAGGCCAGCACGTGGGTGCCCTCCGGAAGCAGATCGACGAGGAGCTCCATCTCGTCCACCAGCACCGGCGCGAGCGACTCCATGCCTTCGACGGCAACCCCGGAGGCGATCTTGTCGAGCATCTCCGCGAGTTCGGGATGGGCTACCGCCAGCTCCGCGGCCCGCTGCCGTACCGCTTCGGTGAGCAGCAGCTCACGGCAAGGCGGCGCCCACAACCCCTGCTCGGCGATGCCGGCGGAGCGCTGATCGGCCACCATGAAATGACGGATCTCTTCGACGGTGTCACCCCAGAACTCCACCCGCAGCGGGTGTTCCTCAGTGGGTGGGAAGATGTCCACGATGCCTCCGCGCACCGCGAACTCACCGCGACGCTCCACCAGATCCACCCTGGTGTAAGCGGCGGCGGCCAGCTGCTCGACGAGATCGTCCAGCGCGATGTCGTCGCCGACGTGCAACCGAACCGGGCGCAGCTCCGCCAGCCCCGCCACCTGTGGCTGCAGGACACTGCGGACCGGCGCCACCACGACTTTGATCTGCTCGTCGCCCTCGGCCGGGTGCACCAACCGGCGCAGGACGGCCAGCCGCCGGCCGACGGTGTCGCTGCGCGGCGAGAGCCGTTCATGCGGCAGCGTCTCCCACGCCGGGTATTCGGCTACGGAGTCCGCCGGCAGCAGGCAGCGAAGTGCCTCTACCAGGTCCTCTGCCTCCCGTCCGGTAGCCGTCACGGCCAGCAACGGGCGTCCCGCACCGAGAGTCTCATCAGCCAGCGCGGCGGCCACGAACGGACGCATGGACGGCGGTGCGGTGAGATCCAGCGCAGTGACCGAACCCGCTCGCGCGTCGGAGACAGCTGAGCGCAATGCCGCATCGCCGTCGTCGTCAAGCAAGGTATGGAGGAGACCGGTGAGCGACATGATCCTCTTCCATCGCAGAAAACACCTGATGAAGCGGGTGCGCGAAACACGCGCACACGCAAGTTCGCCCCCAACCGCGCCGCGGAGGGGGTGACCCGTCCTATCCTACGCGCGCAGTTGTAGGTGGAGAATGCAGTATGCAGCGATTCGACGGCAGGGTGGCGCTCGTCACCGGGGGTGCGCACGGGATCGGCCGGGCAACGGCCGCTCGGCTGGCGAGTGAAGGGGCTTCGGTGGCGATCGCCGACCTCGACACCGAAGCCGCTCAGAAAACCGCCGACGAGCTCACCAGCGCAGACCAGATCATGGCGTTACCGTGTGACGTCACCGATCGCGAGTCGGTCGATGCCGCCATGGCAGCGGTGGTCGAACGCTTCGGTGGTCTCGATGTGCTGGTGAACAACGTCGGCATCAACGGCGGTCCCCAGTTCGAGGACATGGACGAAGCCGAGTGGTACCGGCAGCTCGATCCAACCCTGTACGGCGCGGTGCGATGCATCAAAGCGGCGCTTCCGATGCTGCTGGCCGCGCGCGACGGCGCGTCGGTGGTGTCGATCGGATCGGTCAACGGCATCGCCGCCTTCGGTAATGAGGCTTACTCCGCGGCCAAGGCCGGCCTGGTCAACCTGACCGAGAACCTCGCACTGCGATATGGCCGGCACGGCGTGCGGTTCAACCTCGTCGCGCCCGCGACCATTCACACCCGGCACTGGCACCAGCAGTTCCGAGACGATCCCGAACTACTCGAGATGCTCGGCGATCTCTACCCGCTCGGCAGGATCGGGCAGCCGGAGGACATCGCCGCCGCGGTGGCTTACCTGGCCTCCGACGACGCCGCCTGGGTGACCGGCACCGTATTGCGGGTTGACGGCGGGATCCTCGCGGGCGCGCCGTCGTTCCTGGCCGCCATGCGCGGACACGCCGAACGCCGGAACGGCCGCTGAGTACTCTGCCGGGAAGCGCTGATCGCCACGGTGTCATACGGTATTGCGCATGCGAGTTGTGATTGCCGGTGGACACGGTCAGATAGCGCTGCGGCTCGAACGGCTGCTCACGCTCCAAGGCGACGAAGCGATCGGCCTCGTACGCAACCCAGACCATGCGGCGGACCTGGCCGACGTAGGGGCCACGGCCGTCGTTCTCGACCTCGAGTACGCGACGGCTGCCGATCTCGCCTCCGAGCTGCACAGCGTTGACGCCGTGGTGTTCGCGGCCGGCGCCGGGCCGGGCAGCGGCGCTGAACGCAAGGACACGGTGGATCGCGCCGCAGCCGCGCTGCTGGCGGACGCCGCCGAGCGCGCCCGCGTCCGCCGCTACATCATGATTTCCAGCATGGGAGCCGGCGCCGAACCACCGGCTGGCACCGACGATGTCTTCGCCGCCTATCTGCGCGCCAAGGGGGCAAGCGAGGAAGACCTGCGCGCCCGCACTCTGGACTGGACCATCCTGCGCCCCGGCCGGCTCACCAACGATCCAGGTACCGGGCTGGTCCGGCTCGACCCCTCGGTAGAACGCGGCGCTGTCCCCCGAGACGACGTCGCGAGCGTCGTGCTCGGGCTGCTACACGAGCCGCGAACCGCCGGTTCGACTCTGGAACTGGTCTCCGGCGACACCCCGATCGTCGAGGCCATCGCCTCGGTGGCGTGACATGCCGGACACTAGGCTGACGTCGTGACCCATTCGCCGTCGCCACAGCCACCCCGTTTCACACCTGACGCTGTGACGCTGGCTGAAGTGGAACTGGCTCGGCTGGGCATCGGCCCGGCCGAGATCTCGATCAACGTGCCGGCAGACATCGGTTCGAAGGCCCGCGCAGCAGGCCGGCTCGTGGTGACCGACCGCGAAGGCGCCCCTGCCGGCACCCTGGACATCCACGGCAGCACAGCCGAGGCCACCGGTGATGACCACGGAACCGTGGCGGTCAGGGGAACGGTGGGCACCGGGGACGCCGACGAGCCACGCGGGCCGCATTCGTCCTTGCGGGCGCATCCCGGCAAGACACGTTTCGACGGCTGGTCGGCGATCGTCAGCCACGACCCCCCGGACACGTATACCCTGCGAGCCGCCGGCACCGATCGCCCGCTGCTGTTCATCGTGCTCGACGGCCCACGGGAACGTCCGGGCCCCGAGACAGCCGTCACCATTCGCGCCGTGCTCACCCTGCGCGAAGAGCTGCGCGACACCGGACAAGTGGCCGACGTCGTCCTGGTTCCCGCACCGCACTACGGCGATCACCGCGACGACGCACTGGCTGTCGCGATAGCCGAATCGTTCGGCGCCGATTTGGTGCGGCCGGCTCTGCGGGCCGATCATGCCGCCTTACAGGAAGGCCTCGACGGCGGCGGCCAGCTACCTGCGGCCGAGTGGCCGGCTCCCAGTCTCGAAGCGTGGCGGCGCTGGCGGCCACCGCGGCATGAACGCGGGCTGGTGGTGTTCTTCACCGGGCTGTCCGGCTCGGGGAAGTCCACTGTCGCCCGGGCCGTCGTCGACCGCCTGAACGAAACCACCGACCGTACGGTCACGTTGCTCGACGGCGATCTGGTCCGTCGCAATCTCTCCGCGGGACTGGGGTTCTCGCGAGCTGACCGGGACCGCAACGTGGAGCGCATCGGCTTCGTGGCGGCCGAGATCGCCCGTCACGGCGGGCTCGTCGTCTGCGCACCGATCGCGCCGTTCGCCGCGACCCGCGCGCGGGTACGGCAGATGGTGTCAGCGACCGGGGACTTCGTCTTGATTCATGTCGCGACGCCGGTCGAAGAATGTGAACGACGGGATCGCAAAGGTCTCTATGCGAGGGCGCGGGCGGGCGAGCTCCCTGACTTCACCGGCATCTCCAGCCCGTACGAGACACCACGCGACGCCGATCTCGTCCTCGACACCACCCACGTGAGCGTCGACGAGGCCCGCGACGCCGTTCTCGGCCTGCTGACCGAAGGCGGCTGGCTCCCTCCCCACCCCACCTAGATGATCATGTTTGGTGGGTTTCCTCGCGCCTCAACAGGGCTGCAGTCATGGTGGCGCAAGGGAAAACCCACCAAACATGATCATCTAGGGAAGGTGGGTCCGGCGCTGAACTGACCGTTTCTCGACAAATGTGCGACCATTTAGACTCCTAGGTACACACGGTGCTCTGACTCAGCAGGGGGGCTTCGGGCTCATGGCGCCTTCTCAACCGCCTATGCGTTTGACAGAGGTGGGCGAAACCATCCGGCGGCGATGGCGGGTAGTCGTCGCCTCAGTTCTGGTTGCCCTCATGGGCGCAGCCGGGCTGAGCTCCCTCTGGCCGGATGAGTACACAGCCACTGCCATCGTCTCGGTCTCCCCCATCACACCCAACCCGTTCGGTGGCACGTCCGCTCCGCAGCAGCTCAATATGAATACCGAGCAACAGGTCGTGCGCTCCACCGAAGTGGCCACGGCGGCCGCGGAACTGCTCGGCAGCACCAGGTACACGCCGCGGGAGCTCACCACCCGGGTGTCGGTGACCTCGCCGTCGGACTCTCAGATCCTGCAGATCGCCTTCACGGCCAACACCGGGGCCAGGGCCGCCGCGGGCGCCAACGCCTTCGCCGCCGCCTACCTCGACTCTCGCGTCGCGGGCGCCGACGAGCTCGCGGAACGCCTCATCAGCGCCCTCGAAGATCGCATCAACGAGCTCATCGAGCAGCAGGACGACGACGCCTCGGAGTCGCTGACCGCCGTTGCCGTCCAGCAGCAGATCATCGAATTACGCCAGCAGCAGAGCAGCCTGGTGACCGTGGCCCTCAATCCCGGCCGGATCATCGAGTCGGCCACCGCTCCCGGTTCGCCGTCTTCGCCCGGGCTGCCGGTGACGCTCATCGGGGGCCTGGTGGGTGGTTTACTGGCGGGCATCGCGCTCGCCCTGTTCCGCGACCGTCACGACCGGCGGATAACACACGCGGCACGGCTGCGAGATCTGCTCGGCGGCAGCTTGGTCATCGACGGAACGGTCGAATCCGATCGCGATGAGCCGTATCGGCACGCACTGCTGGAGCTGACCCGTTTGCATCCCCGGTCCGGCACCGACGGGCCCGTACTGGTCGCGTTGGCCGGCCCGGCCGACGGCCAGGTTTACGAAGCTGCCACCTGCCTGGTCGAAGTCGCACATAGCCACCGGATGCGGGCCCGTTTGATCGATTCCGATCGGATGGACATGTCAGCCGTCGACGCCGGCTGGCCCGGTTCCGCCGATGTGCTGTCGGATTGGGCGAGCGACGACCTCGTCGTCCTCGACCTCACCATGATCACCAGCCGGACGCGCCGGATCGCGCTGGCCCGGCGCTGCCACGCGATCATGGTCGCGGCCACGAAGCGCAGCCGGAGGAAACCCGTCCAAGAGTTCGTCGGTCAGCTCGCCGTCGCCGAGCGGGAGATCGACCTCGGAATCCTGCTTCCCGCCGAACGTCGTACGTCAGCTCGTGAATTCTCCGGGCCGAAAGCGGGCAGCGACGGCATGCACGCCCGGCGCCCCGTACCCGGCGACGCAGCAGAACGTTCCACCGGCTGGCCGGCAACCATCCGCCCCGGGCGCTGACCGGTGAAGCTACTGCTGATCGCCTCGACCGGCGGGCACCTCGCCCAACTAGTGGCGCTGCGGGATTGGTGGCAGGCCCACGAGCGGCGCTGGGTGACGTTCCGCAAACCGGACGCCCTAGGTGCGCTGGCCGACGAAGACGTCACGTGGGCTTACCATCCGACAACCCGGCACATCGGCAATGCCGTCCGTAACCTCGGATTGGCCATCGTCACGCTGCTTCGGCATCGCCCTGATGTCGTGGTCTCCACCGGCGCCGGAGTGGCACTGCCATTCTTCGTCGTCGCGCGGCTGCTGCGCATCCGCACGGTCTACCTGGAGGTGTTCGACCGCATCGAACAGCCCACCTTGACCGGCCGGCTCTGCTACCCGCTGGCCGATGCGTTCTGCCTGCAGTGGGAGGAACAGCGGGCCATGTACCCAGAGGGAGTCGTCGTGGGACGGACGCTGTGAACGCCCGGCCGACGCTGTTCGTCACCGTCGGCACCGACCACCACCGGTTCGACCGGCTCGCCGAATGGGTGCAGGGATGGCTGGAGAATCAGGGCGACGCGGTCCGATGCCTTTATCAGGAGGGCGCCTCGCGGGCACCCCTAGGCGCTCAGGCACTCGGAATCGTCAGCCGCGACCAGCTCCTCGAGCACATGACGTCGTCGACGGTGGTCCTCACTCAGGGTGGGCCGGGCTCGATCCTCGACAGCCGCGGTTGCGGTTTCATCCCCATCGTGGTGCCCCGACTGGCCGCGCTGGACGAGGTGGTGGACGACCACCAGGTGGCGTTCTGCCGCCGGCTTGCCAAGGACGATCAGGTGATCCTGGCCGAGTCGGAGCAGGATCTGCACGCCGCCCTGGACGCGGCCTTCGAGAAGCCCGAATCGGTTCGCCGCCCGCCTGATCCGTCACCCGCCGCCGACACCGCGGCGCGGCTCGCCAAGCTCGTGGACGAGGTCGCCGCACGCCGGCCGGCATTCATCTCCTGGCGGAGGCTGCGCTCTTTCCGGTAGGCCTACCTGCTTCCAGCCACCACTTGTAGGTGGCGGCTATCCCGTCGCGCAGCCCGATACGTGGAGCCCAACCGAGTTCGCGGATTCGGCTGCCGTCCATGAGTTTGCGCGGGGTACCGTCCGGGCGTGCGGGATCGAATGAGATATTGCCCTCGTATCCCACCACCGCCGCGACGGTCTCCCCGAGTTCACGAATCGTCAGATCGGTACCCGAGCCGACGTTGATGGGACCGTCTTCGTCGTACGTGCGCAGCAGCACGACACAGGCCTCCGCGAGATCGTCGACGTGCAGGAACTCACGCCTCGGAGTGCCGCTTCCCCACAACACGACCTCGGGCTGACCGGCCTCGCGAGCATCGTGGAAACGGCGGATGAGCGCCGGCAGCACGTGCGAGTTCTCCAGGTCGAAGTTGTCACCCGGCCCGTACAGATTGGTCGGCATCGCCGAGATGTAGGCCCGGCCGTACTGGCAGCGGTACGCGTTGACCTGTTCGATTCCGGCGATCTTCGCGATCGCGTACGGCTGGTTCGTCGGCTCGAGCGGTCCGGTCAGCAATGAGTCCTCGCTGATGGGTTGCTCGGCCAGTTTCGGATAGATGCAACTGGACCCGAGGAAAAGCAGGCGGTGCACCCCGGTGGCATGGCTGCCGGTGATGACGCTCAGCTGAATTCTCAGGTTGTCTTCGAGGAAGTCGACCGGATACCTCGAATTGGCCATGATGCCGCCGACGGTGGCCGCGGCCAGCACCACGGCGTCCGGAGCAGCTTCTTCTAGAAATTCATGTGTCGCGCGAGCATCACGCAGATCGAGTTCGTCCCGGCCACGAACCACAACCCGGTATCCATCGGCTTCGAGACGGCGAACGATCGCCGACCCCACCAACCCTCGATGACCAGCAACAAAAACGCGCGCGCCCAAAGGCAGCAAAACCCCCATGGCGCCTCATTGTCGCACGACTTCGGCTTTACGTATGCAGCTGAAAGACATAAAGTACCCACAATGGGCGCAAGGGGGCTTGCGTCGCCTGAGCAGGGGGGCTTGCGCGATGGCGAAGAATGCTGTCATCACTGGTATCACCGGGCAGGACGGCTCATATCTAGCCGAATTGCTGCTGGAAAAGGGCTACCAGGTCCACGGTTTGATCCGCAGATCGTCCAGTTTCAATACCGACCGCATCGATCACATATACGAGGAACCACACGATCCGGACCGGCGGCTTACTCTGCACCATGCGGATCTGTCCGACGGTGTCGCGCTGGTCAATTTGCTCCGTGACATCCAGCCGGATGAGATCTACAACCTCGGTGCGCAGTCGCACGTCCGGGTGTCGTTCGACGCGCCGTTGTACACCGCCGATATCACCGGCACCGGACCACTGCGACTGCTCGAAGCCGTCCGGGCCAGTGGCGTGGCGACCCGGATCTACCAGGCGTCGTCGTCGGAGATGTTCGGCTCCGCACCGCCGCCGCAGAACGAGCAGACCCGTTTTCACCCCCGCAGCCCTTACGGCTGCGCCAAGGTCTTCGGCTACTGGACGACAGTGAACTACCGCGAGGCGTACGGCATGTACGCCGTCAACGGGGTCCTGTTCAACCATGAGAGCCCTCGTCGTGGCGAGACGTTCGTCACCCGCAAGATCACCCGTGCCGTGGCCCGGATCAAGGCCGGCCTGCAGGAAAAGCTCTACTTGGGCAATCTGGACGCGGTCCGCGACTGGGGCTACGCACCGGAGTACGTCGACGCGATGTGGAGGATGCTCCAGCAAGACGAGCCCGACGACTACGTGGTGGCCACCGGCGAGGCCCACACGGTGCGCGAATTCTGCGAAGCGGCGTTCTCGGCCGTGGGTCTCGACTGGCGCGAGTATGTCGCCTACGACGCTCGCTACGAGCGCCCGGCCGAGGTGGACGCGTTGATCGGCGACCCGTCGAAGGCCGAGCAGGTGCTGGGCTGGAAGCCGACAGTCATGTTCGACGAACTCGCCCGGATCATGACGGAGGCAGACATATCCGCCCTGGACGACGAGCTGAACGGCCGCACGGTACGTGTCGACCGCTGAGAACGGCGTTCAGGGCGAGCCGGCCGCCGCCCCGGGCGGGCCGGCCCTTCGACGTCTTGTGGACGGCGGCGTAAAGGCTCAGGAAGTCAAGACCCTGTCCGGTACCCGCAAGCAGGCTTCCCACGCGGAGGCGATCATGTCGTCGAGTGTACGGACTGCCTTCCATTGGAGCTCGCGGTGAGCCCGCTCCACAGCCGCCACGACGGCCGGTGAGTCTCCCGCACGGCGCGGCTCGACCACGGGTGCCACGTCGCTCCCGGTGATCGACATCGCCACCTCGACGACCTCCCGTACCGACACACCACGTCCGGTACCGATATTCAGCGCACGACCGGACGAGAGGTCACCGTTCTCGAGCGCCTGAGCGGCGGCGATGTGCGCGTCGGCGACGTCGGCGACGTGGATGTAGTCGCGCACGCAGGTGCCGTCGGCCGTCGGATAGTCGTCACCGAAGATGCGCGCCGGTCGTCCCCGCATGACAGCGTCGAGCACAATCGGCACCAAGTTCGCCAGATAGGTATCGGCCAGTCCCGGCGAGGCAGCGCCGGCGACATTGAAGTACCGCAACGCCGTGGTGCGCATGCCACATGCCGCACCCACGCCATGCACCAGCCACTCCCCGGCCAGCTTCGTCTGCCCGTACGGAGTGGTCGGCAGGCACATGACGTCTTCGTCCACCACCGTCGATCCGGGATTGCCATACACCGCGGCGCTGGAGGAGAAGAGGAAGTTCCGCACACCCGCCCGGGCACACTCGTCGAGCAGGATGCGCAGCGCTTCGACGTTCTCCCGGAAATAGACCGACGGCTGCCGCAAGGACTCGTCCACACGCTTCTTCGCCGCGAGATGGATGACGCCGGTGATGTTGTATGCGGTGAAGATCTGCCGCACCGCGGCCTGATCCAACAAGCTCACGTTGACCACCGGAACGCCGGTGGCTACCCGCGAAGAGTCGCCCGTCGAAAGGTCGTCCACGATGACGACGTCCATCTCCGCCGTGACCATACTGGCCACCACGTGCGCACCGATATACCCGGCGCCCCCTGTCACAAGCCAGCTCATGTTCCCCCCAATGTCCGAAACTCACGACGCCGGCACGCTCAAACGACGCCGACGCAACGACGACACGATCGTGTCGATTCCAAGCCGGCGCCTGAACATCCAGCACAGGCAGACGTAGACAACTCCCCCGGCAAGGAGCATGATGACCACGCCCGATAGGCCGTCGCCCACCATCGCGCGCAGCGCAAGACCGCCCGCGCCGAACACCAATAACGGCAACGCCGCCGGCAAGGCCAAGCTCGCCGGTGACACGTGGACACCCATGCCCTTGTGTACTTGCCACGCGGCGAGCGATGTGTCGACGGCCACGGTGACCGCCCAGGCAACGGCGGCGCCGACGACGCCCCAAACCGGAACCAGTACCACGTTGAGGCCGACGTTCACTCCGAGCGCCGCCGACTTGTCGGCGAGCTGCCAACTGCTTTTCCCACCCATCAACAGCACGGTCTGCACCATCCCGGCCGCGGCCGCCAGTGCCATGGTGAGACTCATGATCGTCAACGCGTTCGAGCCTTGAGCGAAACCTGGTCCGAAGATCGACAGTATGCCTGGAGCGAAACAGGCCAGCATCAGATAGAACGGCCAGGACATCAGCACCATGGCCCGGGTGACGACGACGAACAGCCGGCGCGCCTCGGCCACATCGTTGCGAGCCAGTGCAGCACTGACCATCGGCGCCACGGCCACCCGTGCCGCCTGCTGGACCACCTGTCCGGCCCGGACACTGCGGCTGACCACGGCATAGATCCCGGCTTCGGCGGGCGACAGGAATGCGGCCACGATGAGAACATCAACCCATTCGAGGAGGATCTCCACGGCGGCTGACACACCCCTGGCGCTACTGAACCCCCAGAACCGCCGCCGCAGAACACGAGTTGCCTCGTGGTTCTCTGGTACACCTTCAAGACGACCTCGAGTGCGGCGCGCCAGCTGACGCGCCAGGATTGCTACCGCGATGACGGCGACGATCGGCAGCGGCACGATCCACGCCTTCAGCACGTCGACGAGCCCGGCGCCGGCCAGCAGCGCTATCCCGATCAACACGAAACGCCCAACCGGCAACGCGACGTTCTGCAGCACGGTGAAGGTGGCGACGCTACCGAGGCCCCGAGTGGCTCCCAGCACAACCGCCAGCAAGGAGGCGAGCACGACAAACGGCACCAGCATCCGGACAATCTGCTCCGTTGGCACGTCCGGCGATGCCGACAAGAAGCCGGCCAGCTGTGGTGTCAGCATCCATGCGGCGGCCGTCAGCACGGCGCCGACACAGACCACAGGAACGATCGCGGTGCGGACCAGCGGGCGCAGTTCTCCGTTGCGACCGGTCGCTACCGACCCGGAACAGAACCGGACCAGGCCCGTATCCGCACCCAGCTCCAGGACATTGGCGAGAATGATGAAGACCGCGATGACCTGGAAGAACGTCCCCGTACCGTCGGTACCAAGCCCGCGCCCGACGATGATCCCGATACCGAAGTTGACACCCGCGCCGGTGACGGCGCCCACCAAGCTGATCAGGCCTGCCCGGGCCAATCCGCCGCGGCTCACGTTCGGACCTCATCCGCACCGTAACGTTCCCTGAGGAGAAGGCCGGCCACTAGCACAACAGCCAGCATCTGCATCGTGTCCAGTCCGTAGAAGAAGATCAAAACCGATGCTGTCACCAGGCAGCTGTGCATCCAGAGCCGACCGGTGTCACAGGCAGAGAACCAGGTCCGAAGCGTCGCCCCCCAGAGGAAAAGCAGGAACAAGGCCAGTCCGACGAATCCGTAGGAGAACATCACCATCCAGACGTGCCCCTGGGTCCCCACCGAGATCCCGTGCACAAGCGATGGACGTGGCGCGCCCCAGCCCAGCAACGGTGACTCCAAGGTCCGGGTAAACGTCTCTTCATACAGCGACGCCCGCCCGCTGGTGGTGTCGCTGTATTCCTGCCGCGTGGCGATCGAATCGAGCAGCCCCGCATACACGAACACGCCGACGACGAGGCCGCCGGTGCTGACGACCGCAAGCAGTGTCTTGACCTGGCCCCGTCCGGCGAGACGGAGGACGACATAACCCACCGCGATACCGAGCCCGATGAACATTCCCCGGTTCGACGATGCCAAGGCCGGAGGCACAAGAGCCGCGAGTCCCACGACGATCAGTCGGCGGGCACCTTTTGAGCGGAAGAAGCGCAGTCCCGCGATAGCCAACGGAGTGAGCAACACCACCGCTGTCCCCCAGCTGTTCGCATAGGGGAAGGGCGCAGCCGGGCGGACAAACGGCTCCGGCGCCCCCCATGGCCGCTGCACCTCAGCGAACGGTGGGAAGACCAGATCCTGGACATACTCGTTACCCGCAAGCGCCCCCGGAAGCAACAAACCGGCCGGCGTGCTCAGCCGCACGTCCGGCCATAACGTCCCGAGATAGCCACCCACCACGACGGTCAGCCACACGACGGTCAGCCCGGCGAGCACCCGCCGGATACTCAACTGTTCCCGAGCGCTCACGACGTAAAGCAGCACCACGGCGATCGCGGCCAGATTGGCGAAGCGCAGCCCATAACCGAGCAGGCGCAGCGGCGAGTCCAGCATCTGTGCAGCCGGCACGATCCAGAGCACGAAGGCGAACCACGGCAGCATCCCGGGCACGATCGTCTCGCCTCGCCGCACGATCATGAAGCCGGCCATGATCATCGCCAGCCCGATCGGCGCGAACGGCGAGAGCCCGAGTAGCCAGAAGACCGGGAATCCCCAGAGCAGCACGTCGACCGGCCACGCCGGCAACGGCCGGCTACCGTCACTCGGTGCCACCCATGGCAGCCTGGAGGGGCGCGCCACTCTTGCCGAGCCGGATGATCTCGGACGCCTCGGCAACACAAATGCGGTGGACATCTACAGTCCTCGTCCGCGCTCCTGGACCTTGTCCAGCAGCCACTGCGCTTGGATCACACCGGCGGCTACAGCGACGGCACCGTAGGCCCGCAACTGGCTCGGGTCGTGCGCGAGTGCGCGTCCGGCCCAGCGTAACGCCGGACGACGACGCGCCCGTGCCGCGTGGGCGAAGGCGATCTGCCCCTCTATGCGGGCAAGCCCACGCCGCTCACCCGCGAACTCCGGCACCTGGTCCAGGATGTAGGCAAGCCCTTCACTGATCACATCCCATTTCCCGGCGAAGTACGACGGACGGGCCCAGTCGATCTTCACCAACGGCTCCGGCACGGCCACGACGTCTCCCAGCCTGGACGCCCGTAGCAGCAGCTCGTAGTCCTCGCCGTAGGATCCCGGCAATGCCTCGTCTACCAGGCCGATCCGGCCGCCGTCCAGGTCGGTCCTGCGGAACAACAGTGAAGAGGGGTGGATAGCCGTGACCCGGGAACGCAGCAGATCACGGAACGTCGTGCGCTCCGGCGCCGTCCGTTCGTGTTCCCCGTCCTCGTTGGCGATCACGATCCCGGTGGCCACGCAGCTGGCCTCGGGTTCCTCCGCCCACAGCTGAACCTGGCGGCGCAACTTGTGGACCAGCCACTCGTCGTCGTCATCGCAGAACGCGACCAGCTCACCTGAGGCTGCCCGGATACCGGAGTTCCGCCCACCTGCCAGCCCGGGCGTGCGGCTGTTGCGGATGAGTTCGAGTTTGCGGTTGTCCGCGACCGGCACGTCCACCGGGTGCGGTTCGCTGCGATCGAAGACAACGATGCACTGCACAGGCCCGGCGTAGTCCTGCTCGAGCACGGCCGAAACGGCTCGGCGCAACAGTTCCGGCCGGTCGCGGGTAGCGATCACCACGGTGACGGCCGGTTGATCGGCCGGTTCCAGGCGGCTCATCAGGCGCCGCCGACCGCGGTAGCAAGGTAGGTCCGCAGCAACGTACTGGAGGTGCGGATCGTGTACGGAAAATAGACGACTTCCACGCCGAGCTCGCTCATGGCCTGCTCCAGCCGCGTGCCCTTCTGGGTGCCCCGCCAGTCGTCACCTTTGAAGATCACGTCGAAGGGGCGTGTCCGCCACGCGACGGTCTTGTCCGGGGACGTGTCCGGCACTACCTCATGGACGTACTGAATGCTGCCGACGATCTGCATCCGCTCGTCGAATGGCACCACCGGGCTGTGATTCTTGACCTCCTCGACGACCTCGTCCGTCACCACCCCGGCTACCAGGTGGTCGCAGTACGTGCTCGCCTGCCGGAGGATGTTGAGATGGCCGATGTGGAACATGTCGAACACGCCGGGTACATATCCGACCCGTTTCGTCGCTGCCTCGTTGGTCACGAGACCCCCCTTGTGATTGTTGCGTCGTGCAGTGCTGCCTGCAGGTGCCGCATCTCGCGGAAGCGCCGCACCAGTGAGGCGAGCGCAAGCAGCATGTTGGCTCCCAGCAGGCCCGCATACACCCAGACGAACACCCACGGCCAGGCCAGGAAGACGAAGACCAGGTTGATCACACCTGGATCGGACGGAAGCTGAATGATCGAGCGGCCCTTCTGGTCCGTCTGCGCATCCGCTGGTGACGGCATCGGCTCCCGCCGACGAAGTTGCTCAGCCAGCATCTGACCGAAGAACCGGACCATGGTGGTCAGCAGGAAGAGCATCGGCAACAGCAGGACCCAATCCGGCAGGTCGGCGAACCGGTAGAGGGAGATCAGCAGCGCTAGGTGCAACGCCGGGTTCCGGGCCGCGTCCACGACGTGGTCGAGCCATTCACCGGCCGGCCCACCCGACCCGGTCAGCCGGGCCAGCTGACCGTCGGCAGAGTCCAGCGCGTAGCCGATGACCAGCAAGACGGTCGCGGTCAGGGCCAGCCAGAGCGCCGGGCTGACTGTCACCACCAGCGCGAGGGCCGCCGCCGAACACAGTGCGCTGAGGCCGGTCACCTGGTTCGGGGTGAGCCTCACCGTGTATGCCCAGGCCGCGGCGTAGCGACCTAAGCGGCGGTTCACGTACCGGGTGTACAGCGGGACTCCGGCCTGACTCTTCTGGGCTCCGCTCAGTTCGTTGAGCGCAGCGCCGAACCGCCCACGCCGGCGGTGCGCCGGCGCGGGTGGGTCGGCATGGTCCTGCGCCGTCACTGCGCGGTGCCGAGGCCGAGGTCGAAGCTGATGTCCGGAGTGCTCCGATAGTTCAGATGAACCTCGGCCGCGACCACGTTCGTCCCTTCGACCAGCACGTCCGCCGGCAATGTCACCGTCACCGGGTTGTTGACCGCCGTATTAGTTCTCGGCGCCGCCGTGGCGTAGGTCCCCCCGGTGATGGTGCCGGACGGCATATTCCACCGGCCGATCTCCTCGCCGTTGACATAGACGACGACGCCGTCGTCGGCCCGGGTCAGCATTTCCAGCTCGTCCAGCGCTTCTGGATCATCGACATCGAACTCGTGCCGGAAGTACGCCGCCAGCGGCCGCGTCTCACCCGACGGCACATCGATGTTCGTCTCTATCGAAGCCGACCCCCAGCCCAGAACCGCCGGCCCCTCGTTCCACGACGACGCGTTGAAACCAGGCTGTGCCCACTCGGCATCGACCGCGGCCGACTCGTACCGCCAGGACCAATCCGCCCCCTTCTCGACGAGCACGACCGGCTCTGGAGGTGGCGGTTCGCCCTCGTCCGTACGAGCGCTGACAACGGCCGGCTCGGACGTCCGCCCGAAACCGTCGACCGCGACGATTTCCCAGCTGTACTCCGTGTCCGGTTGCAGCCCTTCGACCAGGTAGGAGAGCTCCGGCATGTCGACGTCGACGTCCGTGGCTCCGTCCCGGATGATCCGGTGTTTGACAACTGCCTCGTCGTCGGGGTCCTCCCACTCCAGGAGCACCTGGTTCTCACCCTGGACCGTCGCCGTGGCGGCCGGTGCCGTAGGTGGCGGCACCTCGGACTCGTTTTCGGTGAGAGACAGGTCGAAGCTGACGTCGGGTGTGCTGCGATAGTTCAGGTGAACCTCGGCGGCCACGACGTTCGTGCCGTCCTCCAGCACATCGCCCGGGATCGTCACGGTGACCGGGTTGGCCCTGGCGGTGTTCGTCCGCGGTGCGGCGGTGGCGTACGTCCCCCCGGTGATGGTGCCGGAAGGCATGTTCCACCGGCCGGCTTCTTCACCGTTGACGTATACGACCACGCCATCGTCGGCCCAGGTCTCCAGGTCGAAACTACTGATGGCGTCGGCGTCGTCCACGTCGAACTCGTGCCGGAAGTACGCCGCCAGCGGCCGGGTCTGCCCCGATGGCACATCGATGTTCGTCTCCACGGCTGTCGAGCCGAACCCGAGGATGGCCGGGCCTTCGTTCCACGACGAGGCGTTGAAACCAGGCTGTGCCCAGTTCGCGTTGACCGCTGCCGTCTCATAGCGCCACGACCAGTCCGAACCGTATTCCACCAGCACGCCTGGCTCCGGCGGCAGTGGATCGCTGAGGTCGAGCACGGTTGTGCTCGCCGAGCGGTTGCCGGTGCTGTCCACTGCGCGGACGAAGAACCGGTCGTCGTCGCCGGCCGCTGACGGCACCTCCAGCGTCGTGTCAGGTGTCACGAATATGACCTGGCCACCGCGCATGAGCTCGTATTCCACGTTACTCGACGACGACGCCTGCCAGCTCAGCCGGACGGTGTCGTTGTCGATGCGCTGGCCGCCGAGATTGCTCGGTGCCGAGGGCGCAGTGGTGTCCCGTTGCGCGAAGCGTGCAAATCCACCCACCCATTGATTGCCACCGCTGGCGTTGAGGCCGGAGATGAAGTCGCCGCCGATCCACACCGTGCCGTTGCTGTCGCCGAAGATTCCCCACGCCCCGTGCCCACGATCCGTACGCATGATCGGATTGAAGTCGGGAATGACGTCGCCACTCTCCGAATCCCAAGCCGAGACCCAGCCGATCTTGTCGGCCTGCGTCCAGTCCGTGCCGACGCCGGGCCAGAAGAAGGCGTTGGAGTAGTTCCAGTCGTCACAATGGCAGCCGGCATAGACAACACCGTCGACAACAGCCATCGCCTGGAAGTCGCCACCCGCCTTGGTGATGTTCCCGGACAGCCGGTCGAACGTCGCGGTGCTGAAGCTGAACACCGAATGCTCGGCGCCGCCGACCCACACCCGGTCGCCGGACTCTCTGATCGCCTGCTGGTAGTTGGTCCGGTCCGCGGGCCTGCTCCAGGTCGGTGTCCACGCAGGTGTAGCCAGCGGGGCACCCGCCACGGTCCGCACAGCCGCGGCGCGAAGTGCGGGCTCGCCGTTGGAATGTCCGAAGTAGCCGGCCGCGTACAGCCGGGACCCGTCGTCGCTGGCGTCGATATCGACCGCCGTGCCGTCGAAATTCGGGTTCCAGTTGGCGTCCGGAGTTCCGTTGGCCACCGAGAACCGGGCGCCCGATCGGGCGTAGATGGGGCTGGAGACGCTGCCACCGGACATGTGCGTGAACGCGCCACCGGCGTACAACCAATCACCCTTGACCGACAGACTGCGTACGCTCAAAAAGCCGCTGGTCAGCCGGTTCTCCATATCGACATGCCATGAGCTGTCCGTAGCCCCGGTAGTGGGATTGAGCGCCACCATTCCCCGGGCTGTGCTGCCGTTGACTTGGCTGAATTCGCCCCCGGCGATCAGCCGACCATCCGGTAGCACGGCGAGCGCCTTGACCTGGTTGTTGAAGGTGGGCCGGAATCCGGAGATCCACTCGCCGGTATCCACGTGGAACGCGGCGAGGTAGGACTGCTCGACCCGGCCGGCCCCGGCGGCATTGCGCTGCACCCACCGGAAGTTGCCGGCGACGTACACGTAGTCACCGATCTGGACGAAGTCCTGTACCTCGGTGGCCAGCTCGCTAGTGCTGCCATTGGCACGCCCTGCCACGCCCCAAGGCTGCGGCAGCACACCGTTTTCGATGATGCCCGGCAGTTCTTCGGCCGGGCTCCCGGCGTCAGGAACGTCCGGGAAGTCAAGGTCTTCGAGCTTCAACCGTGGCCGCAGGAACACCTGGGTGAAGGGACGCGCCTGGCCGGTGCCGATGGAGTTGGACCACAGATAGCTCGTCGGCGAGGTGGATCCGGAGACCAGGCTGCCGAAAGCCCAGCCGGCCGTCCAGCCTTGCGCCTGGGTCTTGGTGGTGATGACCCTGTTGAACTGCTGGTTGGTGCCGAAGCTACTGGTCTGGCCCCCGGAGCCGGTTGTGGTACCGAACCGGAAGGAACCCACACGGTGTTCAGCCGGGAACGTCCACACCCAGCGATCGCGGTTGGCGAAGTTGAACCGAGCCTCTTGCCATTGCGTGCCACCGGTGTTCATCGCCCGGCGCAGCCGGATGCCGTCGGGCACCTGGTCGACTCGTCGGCCATCCAGTAGACCGTCGATGACCTGCGACGACAGCTGCCGCGGCTGGAACGCGTCCGGCCCGTTCACGACGGAGCGCACCTGCGCTGTTGTGCCGAGCCCTTCGTAGGTATTGCGCCAACCCTCACGGCCACGGCCGATGAGCACCCAGCCGCCGCCATCGGTGGTCATGTCGCAGTAAAACTGTTCTGGCGCTTTCAGCGTGGGCGTGACCAGCCAGTACACACCGTCTTGCGCGGACGGCGTGTTCTGCTTGATCTCCCAGCAGGACGCGGCGGCAGTGAACTGACTCTGCCCATCCGGTGGCTCGGCCGCGGCCGATGCGCCGGACGCCATGACGAGCGTTGACGTGACTAACGTAGATACAGCGAGCACGCGGGTAGCACCCGCGAACACCCGCCGTCGCCGGCGGATTCCCATGACTTGCCCCCCAAGCCTTTCCTCACCCTCGCGGCGTATGCTATCCCATTCCCGCGCACTTGTCGCCGTTTCGGATTATTGGATTCATTTATTCGGTTTTATGTTCCTTGCTAGAGCTCTGCGTTAAAGCCACTTTGAGCTGATCTTCCACACCCAGGGCGGGCCTGCCGGACTCGTTAGCAATCCGCATCATCCGGGAAGGTGTGATCGACCACCATCCACTGCCCGTCCACGTGCTCGACGCGGTATTGATGCAGCGTACGACTGGGCCCGTCGTCGACTGGCCCTCGGACGGAGTCGCCGGACTTGTCGACCAGATCGATATCCGCCGTGTCCAGACAAGCGGATAACTCGACCGACGCCGGCGATGCCGAGACGTCCACATCGCCCGGACGGAACTCGACGATGTCAACGGTGCCGCTCTGCCGCCATTCGACGCTCTCCAATTCGGTGACACCGGCCTGGACCTCGCTGTAGGCGACGCCGCCGGCAATCTCAGCCAGCGCACTCAGATCCGCCCCCGGGTCCTGATACGCCGCATCACTTTCGGCAAGGAACTCGGCGAGCACCCGCTCGGCCTCGCGGACAGCCTCGTCAGGATCGATCTCACCGTCCGCCGGAGGCGATGTCGGCTCCGACGTGGCGTCGTCATCGGCGACGTCATCATCGTCATCGTCCGGCGCGGCGGTCGGTTCCGTTGTCGTCTCCGGATCGGGCGACCCGTCGTTCGGAGTCGGCTCCGGAACCGGCGTCTGATCGTCGTCCGGCGTCGGAGTTCCGGTCTGCTGCGCCGGCGGCCGCTCAGCCGAGCGCGGGTCTTCGTCCGAAGATCCCGACGTCGCCAGCATCACCCCGGCGACAATGACCGCTGCCACACCGATACCCAGTGCCGCAAGGCCTCGCGGACGTCGCCACCACGGCTGCCCGCTGCCCGAGCTGTTGTCCGGCTCGCCGTCGTCGATTGTCACGTCGTCATCCACGGTGTTCCCCCCTAAATGGCCCAGCCGTCAGGCCGGCCCACCCGTTTGCTCTACCGGCTACACACCGGCCGTCGTTCAGCCGCAAAGACCACTGGTCCTAGTGCCTCGTCCATGTAGCCGGCACCAGGTCGTCCGCCGACGTGTCCGCGTCGGCGAACCACTGTGCCGGCGCCACCACCCCTGAGTCATTGCGCCCTAGCCACCCTGCCCACCAGCTGAATGAGCTGTTCGCAATGACACGTGCCGAGCATGCCGCCATCAGAGCGATCTCACCTGCGGCATCACGGGTGACGCCGGCAGGACAAACCTCATCATCCGGAGCCGCGAGATGTTGCCGGACCCACGGCAAGTCGTCGCTGAACCAGATTCGACGAGTGTGCCCCCACTTGGCCACCGTGTCCAGGGCCTGTTGGTAGTAATGCGTCCCGAGCACGCCGTGATGGGCGGCGGCCACCGGATTGCTGACGTAGTCACCCCGGCGAACATGCAACGCCACACTGGACGGGTCGTCGGCCAGTTCGCCCTGAAGGTCCCGCCCAGCCGGCGTGAGGTGGCCAGCGAGAAAGTCGGTTACCTGCCGTCTCACGTCGTCGGCGATGTCCTCGAAGTACTTGTACGACTGAAAATAGCCATACAAGTAGCTCCCGCCCATTCCTCCCTCGAGCACTCGAGGACGCAGGGACTTGTCGTAGCCGAATCGCTCTTCTTCGACCAGCCTCGGAATGACCCCGCCACGCAAGGCGCCGGCCCGTTGTGCGGCAACCAAGGCCAGGCCGGCCGGCCGCGGAATGCGCCGAATACCCTCCGCCAGCGAGCCGAGCGCCATCGGCCGGGATCCACGGCAGCGCACCGTGTCCAGCCGAAGCCGGATTCCCTGCCGTCGCAGGGACGTGGCGAATGCCCACTGGAACAGCTGGTTGCCCAGCCCGCCCTGCAGGGCGAGTATGGCTCGGGAGTTCGAACGCCGAAACACAGAAGAACCATATCCGGCAATTCAACATTTGGCGTCCTGGACGACTGCGCCCACTTTCAGCACCGAGCCGAAAACGGCTAACCGCAGGCGATCACCTACGACCTAGGGTCCTATTGCGCCCATTGTTCTGGATCGCGCAGTTTGGGTGGCAGCCGTTGATCAATGACCCAACTTCGCACCATTGCGTTGAACAGTTCCGGCCGCTCGGCGTTCCAGTGCTGGCTCGCATCCGGCACGTACTTGGCCCGGCCAGCGGCGAAATGACCGGCCAATGGCCGCAGCGAGCGAAGGACCAGCCGGTTCTCGTGTTCACCCGCAACAGCCAGCATCGCGCAATCGATCTTCTTTCGTCCGTCCGGTAGGTCGAAATTGACGATCTCACTGACGATTTTCATGACCACCTGCCGCGGCACCGGCCGGGACCAGGCCCGCGAGCCCGCATCGTCTTCGGCCGCTTCGCCGTCGTGTTCGCCGGCCGTTGGCGAGGAGGTGAAACTGCTGTACCTGGCCACTAGCTGGCCACGCTGCCACACACGCGCGCTGAACGACGCCGGCAGAATGCTCACCCCGGAAGCGATAGCACTGGTGACCAGCTCCGGGTTGCGCATAGCCAACCGGATCGCGACACAGCCACCCAGCGACAGACCCACGATGCCGGCCGGACCACCGATCTTGTTCCGGATGAACTCAGCAACCTGATCAGCGGTGTCGTTCAGCGATGTCCACGCTACCGTCGAGCTGCCGGTGTGGCCTGGCAGGTCGACGACGTAACAGCGCATGTCACTGGACAGATCCCGCACCTGCGGTCGCCATATTCGCCCGCCGTCGGGCGAGGCACCGTGCAGGAAGACCACCGGACAGCCTTCCGCCAGCCCACTCTCCGCGACGTACAAGCCCACAGAACAGAAGCGTAGCGATCAAGCAGCCATCCCAATACCCCGAACGCGAGACATCCTGTTCAGCGTGGCTGGCCTGCCGGTCACTCCACATCGAGCGTGTGTGCGCCACCGGCCAGCTCCGCCTCGGCTCGCTGGATCGCTTCGAACTCCTCCTCCGGAGCGTTGGCCACCAGGCGGTGGCGGGAGTAGAACCAGAAGTAGGCCAGGGCGGCGACGAAGATCCCCGCCACGATGGCCGCGGCCGTGAGGTCCACCAGAAACACCGCGATCAACGCGGTGGCGGCAAGGACCAGCGCGACGCTGGTGGTCACGGTCCCGCCGGGCGTCCGGTAAGGCCGCTCCATCTCCGGCTCCCGCCTGCGCAGCACGATGTGCGCCACCATCATCAGCACGTAGGATGCCGCGGCACCGAACACCGCGATCTGAATCATCAGGTCGCCGGCCTGGGTGATCGAGGCCAGGGCGAACCCCACCGTGCCAGGAATGATCAGCGCGAGGTACGGGGTGCGACGACGACTAGTAACAGACAGCCAGCGCGGCAGGTACCCAGCCCGGGACAACGCGAAGAGCTGACGCGAGTACGCGTAGATGATGGAGAAGAAGCTGGCGATCAGTCCGGCGAGGCCGACGTAATTGACGAAGTCGGCGAGGAAGTTGTTCCCGCCGTACGCCTGCCGTACCGCCTCCGGCAGCGGATTGTCGGAGTCCATGAGCGCCTGCGCTCCGGCGCCGCCCGGCGCCATCACCAGTATCATCGCCGCGGTGACCAGCAGAATGGTCATGCCGACGATGATGCCTCTCGGCATGTCCTGCTTCGGATTGCGTGCCTCCTCCGCGGCAAGCGGAACCCCCTCGATCGCGAGGAAGAACCAGATTGCGAAGACGAGAGCGCCCCAGACGCCCATGATGCCGAAGGGCAAGAAGGAGCTGGCGCCGAACGAGTCGGTCATCGGGATGTCGAACAGGTTGTCGACATCGAACTGGCCGGCCATACCGATGACGAAAACGACGAGTGCCACCATCGCGAGCCCGGTGATGACGAACATCAGGCGCAGCGCTTCGCCGACACCCCAGAGATGGATGCCGACGAAGACCGCGTAGGCGGCGAGGAACACCGGCCAGCCGCTGGTGAGACCAAACAGACCAAGGGCTTCCACATAGCCACCGATGAACACCGCGATCGCCGCCGGCGCGATGGCGTACTCGATCAGGATCGCGGTGCCGGTGGCGAACCCACCCAGCGGCCCCAGGGCCCGACGGGCGAAACCGTAGCCAGCGCCGGCAACCGGCATCGACGCACTCATCTCGGCGAGCCCGAAGACCATACACGTGTACATGAGGGCCATGAGGACGGTGGCGATCAACAGGCCGCCCCAGCCGCCCTCGGCCAGGCCGAAGTTCCACCCCGCGAAGTCCCCGGAGATCACATAGGAGACGCCGAGACCGGCGAGCAGCACCCAGCCCGCTGCTCCTCGGCGGAGCTTCCGGCGCTCGAAATACTCGGTGCCCTTCGTCTCGTACTCGACGTCCACACCGTGAAGATGCTGGTGACTTGCGTGAAGATCATGTTGATCGCCCGTCGTCATCGGAGCTCCCGTCCTCAGCTGATGGGTCGAGCCGCGCTCGCCTGCGGGCCGGCCACGAAGCCACGGCTAATGGAATAGAGTCAGTCCATTGAGCCATTGATCGCAGGATCATGGCACGCACCACGGAGCACGGTCAAGGGTCCGCCCCCGACCATCACGCGAGCCGCGCAAGCGGTGGGCGTGAGCCGGATCCTCGCAGCGCACGATCATCAATTGACGTTCCGCACCATCACTGCTTACATCTTGACTCAAAGGGCTATTCTTAGACCTTTAAACGCTACGATCCACATCCGCCACCATCCATGGCCCCGGAAACGCGGCAGCGAAAGGAGAGGCCATGCCTCCGTCCGATGGACTGCTCAGTCTCGACGAATTGCGCGCGCTCGTGGACAACGGCCAGATCGACACCGTGCTGGTTGCGGCCACCGACATGCAGGGACGGTTGCAGGGCAAAAGATGCGCCGCGCCGTATTTCCTCGATGTGGTAGCGCCACACGCAGCGGAGGCGTGCAGTTATCTGCTCGCCGTCGATGTCGACATGAACACCGTGGACGGATACGAGATGTCGTCATGGGACAGCGGCTACGGCGATTTCGTCCTGAAGCCGGACTTCACCACACTCCGACTGGTGCCGTGGCTCGAGGGCACCGCCCTGGTCCTTTGCGACCTGCAGTGGGAAGACGGCACAGACGTCGTCGCGTCTCCACGACAAATCTTGCGCAAGCAACTGGAACGGCTGGCGCACACCGGCCTCGAGGCCTATGTCGGCACCGAGCTGGAGTTCATCGTCTTCAAGGACAGCTACGAGACCGCCTGGCAGAAGGCCTACCGCGGGCTCGAGCCCGCCAACCAGTACAACGTGGACTACTCGATGATCGGCACCGGCCGGATCGAGCACCTGCTGCGCAGGATCCGCAACGGGATGACCGGTGCCGGTATGTACGTCGAGTCCGCCAAGGGAGAGTGCAACCTCGGTCAGCATGAGATCGGGTTCAGGTACGACGACGCCCTCACCACCTGCGACAACCACAGCATCTACAAGACCGGCGCGAAGGAGATCGCCGCGCAGGAAGGCATGAGCCTGACGTTCATGGCCAAGTTCGACGAGCGCGAGGGCAACTCGTGCCACATCCACATGTCGCTGCGCTCCACCGGCGGCGATCCTGTGCTTGCCGGTGAGCAGCCGTACGGCTTCTCCCCCCTGATGGAACACTTCCTGGCCGGCCAGCTGGCTTGCCTGCGCGACTTCAGCCTCTTCTTCGCCCCGAACGTGAACTCCTACAAGCGCTACGCACCCGGGAGCTTCGCGCCCACGGCAGCCGCATGGGGCCCGGACAACCGCACCTGCGCGTTGCGTGTCGTCGGCCACGACCTTGCCCTGCGGGTCGAGAATCGGGTGCCCGGCGGCGACGTCAACCCCTACCTCGCGGTGGCCGCGATGATCGCATCGGGCCTTCACGGCATCGAGCGTGAACTCGCCCTGGAACCACCGGTGATGGGCAACGCCTATGCGTCCGACCAGCCACACATGCCCACCACGCTGGGTGAGGCCGCACAGTGCCTGGAGGAAAGCAAAGTGGCGGTTGCGGCCTTCGGCGAGGACGTCATCGCGCACTACCTCAACGGTGCCCGGATCGAGCTGGCCGCCTACGACTCCGTGGTGACCGACTGGGAGAGGTTCCGTGGTTTCGAACGGCTCTGAGCGCAGGCCGCTGATCGGTCTGACCACCTACCTCGAACAGGCGCAATGCCAGGTATGGGATACCGAGTTCGCGCTCCTGCCCAGCACATACGTCACCGCCGTCGCCGCTGCCGGAGGCGTGCCGGTGCTGCTGCCGCCGGCCGGCGCAGGCGCCGCGGAGATCGTGCAATCCCTCGACGGCCTGGTGATCTCCGGCGGCGCGGACATCGACCCGTACTTGTACGGGGAGCGGCCCCATCCCAAGACCACCGGGAGCCGGCCCGTCCGCGACGCGTGGGAGGTCCGGCTGCTGAACCTGGCGCTTGACCGTGGGCTTCCGGTGCTCGGTGTGTGCCGCGGGATGCAACTGCTCAACGTCGCGCTCGGCGGCAGCCTGACCCAGCACCTGCCCGAGACGGTCGGGCACGACGCACACCGCCCGGACCCCGGCGTATTCGGAACCACCCCTGTCCAGATCCGCGAAGGCAGTCGCGTGGGCCGGATCCTGGGTGGCCGCTGTGCCGTGCCCTGCTACCACCACCAGGCGCTGGGCCGGGTCGCCACGTCGCTCGAGGCGGTGGGCTGGGCCGAGGACGGCACCGTCGAGGCAGTAGAACTGCCCGGACCGGCGTTCGTCGTCGGTGTGCAGTGGCATCCGGAGCAGGATTCCAGCGATATCCGGCTGTTCCAGGCTCTCGTCGACGCGGCAGAGGCCGCCGCCGCACCGGCGGCCAGCGACGACACACCCACCACGTCCCGGGCACCCGTACAACACGCAGCCGAAGGATGATCCGTGCGAAACGAGGCGGCAGCGCCCAGCACATTCGAGGAGGAACCACGGTGAACACCACCTTCGACGTGATCAACCCCGCGACGGAACAGGTCGTCCGCACGGTGCCGTTGGCCACCGTGGCCGACACGGACGCGGCGATCGATCGGGCCGCAGCCGCCCAGAAGACGTGGCGTGAGCTGGCGCCGGCCGACCGAGCCCGGTTGCTCCGTAGCTTCGCCGAAGCGGTGGACGCGGACCTCGAGAACCTCGCCGCCCTCGAGGTGCAGAACGCCGGGCACACCCTCACCAACGCGCGAGGGGAAGCGGCAAACGTCCGCGACGTTCTGCACTACTACTCCGCCGCGCCCGAGCGGCTGTTCGGCCGCCAGATTCCGGTCCAGGGAGGTGTCAGCGTCACCTTCGCCGAACCCATTGGCGTCGTCGGTGTCATCGTCCCGTGGAACTTCCCGATGCCGATCGCCTCCTGGGGATTCGCACCTGCGCTCGCCGCGGGCAACACGGTCGTGCTCAAACCGGCCGAGCTCACCCCGCTCACGGCGCTCCGGCTGGCCGAGCTGGCTCTCGAGGCCGGGCTGCCACCGGACGTGTTCCAGGTGATTCCCGGCAAAGGGTCGGTCGTGGGCGAGCGATTCGTCACCAACCCGGCCGTTCGCAAGGTGGTCTTCACCGGGTCAACGGCCGTCGGCCAGCAGATCATGGCCGGCTGTGCTCGGCAGGTGAAGCGGGTGACGCTTGAACTGGGCGGCAAGAACGCCAATATCGTTTTCGCCGACGCCGACATCGAACGTGCTGCCGCCACCGCGCCCTACGGGGTGTTCGACAACGCCGGTCAGGACTGCTGCGCACGTTCGCGGATCCTGGTCCAGCGCAGCGTCTTCGACCGGTTCATGGAGTTGCTCGAGCCGGCCGTCAAGGGCGTCCGGGTCGGCGATCCGGCGGATGCGGACTCCGAGATGGGACCACTGATCTCGGAAGCACAGCGCCAACGGGTCACTTCATTCGTCCCGGACGACGCGCCGATCGCGTTCCGGGGTAGCTGCCCCAACGGACCGGGGTACTGGTACGCCCCGACCGTGTTGGCCCCCGTCGAACCGAACTCTCCGGCATGGACCGACGAGATCTTCGGCCCCGTCGTAGCCGTGATGCCGTTCGAGGACGAAGCCGAGGCGATCCGCCTGGCCAACGACACCAACTACGGGCTCGCCGGTTCGCTGTGGACCCGCGACGTGGGACGCGCGCTGCGGGTGGCGCGAGGGGTAGAGATCGGAAACTTGTCGGTCAATTCGCACTCCGCGGTGCGTTATGCCACTCCGTTCGGCGGATTCAAACAATCCGGCCTGGGCCGGGAACTCGGTCCGGACGCTCTCGAGGCGTTCACCGAGACCAAGAACGTGTTCATCGCGACAAAGGAGCAATGATGGGTGAGCGACTCGACAACAAGGTAGCCGTGGTCACCGGAGGTGGCAGCGGCATCGGGCTGGCCTCGGCCAAGCGGTTCGCCGCGGAGGGCGCCAAGGTCGTGATCGCCGATATCGACCCCGCGGCGGGCAAGGCAGCCGCCGACGCCACCGGCGGCACCTTCGTGCAGACCGACGTCACCAGTGAGAACGACGTCGCGAACCTCTTCGCCACCGCACACGGCACGTACGGCTCGGTGGACATCGCGTTCAACAACGCCGGCATCTCGCCACCCGATGACGACTCGATCCTGACCACCGGCATCGAGGCGTGGCGCAGAGTGCAGGAAGTCAACCTCACCTCCGTCTACCTCTGCTGCCAAGCGGTGGTCCCGTACATGCAGCGGCAGGGTAAGGGCTCGATCATCAACACCGCTTCGTTCGTCGCCGTCATGGGTGCGGCGACATCACAGATCTCATACACCGCGTCCAAGGGCGGCGTCCTTGCCCTGTCCCGCGAGCTTGGCGTTCAGTTCGCCCGTGAGGGGATCCGGGTGAACGCGCTCTGCCCGGGCCCGGTCAACACACCCTTGCTCAAGGAGCTCTTCGCGAAAGACCCGGAAAAGGCCCAGCGCCGGTTGGTCCACGTCCCCGCCGGCCGGTTCGCCGAACCGGAAGAGATCGCCGCGGCGGTGGCGTTCCTTGCCAGCGACGACGCGTCGTTCATCACCGCATCGACGTTCCTCGTCGATGGCGGCATCTCCGGTGCCTACGTCACACCGCTGTAGCGCACCCGCCGCGCTCGGAGACGATGTAATAGCGTGAGGGCGGATCCAGGAGGGCGGCTTGACTAGTAGCAGCGAGACGGCAACCGACCGGACGGGCTCGGCTGACGACGCGCTGTTCCGTCCGGTGCGTGCCGGCAACGCTTTCGAAGAGACCGTCGAGCGCCTGCTCCAAACCGTTCGGCTCGGCGTCGTCGCCCCCGGCGACCGGCTGCCGACCGAACGTGAACTCGCCGCCAAGTTCAACGTCAGCCGGGTCACCCTCCGCGAGGCGATCCGCGCATTACAGCAGGCCGGCTACGTGGAGTCGCGCCGCGGCCGTTACGGCGGGACCTTCGTGGCTGAAAGCCTGCCCCGGCCAGATCGCAGGAGCCTCAAGCGGTTGGCCCAGCAGATGGGCAGCGGGCTGGACGACGCGCTGACGCTACGAGACGTACTCGAGACCGGCGCCGCGGAGGCCGCCGCCAAACGGGACTTGTCCAGACACGAGCGGGAGTACCTGCACCGCCGCCTCGAAGCTACCGCGACTTCCAACCTGGAGAATTACCGGCGCCTCGACTCCAGGCTGCATCTGGCCATCGCGGAGGCGACGGGTTCGGCGTCCCTGACCTCCGCCGTCGCCGACGTCCGGATGCGGATGAACGAACTGCTCGACGCCATCCCCCTGCTCTCACGCAACATCGAACACTCAAACCAGCAGCACGCCGCCATCATCACGGCCATCCTCGACGGCGACGCGGAGGCGGCGCGCCAGGCGATGGCCGAGCACGTGTCCGGAACCGCCTCACTGCTGCGCGGGTTCCTCGCCTGACCGACCTGCCCGGTACGACCCTGGCCGTTGCGACGGGCTGGGCCCCCGCCGTGCTCAGCTGGCGGCGGTGATCATCCCGGCGCCGACGGTCCGGTTGGTGGATTCGTCCACCAGGATGAACCCGCCGGTGATCCGATTGCGCCGGTATTCGTCGGCGAGCAACGGCGCGGTGGTCCGCAGGCGCACTCTGCCGACGTCGTTGAGGTCGAGCTGCGTGGCGGATTCGTCCCGGTGCAAGCTGTTCACGTCCAGCTTGTACTGCATCTCTTTCACCAGCGCCCGCGCGGATCGGGTGGTGTGTTTGATAGCCAGCTTCTGGCCGGGGACCAGTGGGGTGTCGGCCATCCAGCAGATCATCGCGTCGATGTCCTGAGCCACTGCGGGCCGGTTGTGCGGGCGGCAGATCATGTCGCCCCGGGAGACGTCGAGCTCATCTTCCAGTCTCACGGTCACCGACATCGGAGCGAACGCCTCGGCCACCGGGCCATCGGCGGTTTCGATGGCGGCGATCCGCGATGTCAGGCCGCTTGGCAAGACCATGACCTCGTCACCCTTCTTCAGCACGCCGCCGGCGATCTGCCCCGCGTACCCGCGATAGTCGGCATGCTGTAGTGACTGCGGACGGATGACGTACTGAACAGGGAAGCGAACGTCCACCAAGTTACGGTCGCTGGCGATGTGCACGTGCTCGAGATGATGCAGCAGGGACGAACCCTCGTACCACGGTGTGTTCTCCGAACGGCTGACGATGTTGTCGCCGTGAAGGGCTGAGATGGGAATCGCCGTGAGGTCGGGGATCGCGAGCTTCGAAGCGAAAGCGGCGAATTCGTGGGATATCTCTTCGAAGACCTCCTCCGACCAATCCACCAGATCCATCTTGTTGACCGCGAGCACCAGGTGCGGCACTCGAAGCAGCGACACGATGAACGCGTGCCGACGGCTCTGCTCGACGAGCCCCTTGCGGGCGTCCACCAGGACGATCGCGAGATCAGCTGTGGACGCCCCGGTCACCATGTTGCGGGTGTACTGGATGTGCCCCGGGGTGTCGGCGATGATGAACTTCCGCCGTGGTGTCGCGAAGTACCGGTAGGCGACGTCGATGGTGATGCCCTGCTCCCGTTCGGCCCGCAAGCCGTCGGTGAGCAGCGCCAGGTTCGTGTATTCGTCGCCGCGTTCCTGGCTGGTGCGCTCGACGCTCTCCAGCTGGTCGGTGAAGATCGACTTGGAGTCGTAGAGCAGCCTGCCGATCAGTGTCGACTTGCCGTCGTCCACCGATCCGGCGGTAGCGAACCGGAGCAAGCCCATGTTGTGCGTCATCGGTGCTTTGGTGGCCACGGTGTCCATCAGAAGTATCCCTCTTTCTTCCGGTCCTCCATCGCGGCCTCACTGACGCGGTCGTCACCACGGGTGGCACCGCGCTCGGTGAGACGAGTGGCGGCCACCTCTTCGATGATCTTCTCGATGGTGTCGGCGTCGGACTTCACTGCCGCGGTGAGGGTGGCATCGCCGACCGTTCGGTACCGGACCTTCTCGATGAACGTCGCCTCGTTGTCGCGCGGGCGGCAGAACTCGTTCGCCGCGAAAAGCATTCCGTCGCGTTCGAAGACCTCACGTTCGTGGGCGTGATAGATCGAAGGAACCTCGATCTGTTCCCGGGCGATGTACTGCCACACGTCCAGCTCGGTCCAGTTAGACAGCGGGAACACCCGGATGCTCTCGCCCAGATGGATCCGGCCGTTGTAGAGATTCCACAACTCAGGACGCTGGTTCTTCGGATCCCACTGCCCGAAGTCGTCTCGGAACGAGAAGACACGTTCTTTAGCCCTGGCCTTCTCCTCGTCCCGGCGCGCGCCACCGAACAGGGCGGTGAACCGATTCTTCTCCGCGGCATCGAGCAGCACCGGGGTTTGGATCCGGTTGCGTGAGCCATTCGGCTCTTCGGCCACGAGCCCACGGTCGATGGCTTCTTGTACCGATGCGACAACCAAGCTGACACCCAGCTCGGCGACTCGACGGTCCCGGAACTCCAGAACCTCGGGAAAGTTGTGCCCGGTGTCCACATGCATCACGGGGAACGGTATGGGCGCCGGCCAGAAGGCCTTCTCCGCGAGTCGCAGCATGACGATGGAGTCCTTGCCACCCGAGAACAGCAGGGCCGGCCGCTCTAGTTCAGCGGCCACCTCCCGGATGATGTGGACGGACTCGGACTCGAGGATGTCGAGCTGGCTGAGTTGATAGTCGTGAAGCGTCATGGAGTTGACCTCAAAGCGGCGGTTACCGGATCGGGAGGGTCCTCGGAGCAGGCGGCCACAAGAACGGCGGCGAGCTCGGGCCGGGCGACCAGTAGATCTGGAAGATACGGATTGACGTTGTTATAGCGTAACGGCGAGCCGTCTAACCGGCTGACATGCAGCCCGGCAGCCGCAGCGGCGGCCACGGGCGCGGCGGAGTCCCACTCGTACTGTCCTCCTGCGTGAACGTAAGCATCAGTCTTCCCCCGGATAACCGACGAGACCTTGTAGCCGGCGGATCCCATCGGCACGAGCTCTGCCCCCAAGGCGTTGGCCGCACGCTCGGCGACCGCCGGCGCACGGGTCCGGCTGACGGCGATCCGCCACGGCGGAGGCGACGCGGCGCCGGGAGGGGTGACCCGTGGCGCCAGCGTTGCCGTATCGGAGCAGAGCGTCGTCTTCTCTCCGGGCAATGCCACGGCCCCGGCCATCAGTCGCCCATGCCGCTGATCACGCTGCCAGAGCGCCACGTGCACAGCCCAGTCGGACCGGTGCTCGGCGAACTCCCTGGTGCCATCCAGGGGATCGACGATCCATACCCGCTCTGCTGTGAGACGCGAAGGATCGTCCGCGCCCTCTTCACTCAGAACGGCGTCGGATGGTCGCTCGGCACTCAAGGCTTCGACCAGGAACTCGTGAGCCGCTCGGTCAGCAGCGTGACGAAGATCGGCACGGCTGGCACCGGCGCTCCACGACTCGCGCAACGCGAGCA
This sequence comes from Phytoactinopolyspora mesophila, assembly GCF_010122465.1. NCBI lineage: Bacteria > Bacillati > Actinomycetota > Actinomycetes > Jiangellales > Jiangellaceae > Phytoactinopolyspora > Phytoactinopolyspora mesophila. Next base: position 159,159 of record NZ_WLZY01000005.1, on the reverse strand, counting down.
GAAGCCCGCCCGCCTCGTCTGCGAGGCGGGCGGCCAGGGCCGCGTCGGCGTTCGTCAAGAATCTCCTCAGCTTCGCGTCGACACTCAGGCATTCACACAATCAGGGGTTGCACCGGAGGCGGGCCTAGACGGTGCCCGCCGCCCCTGATCGCGCGCTCCCAAGCCTAGGTGCTATAGCCAACGTAACCGGCAGCTGTTCACATTCCGGGACACTTTGTCCACTATGTGGACGCTCGCTGGTTGAGTTGATAGCTGCGCGAAGGTGGATCCGCCCCCGGCGCGGCGACCGGATGTGCCACAAGACCGCAGCTCAGCTGGGCCGCTCGGGCCCTGGACGCACAAGGCGGACGTCTGCCACCTTCTCCCGGAGCACCTTCTGCGCCTCTTCGGGGAGATGCTCGTCGGTGATGACCACGTCAGCATCCTCCAACGCGGCAATGGTGCTGATCCCGACGGTGGCCCACTTCGTGTGATCAGCCAGCACCACCAAACGACGCCCCGCGGCGACCAAAGCCCGGTCGGTATCCGCTTCGAGCAGATTTGGCGTAGTGAAGCCGGCGATCTCATCCATTCCGTGGACACCGAGAAACACGGCATCCAGGTGAAGCTGACCCAACGCCGACACCGCGATCGGCCCGACGAGCGCGTCGGACGGGGTACGGACGCCGCCGGTCAGTACGACATTCTGCCCGGAAGAGTGCCCAGCGTGTAGCACGTCGGCGACTCGCATCGAGTTGGTCACCACCGTGAGATCGCCGACCTCCCGCAACCTGTGAGCAAGGCTCCAGGTGGTGGTTCCCGCCGACAGGCCCACGGCGCTGCCCGGCGTCACCAGTTCGGCAGCGGCAGCGGCGATGGCCTCTTTCTCGGCCGGTTGCCGAAGCGACTTGGCTTCGAACCCCGGCTCCTCGGTACTGGTGGACCGGCGCGTAGCACCCCCGTGCACCTTGTCGAGCTTGCCCTCACGAGCAAGAGTGTCGAGGTCACGCCGGACCGTCATCTCGGACACGTCAAGGATCTGGGCGAGCTCGGCTACTCGGACAGCTCCCCGCCCGTGCACTTCACCCAGAATCTTCGCGTGTCTCTCTGCAGCGAGCATCTCGCACCACGTCCGATCTACCCGGAACGGCAACCTAGATTCCTGCACCCGTACGGTGATCACGCTACGTATGGCCCCACCAGCCATCAAGGCATGGACACACAAAAGCCCAAGAATGAACATGACCCTAACATCCCGATGGCCCCGACCTGCCTCTCAAGCCAACAGAGCGCCTGGTTAGCCCGCGCGCATTGCCATCTGGGCCAGGGACCGGCACTCAACTGTGGCGATCTGGGCTCGGACAGCACTTCCCCCGGCGCCCTGAACGTCTACGACACGTCGGCAGCAGCCATCTTGCAGATCGTGTGCCGCTCCAGCGGCGCGTCCGGTTGCCGAGCCGGCAACAGAGGCGGTCTCACGTGTCGCGTTCTCAAATGTTCGTTTTGCCGGAAGCAACGGGGTGAGACATCAATAGGCGCCGGTTCCACGCACCACGGCCCGTCCCGTGCGCCACAGAACGTGTGCGTCCATACCCAGCGACCAGTTGTCCACATAACGAAGGTCGAGCCGCACGGTCTCTTCCCACGTGAGGTTCGAACGGCCGCTCACCTGCCACAGGCCCGTCATGCCAGGAACCGCCAGCAATCGGCGCGCCTCCGTCCGGTTGTACTGCTCGACCTCTTCCGGCAGGGGTGGGCGTGGGCCGACGAGCGACATCTCGCCCCGCAGCACATTGATCAGCTGAGGAAGTTCGTCAAGAGAATACCGGCGCAGAATGCGTCCGATGCCGGTGAGACGCGGATCGTCGCGCATCTTGAACATCAGACTGTCTCCGCCGTCGTCGACCAGCTCCGCACGCCGCGCATCGGCGTCGGCATGCATCGTGCGGAACTTCAGCATCGTGAACGTCCGGCCGCCACGCCCGACCCGTGTCTGCCGATAGATGACCGGACCCGGACTGGAGCGCCACACGGCGAGCGCCACTCCAAGCAGCAGCGGGGCCGCAGCCACCAGTAGGCATCCCGCCGCCAGCCGATCCACGAACCGTTTCGCCAGGTGTCGGGCGCCGCCTAGGCGCACCGCGCCGACGTGCAGCAAAGTGGCGGCTCCGGCCCGGCGAGCAGTCATCCGCCGGGTGTAGACGTCCACCGTGCCGAGTTCGCTGACCAGCCGCATGCCTCGTTCGCTGACCGCCCAGTTCAGCAACCGCATGCGGTCGCCACTGAACTGCGATCCCGGCGCGAGACAGACGACGTCAGCGCCTACCTGTCCGGATGCGTCGAGGACCATCCTGACCAGAGTCTCGTCGTCGACGGACTCGAGTTCTGCTCCGGTCGCGGGCAACCGCGTCACCTGCGGCACATCCTCGACGAGCTGGTGTTCACCCTCAATACAGGCCCCGACCACCACATACGGGTGCTCGGTATCCGTGGCCAGCCGATCCACCAGCCCATTGACCTGTGCCCCTGGCCCCACCGCGAGGGTCCGGTAGACCGCGATACCACTGCGGCGCAGAGCTTTGAGCCGCCTGCGCGCCGCTTGCCGGACGGCGAGCGACAGAACCAGTACCAGGGCCGAGAACCCTACGAACTGCACGTGGTCGGCATACGGCCCGCCGCGCCCGGTGACGATACTGAGCAGCAGGAACGCACCCATGGCCCAGGCCGTGCCGATAGCAACACTCTTGGCCACCACAGTGCTGATGTTGATGACTCGCTGATACCCCGGAATAGGCCAACCCGCCGGCACTTCCCCGGCTGGTGGTCTTCCGCGGTCCCCTGTCCTTGCATGCCGGTGCCCACGCAAGCGAGCACCGGTCGGCGAAACGCCGACCGTAGCCATGGCCCCCCCAAGGCTGAAAGTCAGCCACCGATCTTCCTTGCACGAAATCGGTGCAGCTTTTGGGAACTATACGGGCCGATTGTGCTGAACGCCAGCCTAAACGTCGCTGGCCTGTTGTCCTGTGTCTTACCCGTGTCCCAAAAAGACACCTGGGCCGGCGAACGTCAGCCGTTGTAATGATTCTGAGCGTAGATCAAACCGTCGACGACAACTGCTTCCACCGCGTCGGCGCACCGATCGATCTCGAACTCCAGATTGCGGCGTTCAGCTGCGGAAAAGGGCTTCAGGACATACCCGGCCGGATCCATCCGGCCGGGCGGGCGGCTGACGCCGAAGCGGACCCGAACGTAGTCACCGCCGCCGAGTGCGGCGCGAATCGACCGTAGGCCGTTGTGACCACCATCACCGCCGCCCTTTTTTACGCGAATGGTGCCAAATGGAAGATCAAGTTCGTCATGGACGACTACCAAACGGTCGAGGTCTGTCTTATAGAAGTCGCGGAGAGCGGCCACCGGTCCGCCCGATTCGTTCATGTACGAGCGTGGTTTTGCCAGTACCGCACGGACTCCCGGCGCGGCCCCGAGACGGGTCTCGGCTATATCGGCACGGCGGCGCCGGGCGGCCTTGAACGAGGCAGCAGCGCGCGCGGCTAACAGACTGACTACCTCGGCGCCGACGTTGTGCCGCGTGTCGGCGTATTTCGGGCCGGGGTTCCCCAGCCCGACAACAAGCCACGCATCGTTGGAGTTCACCGCGTTTACCGCAGCGAGCCGAACTCAGGACTCGTCAGATTCCGAACCGGAGTCAGCGGCTGGCTCGGCAGCCTCGGCCTCGGCAGCGGCGGCGGCCTCGTCTTCCTCGGCAGCGACGTCGTGCGACGCGGTGATGTTCACGATCAGCGTCTCAGGATCGGCAGCGAGTGAAGAGCCCTTGGGCAGAACCAAGTCGCTGGCGTGAATCTGGGTGCCGATGTCGAGACCCTCGATGGACACGGTGACACTTTCCGGCAGGTGTGTCGCCTCGGCCTCGATGGAGATGGACGGACTGTCCAAGCTGACCATGGAACCGGAGATGGCATCGCCCTCGAGCAGCACCGGGATGTCGACGGTGACCTTCTCGCCACGCTTCACGAGCAACAGGTCTACGTGCTCGATGAAGCCCTTCAGCGGGTCACGCTGCACATGCTTGGGCAGCGCCAGCTCGTTACCCGCGCCCGAGATGTCCAGCGTGATCAGCACGTTGGGGTTCTTGAGCGCCAGCATGGTGTCGTGCCCTGGAAGCGCCAGGTGAATCGGATCGGTGCCATGTCCGTAGAGGACCGCGGGCACCTTGTCGGCGCGACGCAGGCGGCGCGCGGCGCCCTTACCGAACTCGGTACGCAGCTCGGCGGCAATCTTGACGTCGGACACGGTGAAACTCCTCCAGGCGAGTGTTCGATCTCAAAGTGAGGTGGCGTTCGGCGACGAGCGCGCCAGAAGCGCACCGCGTCGATCACGGAGCTCAGTTCAGAGCGCCCTCGCCGAGGCAACCACGCGATTCTACTCGCCCGGCCGCCCTCAACGCGAACCAGGTGGCTGGTCCGCCTCATCCAGCGTGTTAGAGGTCGCGCAGAATGGGGCGCCGGATAGCGAGCGGGGGCGGGCGCCTGGAGGGCAAGGCGGAGGAAGGAGTCGCACTGGGTTTGTGCGTCGACTGACGACAACGAAGCCCTCCAGGATGCCCGGGCACGCGAGCCCGGCGACTCCCATTCTGCGCGACCTCTTAGGTGTTTCCGTTAAACAGACTCGTCACCGAGCCGTCCTCGAAAACCTCACGGATCGCCCGCGCCAGGAGCGGCGCGATGGACAGCACGGTAAGGGTGTCGAAGCGACGTTCGTCGGGGATCGGCAACGTGTTGGTGACGACTACTTCGGTGATGCTCGAGTTCTTCAGCCGGTCGACCGCCGGCCCGGAGAGCACCGCGTGGGTCGCCGCGACGATCACGTTCGCTGCTCCGTTGGCGATGAGCGCCTCAGCGGCCTGGGTGATGGTGCCGGCGGTGTCGATCATGTCGTCGACCAGCAGGCAGGTGCGGCCGGCGACATCACCGACAACCTCATGCACCTTGACCTGATTGGCCACATTGGGATCGCGGCGCTTGTGGATGATCGCCAGCGGTGTGCCGAGCCGGTCCGCCCACACGTCGGCGACCCGGACCCGGCCGGCGTCCGGCGACACAACCGTCATGTTGGATGTCTGATAGTTCTCCGCGATGTGTCGAGCCAGGATCGGCAGCGCCCACAGGTGATCAACCGGCCCGTCGAAGAATCCCTGGATCTGTGCGGTGTGTAGATCCACCGCCATCAGGCGATGCGCGCCTGCCGTCTTGAACATATCCGCGATCAACCGGGCCGAGATCGGCTCGCGGCCCTGATGCTTCTTGTCCTGACGTGCATATCCGTAGAAGGGCATCACCACAGTGATCCGCTTGGCCGAGGCACGTTTCAAGGCGTCGACCATGACCAGCTGTTCCATGATCCAGTCGTTGATCGGAGCGGTGTGGCTCTGAACCACGAATGCGTCGCATCCGCGCACGCTCTCGTCGAAGCGGACGTAGAGCTCGCCGTTGGCGAACTCGTGCGCCCTCATCGGGATGAGCTCGACCCCGAGGCGTTCGGCCACTTCGGCGTTGAGCTCGGGATGCGCCCGGCCGCCGAACAACATCAGCGTCTTCGTGCCACTGGCCCGTAGACCGTTCATTGGTCGCTCCCCTCGACGACGTCACTTCCAGTCTGCCTCGCCCGCGCACGACGCGCAGCCTCGAGTGTTGATGTACCCGGCCGTCGACGATCGACCCAGCCCGACACGTTCCGCTGCCGCGCACGGGCAACGGCCAAATCGCCAGGCTCAGTGTGAGATGTCACCGTGGAGCCGGCCGCGACGTAGCTTCCGTCAGCCAGCTCCACAGGAGCGACCAGCACCGAATCGCTACCGACGAAGGTGTGGTCTCCGACAGTTGTGTGGTGCTTATGAACGCCGTCGTAGTTGGCGACTATGGTGCCGGCCCCGATGTTGACTCCGTCGCCGATCGTGGCATCACCCACGTACGAAAGATGCGGAACCTTCGATCCCTCGCCGATCTCGGCCTTCTTGGTCTCGACGAAGCCGCCGATCTTGCCCTTCTTGCCCAGGCGGGTACCGGGTCGCAGGTACGAGAACGGCCCGACGTTGGCGTGCGGTCCGATCTCCGCGCCCTCGGCGTGTGTCCGGATCACCACCGCGCCTCGGTCGACAGTTGTGTCGCGCAGCGTGCTGTCCGGGCCGATCTCGGCTCCTTCGTGGATGCGGGTGGAACCATGGAGCTGGACGCCGGGCCGCAGAACGACGTCGCGCTCGAGTGTCACCGTGACATCGATCCACGTCGTGGCCGGATCGATGATGGTGACACCGGCACGCATCCATTGCGTGGTGACCCGCCGGTTCATCTCACGGTTCAGCGCGGCGAGCTGGGATCGGTCGTTGACCCCTTCGGTCTGCCACGCATCCCCGGTCACCAATGCGCCTACACGCCGTCCGTCAGCTCTGGCCAAGCCCAGCACATCGGTCAGGTACAGCTCGCCCTGGACGTTGTCCGCGGTGAGCCGGGCTAATCCGGAGCGCAGAACGTCGGCGTCGAATGCGTAGATCCCGGAATTCATCTCGGTGATCCGCCGCGTTTCCTCATCGGCGTCCTTGTGCTCGACGATCCGGAGAACGGCGCCGTGCTCGTCACGGACGATCCGGCCATAGCCAGTCGGGTCCGCGACGTGCGCGGTCAGCACCGTGACCCCATTGGAGTCGGCCTCATGCTGATCGATCAGCGCACGCAACGTGTCACCGCTCAGCAACGGCACATCTCCATAGGTCACCACCACCACGCCGCTCAGTTCCGGCAGCATCGCGAGTGCGCACTGGACGGCGTGCCCCGTTCCGAGCTGCTCTTCCTGGATCGCGGTGGTGACCGCTGGCGCGGCATCAGCGAGGTGCGCTGTGACCTGGTCGCGGCCGTGACCGACCACTACGCTCAGGTGTTCAGGCTCCAAAGACTGGGCCGCGGCGACCGCATGCCCGACAAGGGATCGGCCGGAAAGCTCGTGCAGGACCTTAGGGATGGACGACTTCATCCGAGTGCCCTCGCCCGCGGCGAGGACGATAACGGCTGCGGGACGCGTAGTCACGCGGGCTCGCTCCTGAGCATCGGTGGGGCGGGAACGTGCACGACGATACTCCCCCGTCGCGAGCGGCACGAACCCCGACGTCACATCTACGCCAGGATTCGAACCAAGCTCCCGGGAGAGGATTCGAACCCCTACCTACAGGCACCAAAAGCCCGCGTGCTGCCATTACACTACCCGGGATTGTGGCCCAAATTTCAGCTCTAAGACTGAAGGCCGCACCCGAAGAGTCTACTGTATCTGTCGCACGGCCCGGCAGATTCCCCTCCACATGCCGTCCATCCGGCGATACTCAGCGGCCCCCTTCCGTGCGCAGATGACCAAGCATCCGTAATAACCCTCGGACGTGTTCTTACGCACCGTCTTCGGATTGTGCTTCTTCAGTGTCGCGCGTGCGAACCTGTCGACGGATACGCCGACAACGTCGGCCCAGTATCGTTCAGCGGCCTGCACATCGGCAGACTCGTGAATGTGCACCCTGAATGTCAGCCGCTCATCAGCCACGCCGAGCCGACGGAGCCAGGCCCTATATAGCAGAATCACGTCAGGATCGCTGTTGATGAAGCCGAGCCACTCAGTAGGGTTCCATGGCTTCGTTTTCGACCCTTCCGCCCAGTACAAGACGGCACCGATCAACATCAGCTCACGATCACTCAATTCGCCAACCCAGGCAGCCGCCTCACTCACCGCTTGCTCGCGCTCTTCGGCCCGGCGCGCGGTTTCTCGGTCCCAGCGCATCCTGGCGGCGCGTTTGGCGCGCTCCTTGGATCCTGGCGTCGGCTTCCACGCGACCTCTTTGGTGATCGCCCAGGCGCTGCTCTTCGCGATACCCAGCTCACGAGCGATCTCCGGTACCGACTGACCTTCCCGCCGCAGCGCGAGCGCACGGGCGCGCACGTCGTCGGAAATCGTAGGACGACGCCGGCCTTTCCCATAGACGCCAAGAACGCGACTAATGGTGCTTGCGCCAACCTGCAATTCGGTCTTGATCTGCGCGTACGTCGCGCCGGATTCACGCATGGCGTGAATCTTGCTCACCAATTCGGCGTCATCGACATGTCGCAACTTCGTCATGACCTATATATTACCTGGCCATTAACTAGAATTCAAACGCATGTTCTAGTCCGCACTAGACAGTGATACCCCTACCCTCGGAACGGATGACGTCCAGAGATACCGAGACTGGCATGGACGCAAACCGGCCGGCATTGCAAGATTTCAAGACCTACGTCGTCGTAGGTTACGGTTGCGTAGGAAAGGTATCCCTAAGCACCGGAGGACCGTCCATGGCTCCCACCGAGACTCTCAAGCAATCCGCAGGCCAGCCATCGGCGCCCGAGGCAGACGCAACCCCCGACCAAAAGGGCGATGCGCCCCTCACCTCCTTCGGCACTCACGAGGGTGATACCCCGTCCGCCGGGAAACGGATCGTTCTCGCGATCTTCATCGGACTCCCGTTCATCGCCTTACTGGCAGCCATCCCCTTCGCGTGGATGGGCGGGTTTCTCAGCTGGCTCGACGTGGTCCTGGCGGTGGTGATGTACCTGATCGCCGGTCATGGCATCACTGTCGGATTCCACCGGCATTTCACCCACCGGGCTTTCAAGGCGAATCGCGGACTCAAGATCGCGATGGCCGTTTCCGGCAGCCTCGCGATCGAGATGCCCGTGACCAACTGGGTCGCCGACCACCGCCGGCACCACAAGTACGCCGACAAGGAAGGCGACCCGCATTCGCCTTGGCGCTACGGCACCAGTGTTCCGGCCGTGGTCAAAGGCATGGTCTACGCGCACATGGGTTGGATGTTCGACAACGAGCGCACTGACCAGCAGAAGTATGTACCCGACCTGCTCAAGGACAAAGACATCCGCCGGGTCAACCAGTTGTTCCCGCTATGGGTGGCGGTCTCCCTGTTGCTCCCGCCGGTGATCGGCGGCCTCGCCACCTGGTCGTGGCACGGAGCACTGACGGCCTTCTTCTGGGCGACACTCGTGCGTATCGGCCTGCTGCACCACGTGACGTGGTCGATCAACTCGATCTGTCACGCGATGGGCGAGCGCCCGTTCGAGAGCCGGGACAAGTCCGGCAACGTATGGTGGCTCGCCGTGCTGTCCATGGGCGAGTCCTGGCACAACCTCCACCATGCGGACCCGACGAGCGCCCGGCATGGCGTGCTCAAGGGCCAGATCGACTCCAGCGCCCGCCTCATCAAGATTTTCGAGAAGCTGGGCTGGGTGTGGGATGTCCGCTGGCCGAGCGAGGAGCGCATCCAAGGCAAACGGGTCGACGACTACGGCGGCGAGAAGAACCTCATCGCCCCCTGACCTCGGAGCCTAATGAGGCTCTTCTGACGTGTCCGTGTGTGGGCGGCAGGTGGAGGCACCGATCCCCGCGAACCTGAAGCCGGCCATCGCCCGCACGAGAACCGAGATCACGGTGGCAAGAATGCCGACCACCGCCCAGGATCCCGCCCAACAGTCATATCTACTACGGAACTCCTAGCAGCAACTCATAGCCGGATGCCGACGCTGGCCCGTTGGCGCAGCGACACACTACGCAGCGCGAGGGCGATCCCGTCGACATACACGGGCTGGACCTCTGGCGAGAGGTAGATCGGCGCCGTCTCAGACAGCGGGAGAATCTCGAGCCGGAGTCCTTCATCGAGCACGTCTCCGAACCGCCGCAGCCCCACCTCCCAGGGACGCCCGTAGAAGAAATGGTCGGCCAGCAGCTGGTCCCCTGCGTACAGCCGGGCGGCATCGCCGACGTAGTCGATCCGCAAGAGCACCTCGCGGTCATCGGTGGTGTGCGCGACGAGCTGTCGCGGAAGGTCGAGCGTCCACGCCGCGGCCCCTGCGAAATCGGCATCGGTCGGGGCGGACGCACGGTTGAGTGGTCCGCCGCGAGGGATGTCCCGCGCCCGACCTGCTCTGCGGTTGGAGGTGCAGGCAACATCGACCGCCGGCTCCGCGCCCTCCAGCTGACTGCTGAACCAGTCGCCCTCCTGGTACCGATGGACCCGCACCGTGCGGGCTGTCGTCACGGCGGCAGGACCGTCGCCGAACACCACGACGGGTGCCTCGGACACATACAACTGACCCTGTGCGACGCTGACATGGCGTCCCTGGTCGGCCCGCAGGATCAGGACCCGCACCGTGCCCGCGGGACCGCTGATGGTGACCGCGCAGTCCAGGCCAGGACGGAGATCGCGCAGAACCGACATGCCGTCTTCGTTCGTCATGGTGACGCCTTGGGGCGCCTGATCAACCGTTCCGTGCTCGACCTGGAGTTCGACCGGTATCCCTTCGACCTCGGTGAGGACCAGCGCCGACGTAGAGCCCCCTCCGAGGCGAGTCACGACCTGAGCGGTCGCCGAGACGCGAGCCCCCGCCGCATCCAGGCGCAGCGGCCACGCGAAGAATGCGCCCGGAGCGATCGAGCACTCCACGGTCGGAATCCTCAGGGCTCCCTCCCCGAGTCCGTGGATTTCGAAGCCGACGGCCTCATGCCGCGGCAGGCTTTCTACTGGCTGGTGGTTGTTGACGAAGAGGTAGCCGGAGTCCCCGTCCGACCTCAACACCCATCGAAGTGTGGAGTGGTCATCGACGTCCGTGGGGCTGTCGTCAGGGAGTGTCATCTGCATCCGGGCCAGCCGTGGTCCCTCAGCTTCGATCCAGAGCGCCTGCTGCCGGAGCAGGCAGTAGGACGGACGGACCTGGCCAAACTCACCCAGCGGTGCCTGGAAGTCGTAGGACAGAACCGGGCAGTCATTCGGGTAGCCAGTGGCATGCGACTCCTGAGTTGTGGTCAGTTCGCCGATCACCTGAGTGGCCCCGTGGTACATGTAGTAGCCCTGCCAAGTGGAGCCCGACCCGAGCTTGACCAGTGAGATGGCGGCGACGTCCTCGGCCTCCACGAGTGGCCGTCGGTGGTAGGCGGTGTACATGCCACCGCCCAGCTCGCAGGTTGCGAACGGATAGCGCTCGAGCTCTGGCCCCAAAGCACCTTCCGCATCGCCTCCGATCGCCCCGCCTCCGTCGTCGGACCTCGACCCGGATTCCGCGTCAGCGTCCTGGTGGAGGTCGGACCCGATGGTGAAGTCGTCTCGCACATGGGTGAAGAAGAAGTGCAGCCGGCTCTGACGGGCCCAGCCTGCGTCGTGTTCGTCCCAGGCAGCCTCCGGGTAGCCTCCGAAGACGGGGATGAACTCGTCGCGCGGGATGTCAGCTCGTCCCCAGCCGGTGACCGTCCACAACGGCACCGAGAACCCAGCCTGCTGGGCCATCCGCTTCAGGGTGAGCAGGTGGTCCGGTTGGTCGTGGAGCTCGTTCTCGATCTGTACCGCGACGACGGGGCCGCCTTCCGTCCAGAACAGCCCCTCGAGCTGCTGGGCGATCTCGCCGTACCAGGGACGGACGATGTCGAGGTACTGAGAATCGTTCGTGCGCGTGTCAAGATCGAGAGCCATCACCCATTCCGGGAACCCGCCGTTGCGCGCTTCGCCGTGACCCCACGGGCCTATCCGGGCGACGATGTCGAGCCCGACGTCGGCGCACAGCTCCGCGAACGCGCGAAGGTCCCGGTCCCCGTCCCAGCGGTAGTGACCTCGGCGCTCCTCGTGAAGGATCCAAAAGACATAGGCTCCGACGACCGTGATGCCGCCGGCGCGCATCTTGCGCAGCTCGGCGTCCCACTCGGCACGCGGATAGCGTGCGTAGTGGAACTCGCCCATGACCGGGAACCAAGGTTCTCCGTCGCGCCACAGGCTCTGACTGTCGACGCGAATCTCACCGCCGGCAGCCGACCGGCCACCAAGCCGGAGGTGTCCAGTGAGCGGGGCCGCCGGAGCATGCGCGGCGAGAACGCGGCGCTGACCTGTGTTCATCGCACGCTCTCCATGAACTCTGCGTCGACCTCCTGTTGCAGGGGCACATCAAGCCCACATCGGGTGATACCGACGAGAGAGATCGTCGGCCGGGCGAACCCGTCGTCGAATAGACGCTAGATACCGAGCACCGCCCGGGCGGTCAGGAAGTAGATGATCAGCCCCGTAGCGTCGACCAGTGTCGCCACCATGGGCGCCGAGACCACGGCGGGGTCGATCCCCAGCTTCTTCGCCAGCAGCGGCATACAGCCACCTACGATCGCCGCCCACGTACACACCACCAGCAGCGATATCGCCACCACGATCGCCAGCTGGAAGTCGGCGAAGAACGTCGCGATGCCGATCCCGACGATCGCGAGCGCCACACCGAGTAGCGCACCGACACGTGCCTCACGCCACAGCACCAGGGGCAGGTCGCGCGGCCGGATATCGCCGAGCGCCAGCGCCCGGACCACGGACGTGGCCGACTGCGATCCCGTGTTACCACCCGTACCAGTGATCATCGGGATGAACAGTGCCAACGCGGTGACCTCAGCGAGGTTTTCCTCGAAGAAGTCCAGCACGTTGATCGTCATGATCGCGGCGATGAACAACAGCATCAGCCAGGGCGCCCGGCGGCTGGCCAGCAACCGGATCGTCGCCAGCAAGTAGAGACCGCCCAGGGGTTCCGAACCGGACTGCCGGTATGCGTCCTCGGTGTCCGCGGCTTCGATCAGCTCGACGGCGTCATCAATGGTCAGGAAGCCGAGCAGGCGGCCTTCGCTGTCGACGATCGGCAAGTCGAGCAGGTTCGCGTCCCGCATCAGCCTGGCGGCATATTCGGCGTCGTCGGTGGCTCGGGCGGAGACGTACTCCGTCTCGGCGATGTCTCCGACGCGCCAGTCGGTCGGAGCCGTCACCAGGTCACGTAGCGAGGCGACCCCGATCAGCCGGCGGCCGTCGTCAACGACGGCCAGGGTGTAGACGGTCTCGGCGCTGGCACCTTTGGTGCGGATCACGTCCAATGCTTCGGCGACCGACAGGTTCCGGTGCAGGGCGACCACCTGTGGCGTCATCCGCCGCCCGACCGAGTCCTCCGGATACCCGAGCAGCGCGGCGGTCATCTGCCGTTCGTGTGGGCTCAGCCCGGCGAGGACCCGCTTGGCGACTTTGGCCGGAACCTCGTCGATGAGCCGGGCGCGGTCGTCGGGGTCCATCCCCTCGACCAGCTCACGAAATGCGCGGTCGCGCATGCCCGCAAGGATCTCTTGCTGATCGGCGGGGTCGAGTTCTTCGAATACGGCCAGGGCCTTGCCCTTGTCCAACAGCCTGAAGACCAGTGCCATGCCGGCTGAGTCGACCCGGATCAATTCGTCGGCAATAGTGTGCGGTTGTTGCATACTCAACCATTCCTTCAGATATTGAAGGTCATGGTCTTTCAACATGTCGTTCAGCTCATGGCCGCTCACGGTCTCACCGCCTGGCGTGTATTCGGGCGCCACCGTTCGCTCGGGTGCGCCATGGACATCTGCTTGCGTCGAACCACCTGACAGGAGCCGGACTCACCGGCTGCGAGAACTCAGCCCAATCCGACGCGCGCCGGTTTGGTCTCATCGCTCCCGCCCATGTCTGCTGGCCGCCCTAGTCAACTGCATCAGGTGCCGCCGGGCGCCAGCAGGGCCAGGTGCCGGACTCGCGCCCGGAAGCCTTGCAACCATCTGGGCGTCCGGACCGGCATCATGGACCGGTGGACACTGATGGTGCACCCCCAGCACGTACCACGGGTAACCGGGTACGCATGACGGGTAAACAACGTCGTGAACAGCTACTCGACATCAGCCGAACGCTATTCGCCGAGCGTGGTTTCGACGGCACATCTATCGAGGAGATCGCCGCACGTGCGAAGGTCTCCAAGCCAGTAGTGTATGAGCATTTTGGTGGCAAGGAGGGAATCTACGCGGTCGTTGTCGATCGCGAAATGGAACGCCTGCTCAACAGCATCACTACGGCACTACGTTCGGCGAGTCACCCGCGTGTCCTGCTCGAACGTGCCGCACTGGCGTTGCTCGACTTCATCGAGACGTCGACCGACGGGTTCCGCATCCTGGTCCGCGACTCGCCAGTCGCACAGTCTGCCGGTGGATTCTCGAGCCTCATCTCAGATGCGGCCAGCCAGGTCGAGTACCTTTTGGCCGCCGAGTTCACCTCCCGCGACTTCGACGCCCAGCATGCTCCCATGTATTCGCAGATGCTGGTCGGCATGGTCGCGTTGACCGGGCAGTGGTGGCTGGAGGAACGCTCGCCGGACAAACACGAGGTGGCAGCACATCTGGTCAACCTGGCCTGGAACGGCCTCACCGGTTTGGAGCCGAGCCCAGCTCTCAACGGCACCAAAGACGATTGACCAGGTTTCGCGCCATCAACCCGGGCGGTGCGCGACGACGAAGATGCGCCGGTAACGCAGCACCGTTCCGTGCGGACCTACCGGGTACACGCCACGCAGGCGGGCCCTGTACTGCTCGGCGAACTCACGGGCCCGGAGCTCGTCGAGCTGGCCGACGACTTGCCCCAGGGCTGAGCCACGCAGCCATTCGAGGACGCTGTCGGGGCCTTCGAGCATGTGGAGATAGGTCGTTTCCCACACCTCGGTGGTGAATCCGAGATCGAGCATGGTGCTGAGGTAATCGACAGGATCGTGCGCCATCGGCCAGCTCACGTCCAGCAGCTCGTTCCACGGCGGGGTCGCCGCCAGCTCACGTAACTGCACATGGGCCGGTTCACCGAAGTTGCCCGGCAATTGGAAGGCGAACCAGCCGCCGGGGGCGACGAATGACGCGAGCTGCGGCAGCAGTTCCATGTGCCCGGGCACCCACTGCAACGTGGCATTGCTCAGCAGGACGTCCACTGGGCGGTCCGGCGCCCATTCACGCAGGTCAGCCTGGATGAACTCAGCTTCAGAGTGCTCCCGCGCACGTTGGATCATGGCCGCCGACGAGTCGACGCCGACGACGCGAGCTCCGGGCCAGCGGCCGGCCAGGCCAGCGGTGAGTTCACCGGGACCGCAACCGAGATCGGCGACGAAGCCGACCTGTTCGGCGCGCACCCGTGCCACCAAGTCGTGGAAAGGCCGGGCGCGCTGATCGGCGAACACCAGGTACTGCTGTGGGTCCCACATCTCTACTCCTACTCGATCGACCGGCGTGAGGACCGGATTCCGGAGCTGACTCATGTGCCACGCTCGGCCGGGCCATCAGAACACTTCTGCCGAGGCAAGATCGTCCGGAAAGAACCACCCACAAAAGATTTATCTTGACTTCAAGATAAATCTTGTCTCACCCACTACCTTGACGTCAAGATTCTTATTACCCCGTACAGTTGCGATATGGCGACTGACGAAGTGGATCGACTGGTCGAGGCCTGGCAACGGGAGCGGCCCGAGCTCGACGTCAGCCCGATGGAAGTGCTTTCTCGTGTCACTCGGCTCGCTCGATACCTCGATCGGGCTCGGCGTTCCGCCTTCGCCGCACACGGCCTCGAGACCTGGGAGTTCGACGTTCTGGCAGCATTACGTCGTTCCGGCCCGCCCTACGAACTCTCACCGGGCACGCTGCTCGCTCAAACGCTGGTCACCAGCGGCACCATGACCGCCCGCGTAGACAAGCTGACGGCAAGAGGGCTGGTGACCCGCCGGCGAGACGAACACGACCGGCGTGCGGTCCAGGTCGCGCTGACCGACAAGGGACGCGCGGCCGTCGACGCCGCGCTCGACGGCCTACTCGCCCACGAGCGGGAGATTCTCGCCGGCATCGGCGTGGCGGACCAGAGCGCGCTGGCGACGCTCCTGCGCGGTCTCGTCCTGCCCTTCGAACACCAATGACCCTGGCTTAGTGGCCCCGAGGAATGGATCTCTCCTCGCCCAGCAGACTCGCTCGGAGAGAGGCTTCGCCATCGCCCTCCCTCGCTGATGCCCACCACTCCATGGAGAGACTCCATTCCCCGGGGCCACTAAGGGAGCCGCGCCAGGTCAGGTGTTGTCTCGGCGCGAGAACGCCCCCAGGGTCCGCGCGGCCCGCCGAACGAGCACGGCGAAACCTGTGCCCGCGGCCCCCAGCACCACCCCCGCGGCCACACCGACCGAACGTGCCTGCCGTGCCGACGGGCTCAGCGTGACACCGGGTCTCTTTTCAGCAGCGGCCGGCGCAGGCGAGTCGCCGTCGTCGCCCTCCTCTCGCGCCGACCCGGCGGTGCGCTCGTATTCGTCGAGGTGATCGATCGCGCTCTCGGCGGTCAGCGCGGCCAGCACCATGAGCAGCCGCGTGACGATGTAGATCCACGCGATCACCACCAGCGGGATGGCGAATGTACCGAAGGCGTCAGCTCTGCCCGCACCCACCACGTACTCGACCAGGAACGTCTTCAGGATTTCAAACGCCACGGCGCCGAACAACGCGGTCATGGCCTGATGACGGAACGGAACGGTGATCCTGGGCAGGCCCACGAGGAGGTAGGCGAAGAGCAAGGTGTTGACGCCAACGGAGAGCACCCAGCTGAGCACCTCCAGAAAACCCGTGGACACGCCGTTCTCGACGCCCAGTAGGTCGATCAGGTATTCGGCCATCCGGCGCACGACGACGCTGGTCGCCCACGAGGCCGCCAGCAACAAGCCCAATCCGGCCAGCGACGCCATGTCCAGCAGCTTGCGGACAACGAAGTTGCCGGGTTGGTCGTCCATGCCCCACATCGAGCGAACAGCTGCCCGGACCGCGTCGACCCAGCGCAGGCCGGAGAAGATCAGGAACGGCACGCTGATCGCACCGATCGTGTCGGCGCGCTCGTAGAACCGGCCGACGTTGAGGTCAAGGCCCGGAAAATTCTCGTTCACGAGACTCTGCACAGTCTCGATACCGGCATCGCCGGCGATCCGGCTGGCGATGGCGGCCGAGATCAACAACAGCGGGAACAACGACACGAACCCGTAGAAGCTGGCCGCGCCGGCCAGGCGATCTCCCCGCAGATCGCCGTATCGATTCCACGCCCGGACAGGCAGAGTCGGCTGCAGGCGTTCCCAGAGCGCCCGGAGCCGTGCGATCACCCTGGCGGCCCGTCGCCCGGCGGACCGCCAGCCAGCCGCCGCATCGCCTCCAGCCGCCGTTCACCTCCGGGGCGTTCCGCGGCTACGTCGCCCTCGGCCGCCAGCTCGAAATCACGTTCACGTCGCCAGAAACCATCGGCTCCGTGCTCATAGAGGCTGAACGCGACGGCGTCGAAAACGGCCTCGTACCCGGCGAGAGTCTTAAAGGCGGTCTTCATCGCTTCGTCAGGCAGGTAGTGCGCCACCGTCACGTGCGGGTGATAAGGAAACGAGAGCTCGACGGCGAGCGGTCCGGTGCGGATAGCCATGGACAGCCGCTCACACGCCGAGATGCCCTCGGCCAGCGCCACGAACACAACGGGCGACACCGGCATGAACGTAGCAGTGCCCCGAAGGTGTACGCGGAATCTCGGGAATCGTTCCGCAATCCCTGCCAAGTGATCCTGGACGTCGCCGTAGCGGTCGTCCGGTCCGGCGTCGAGTGCCGTAGGCGGGACCAGGGTGATGTGCGACGGGATCGCATCGGCCAGCGGGTCGCCGAAAGACCGGCGCCAGTCCTGCAGTTCGGTGCCGTACGGCTCTGGAATAGGCAGTGCGACGCCGATGGTGCGACCGCGATTCTCCCCTTCGGCACTCACCGTCTCACCGCGCCGTCTCGGGTTCGAGGAAACCGATCCGGTCGTAAACCTGGCGCAACGTATGCGCGGATACCTCCCGCGCCTTGGCCGCACCTCTGGCGAGCAGCGCGTCGAGTTCCGCGGGGTCGTCCAGCAGCTCCCGGACTCGCTGCTGGAACGGCAGCACCGTTTCCATCACCGCTGACGTGACCTCCTTCTTCAGATCACCGTACCCGCGTCCGACGAAGTCCTGCTCGATATCGGCAACCGGGCGTGCGCTCATGGCGGACAGGATAGTGATGAGATTGGCCACGCCGGGCTTGTTCTCACGATCCGCCACAATTTCGCGGCCGGTGTCGGTCACTGCGCTCTTGATTCGCTTCTCGATCGTCTTGGGCTCGTCCAGCAGTTCGATGAGCCCCGATCCGCCGACGCTCTTGCTCATCTTGGCGGTGGGATCCTGCAGATCATAGATCTTGGCGGTGGCTTCGGGGATGTAGGGAGACGGCAACGTGAACGTTGGGCCGAAGCGGGAGTTGAACCGGCCGCCCAGATCCCGGGTGAGTTCGATGTGCTGGCGTTGGTCCTCACCTACGGGCACCTTGTCAGCGTGGTAGAGGAGAATGTCCGCAGCCTGCAGCACCGGGTAGGTGAAGAGCCCCACCGTGGTGGCATCGGCCCCCTGGCGCGCGGCCTTGTCCTTGAACTGCGTCATCCGGCTGGCTTCACCGAAACCCGTGATGCAGCTGAGCACCCACGCGAGCTGGGCATGCTCCGGCACATGGCTCTGAACGAAGAGCGTGCTGCGTTCCGGGTCGACCCCGCCGGCGATGTACTGCGCGGCCGTGACCCGGGTGCGTTGACGAAGCTGATCGGCATCGTGGCCGGCCGTGATGGCATGCAGGTCCACGACGCAGTAGAACGCGTCGTAGTGATCCTGCATGGCCGCCCATTGCCGCAATGCGCCGAGATAGTTGCCGAGGTGCAGAGATGCGTTGGTGGGCTGCATTCCCGAGAACACGCGGGGGCGGCGGTTGGTGGTCATGATGCCTATTCTGGCAGGACCCCGAGATTGCCTAGTGTCTAGTCCGGCTAGAAGACAACGGAGCACCTGATGACAGACCGATCCCGCGCCGGTCGCCCTGCCGAGCCAGCAGACCTCGTTGACGTCGCTCGCCTCGTCACGGCGTACTACTCCGTCCGCCCCGATCCGGAGGATCCGGGTCAGCGGGTGGCCTTCGGCACGTCAGGGCACCGGGGTTCCTCGTTCAACGGTGCCTTCAACGACGATCACATCGCGGCCACCACCCAGGCGATCTGCGACTATCGCGCGCGGCACAACATCGACGGACCGTTGTTCCTGGGCAAAGACACCCATGCTCTGTCCGAGCCGGCCTGGGCCACGGCGGTTGAGGTCTTCGCCGCAAACGAGGTCGTTCTGCTCATCGACGCGGCCGACCGCTACACACCCACACCAGCCATCTCGCACGCGATCTTGCGGCACAACACCAGCGTCGCCGGGAGCAGCGGACACGCCAGCCGGGCCGACGGCGTCGTCGTCACGCCGTCGCACAACCCGCCACCGGACGGCGGGTTCAAGTACAATCCGCCCGACGGAGGGCCCGCAGGCTCGGACATCACCAGCTGGATCCAGAACACAGCCAATGGCTACATCAAAGCCAAGATGGCAGGTGTGCGCCGGATGCCGCTGCGACGGGCCCGGTCAGCGGACACCACATCCACCTACGACTTTCTCGGCCACTACGTCGACGACCTCCCGTCCGTCGTCGACCTCGACAGCATCCGGTCGGCCGGGGTGCGGATCGGCGCCGACCCGCTCGGCGGGGCATCGGTGGACTATTGGGCGGCCATCGCCGAGCGGCATCGGCTCGACCTGACCGTGGTCAACCCGCTTGTCGACCCCACGTGGCGGTTCATGACGCTCGACTGGGACGAGAAGATCCGGATGGACTGTTCGTCTCCGTCGGCGATGGCCTCCTTGATCGGGCGCCGGTCCGAGTTCGACGTGGCCACCGGTAACGACGCCGATGCCGACCGGCACGGCATCGTCACGCCAGACGCTGGTCTGATGAACCCGAACCATTTCCTGGCGGTGGCGATCGGCTACCTGTTCGACCGTCGCGACGGCTGGCCGGAAACCGCCGCGGTGGGCAAGACGCTGGTCAGCTCATCGATGATCGACCGGGTTGCCGCGGCGCTGGGCCGGCGGCTGCTCGAGGTCCCGGTCGGCTTCAAATGGTTCGTGCCCGGCCTGCTCGACGCCTCCGTCGGTTTCGGCGGCGAGGAGTCGGCCGGTGCGTCGTTCCTCCGCCGCGACGGCCGGGTCTGGAGCACGGACAAGGACGGCTTGATCGCCTGCCTGCTTGCCGCCGAGATCATCGCGACGACGGGCAGCACACCGAGCGAGCACTACCGAACCCTCACCGAGCGCCATGGCGAGCCCGTCTACGCACGTATCGACGCGCCGGCCTCGCGCGAGCAGAAAGCGGTCCTGGCGAAGCTGTCGCCGGATCAGGTAGCCGCTACCGAGCTGGCCGGCGAACCAATCACCGTGAAGCTCACCAAGGCCCCCGGAAACGACGCTCCGCTCGGCGGGCTGAAAGTGGTCACCGAGTCCGGCTGGTTCGCTGCCCGCCCTTCTGGCACCGAGGATGTCTACAAAATCTATGCCGAGAGTTTCCGCGGCTCCGAACACCTCGAACAGATCCAGACCGAAGCCCGATCCGTCGTCGATTCCGCCCTCGGGGAGTGACGGCGTTCGGCGAATCGCGGCCGGCTTCCGGGATCATCGCCCGGGCGTTCGAATGAGTTCAGATCGGCGGGACACTGGCACAAGCTCCGGCCAGAAATGTGTGATAATGTTTGAGAACGGTTGGTCTTGTTCATCCAGAACATAGGGACAGGCGCGGTGAAACGTACATCGACACGGCTCTCGGACGGCCGCGAGCTCTTCTATTTCGACCACGATGACGGCGCCGTCCGGGAACTCACCGATCCGCGCCAGCTCCCACAGGTCAGCACCGCGTCCCGAATGCGCCACGATCCGCTCCTCGACGAGTGGGTGGTGATGGCGTCGCACCGGCAGAGCCGGACGTATCTGCCCCCCGCCGACCTGTGCCCGCTGTGCCCGTCCGGTGACGGCAAGGAAACCGAGATCCCGTCCAGTGACTACGACGTCGCCGTTTTCGAGAATCGCTTCCCCAGCCTGTCGATGGGGGCAGCTTCGGATGAGACCGGCACACCTTTGGTCTCGGTCCAGGCCGCGGCCGGCCGATGCGAAGTCGTCTGCTTCAGCAGCGACCACGCCGCGTCATTCGCTAGCTTCCCCCCGGAACAGGCCAGGCTTGTGCTCGAGGCGTGGGCCGACCGCACCGCCGAGCTCTCCGCACTTCCCGGCGTGGAGCAGGTCTTTTGCTTCGAGAACCGGGGCGAGGAGATCGGCGTCACCCTCTCGCATCCGCACGGCCAGATCTACGCCTACCCGTTCGTGACCCCGCGCACCAGGCGGATGCTCGACGTGGCCCGGCGGTACTCGTCCGAACACGGCGGCAACCTGTTCGCCGACATTCTCGCCGAGGAGCGTGCGGGAGAACGCGTCGTCGTCACCTCGCGGCATTGGACCGCATTCGTGCCTGCCGCCGCCCGGTGGCCCGTAGAGGTCCACCTTTACCCACATCGCCAGGTGCCGGACATCCCGTCACTCACCGACGACGAGCGCGACGATTTCGTCGCGATATACCTCGACGTGTTGAGCCGCTTCGACCTGCTCTATGCCTCACCGCTCCCCTATATCTCCGCGTGGCATCAAGCCCCCGTGAACACCGACCGAGACGTGGCCTACCTGCATCTTCAGCTTTTCTCGATCCGAAGGGCGGCCGACAAGCTGAAGTACCTTGCGGGGTCGGAGTCGGCCATGGGAGCGTTCATCACCGACGTCCTGCCCGAGGACGTGGCCGAACAGTTGCGACGAGTCCGATGAAACCAGCCACACCAGACCGGATGGTGGGAGGAGAACGGTGAAGCTACTCGTGACCGGCGGTGCTGGATACATCGGCTCCGTCGTCAGCGCCCAGTTGGTAGCCGCGGGCCACCACGTCGTCGTGCTGGACAATCTGTCCACGGGACATGCCGATGCGGTGCCGGGCGGGGCTACGTTCGTCAAGGGCGACATCAACGACGCCGGCGACCTGGTGGATTCATCCTTCGACGCAGTGCTTCACTTCGCGGCCAAGTCGCTCGTAGCCGAGTCCGTCGCCAAACCCGAGCTGTATTGGTGGAACAACGTCGTCGGGACGTTGCGCCTGCTGGATGCGATGCGCTCGCACGGCATCCGCCGGCTGGTGTTCTCATCGACGGCGGCTACCTACGGCGAGCCGGAGACGACGCCCATCCGCGAAGACACACCGGCCGTGCCGATCAATGCGTATGGTCAGAGCAAGCTCGCCATCGACCACGCGATAGCCAGTGAATCCGTCGCGTATGGGCTGTCGGCCGTGAGCCTGCGCTATTTCAACGTCGGCGGCGCGCTCGAGCGCTACGGCGAGCGACACGATCCGGAGTCCCATCTGATTCCGAACGTGCTGGCCGTTCCGGCTGGCCGGCGCTCGGCGGTCGATGTCTTCGGGACCGACTATCCCACCCGCGACGGCACCGCCGTCCGCGACTATCTGCACGTGGAAGACTTGGGCCGGGCGCACCTGCTGGCGCTCGACTGGACCGGACGGCCGGACGCGGCGGGCGTACATCGCACGTACAACCTCGGCACCGGGACCGGTTACACGGTGCGCGAGGTGATCGAGGCCGCTCGGCGGGTCACCGGACACCCGGTGCCGGCCAACGACCAGGCCCGCCGGCCGGGCGACCCACCAGTCCTGGTCGCCTCAGCAGAACGGATCGCCGCCGATCTCGGCTGGCGGGCCGAACACGACCTCGACCGGATCGTGGCCGACGCCTGGGCGTTCCTGGGGGGTATAGGCGTATGACGAAATCGGTTGTCGGGTCGGCGCCGGGGCGCGTCAACCTGATCGGCGAACACACCGACTACAACGGCGGCTTCGCACTACCGCTGGCTATCCCACAGCGGACCACGGCGACAGTCACCGCCCGCAACGACGATCTGGTCAGCGCGTCGTCACGCGCATCCGGCATGGATCCTGTCGAGTTCAGCGTCAACACGGCACCCGGCGACGTCACGGGCTGGGGTGCATATGTGGCAGGGGTGTTCTGGGCGCTGCGGCAGGCCGGGCACGAGGTTCCGGGCGCCAACCTGCGGGTCGACAGCGACGTGCCGACCGGTGCCGGGCTGTCGTCGTCGGCCGCCCTCGAATGCGCCGTGCTGGTGGCGCTCGACACCCTGGCCGGCCTCGAACTGGAGCCCAGCACCATGGCGCTGCTCGGGCAGCAGGCGGAGAACGGCTACGTGGGCGCTCCAACCGGCGCCTTGGACCAGATGGCATCGATGCACGGCAGGGACGGCCACGTCGTCCTCTTCGACGCCGCCCGGGGCACGGCCGAGCCGGTGCCCTGCGACCTCGACGCCGCGGGGCTCACCTTGCTGGTCATCGACACACAAGCGCCGCACCGTCATGCCGACAGCGAGTACGGCGCCCGCCGCCAGACGTGCGAAGCCGCGGCGGAGGCCCTCGGTGTGCCGAGCTTGCGTGAGGTCCAGCAAGAGCCCGCCGAGACGATCCTGGCGAAGCTGGACGACGACGTCGCGCGCCGGCGAGTGCGACACGTGCTCGGCGAGAACCAGCGCGTGTCCGAGACGGTGGAGCTGCTGCGTGCCGGGCGGATACGCGATATCGGCGCGTTGCTCACTGCCTCGCATGTATCGCTGCGGGACGACTACGAGGTGACGGTCCCGGAGCTCGACGTCGCCGTGGACGCCGCGCTGGAAGCCGGAGCGCTCGGCGCCCGGATGACCGGAGGTGGTTTCGGCGGTTCCATCGTCGCCCTGGTCGACACGGCACGGGCCAGCCTCGTGGGTGATGAGGTCCATCGAGCCTTCGCCCGGCACGGCTTCACCGCACCACATGTGTTCACTGCCATTCCGTCGGCGGGCGCCTCGGCTACGGCCTGAGTGGCAGCGGACCGGGATCGCCGGAACGTGTTGCCAAGTCCCCTTCTATACGGTTAGGCTCGCCTAAGTTAGCTTCGCCTATGCTGACGAAAGCCTACTTTGAACGACGCCATAGCTCGTACGGGGACACCATGACGATCACCGCCACGGATGCGGACACAAGCACGTCAGGCACACTCACCACCGATCCGGACGCGCCGCCGTGGCGCCCGTTCCGCGTCGTGGTCGCGCACCTCACCCGGCTCAGCCCGGCGTTCCTCCGGATCACATTCACCGGTGACGACCTCGATCAGTTCGGTCACGACGGCCCCGATCAGCGCATCAAGCTCTATGTGCCACGGCCCGGCCAGAGCATCCCGGACTTCTCGCCTACCGACTGGTACACCCAATACCGCAACTCAGATCCCGACGTGCGCGGCCACATCCGCACGTACACGATCCGCGCAGTACGCCCCGAGCTACGTGAGCTCGACGTCGATTTCGTCTTGCACGGACACGCGGGGCTGGGTCCCGTCGGACCGGCCGCGTCGTGGGCGGCCGATGCCCGAATCGGTGACGAGCTCGCTGTGATCGGCCCCAACCGCGTTTTCCCGCATGACAGCCGTGGCCACGAATGGAACCCTCCCCCAGGCGCACGTGACCTCATCATCGCCGGAGACGAGACCGCCGTACCCGCCATCAGCGGCATCCTCGAGACCTTGCGCCTTGCCGGGACCGCCGCGCGGGTACGGGCATTCCTCGAAGTCCCTGAGCCCGCCGATGTGGTCGAGCTGTCGGCGCCCGGACACTCCGAGATCACCTGGCTGCCCCGTCACCGGCCCGACGGCACGGCTGTGCCACACGGCCAACAGCTTGTCGACGCAGTCAGATCGGCTACGTTCGAGGCTCCCGCCGCCGCGAGAGACGACACCTCTGTGGTCGACACCGTCGACATCGACCTGGAGATCCTCTGGGAGGTCGCGGCCAGCGCCACCAGCCCCGTGTACGCCTGGGTCGCGGGTGAGGCGGGAGCGGTCAAGGCTATCCGCCGGCACCTCGTACGTGAACGTGGTGTCGACAAAGGCGCGGTCACCTTCATGGGCTACTGGCGCCTCGGTCGCTCGCTGGATGAATAGCGAACCCGCACACCTGGTAGCGGTGATCGTCGGCGCGTTGTAGCCGCGATCACGGCGGAGAGCCGGCCCCGAACAGGGTCTCCGAGTACTCGGCGTCGACCTCGCCGATCACGACCTCGAATCCCTCTCCGTCGCGGTCGCCGCCGATGTCACGCAGGCTCACACAGATACCGGTGTGGCGGTCGAGCTTGACCCGGTACGCTTCGGCGAACACCGGCAGCGGTGGGGGCAGCGGCGCGCCTTCCTCTCGCATATGAGCGGCGCTGACCGCGCTGAACAGCAGCGGACAACATGAGCACCGTGGGCTGTACGCTCGTGTCGGCAACACCAACGCCTCGATCGCCGGCCGGCCATGGTGTTCGGTCTCGGACAACTCGATGACATCGACCGCCGCAGGGTGCGAGGCCAGGGTGGATGGGTCAACGCTTGATCCACCGGTCAAACTCTGGGCATCGTCGGGTTCCGTGCCGTCGGCCAGCTCGACCGGATCGAGCATGGCCACCCACTGATAGTCCTGGTACATGGGGTCGTCATAGACGACGGTGAGGTCGCCCGGCCGCTGCGCCACCAGTCCGTCGGCCCGCCACACCGGCTGTGGCGCCAGTGGGTCCTGCGGCGTCCGGAACGTCGGCTGGTTCAACTCGGACGCGCGCCCGCGTCCGAGTATTTTGCCGAGAAAACCCGGCCGGGCCGGCATCGTCATGGAAGTGCCGCGCCCGCCCGAAGACTCGTCGGCCCCGTTGATCACGACAGCGGGGGCGTCGTCGGGTTCGGCCCGCATCATCCCGGGGCGGCGGATCCATGCCTGGACCCTGCTCCGCTCGCCTTGACGGATCGTCGTCCGCGAAAAACGGACCGACGTCCACAGCCACGGCGACGAGCGCGCCAGCGCCCTGAAAGTCTCGGTGTCGGTCATCCTCCGAACGTTACTGATCCGCACCTCGTCGTCCAACGTATTTAGAGCCGAACGGCGTAAGCACGGCATGCCCACACGAATGTGCGCCTGACCGCCCCGGTGGAGGCGATCAGGCGCACAAACGGCGATCAGATGACTAAGAGGCCAACCGGGCGGCGAGGTTCTCGTCGAGTGCGGCCAGAAACTCCTCAGTGGTCTTCCACTCCTGGTCCTTGCCGATCAGCAGCGCTAGGTCCTTCGTCATGACACCGGACTCGACGGTCTTGACGACGACGTCTTCGAGAGCCTCGGCGAAGCCGGTGACCTCTGGCGAGTTGTCGAGCTTGCCCCGGTGCCGGAGTCCGCCGGTCCACGCGAAGATCGAGGCGATCGGGTTGGTCGAGGTCGGCTTACCCTGCTGGTGCTGACGGTAGTGCCGGGTGACCGTACCGTGTGCGGCCTCCGCCTCGACCGTCTTGCCGTCCGGGGTCATCAGCACCGAGGTCATCAGGCCCAGCGAGCCGAAGCCCTGCGCCACCGTGTCGGACTGCACGTCCCCGTCGTAGTTCTTGCAGGCCCAGACGTAGCCGCCCTCCCACTTCAGCGCGGCAGCCACCATGTCGTCGATCAGCCGGTGCTCGTAGGTCAGGCCGGCGGCCTCGAAGTCGGCTTTGAACTCGCGCTCGTACACGTCGGCGAAGATGTCCTTGAAGGCGCCGTCGTAGGCCTTGAGAATCGTGTTCTTCGTGGACATGTAGACCGGGTAGCCGCGCTGCAGCCCGTACGACAACGAGGCCCGAGCGAAGTCCTCGATGGACTTGTTGAAGTTGTACATTCCCATCACGACGCCGCCGTCTTCCGGCATCTTGACGACCTCGTGCTCGATGGGCTGCGAGCCGTCGGCCGGGGTGTAGGTGATGGTGACCGTGCCGGCGCCGGGGACCTTGAAGTTGGTGGCGCGGTACTGGTCACCATGGGCGTGACGGCCGATGATGATCGGCTTGGTCCAGCCCGGGACCAGCCGCGGGATGTTCGAGATGATGATCGGCTCCCGGAACACGACACCACCGAGGATGTTCCGGATGGTGCCGTTGGGCGAGAGCCACATCTTCTTCAGGCCGAACTCCTCGACCCGCGCCTCGTCAGGCGTGATCGTGGCGCACTTCACGCCTACGCCGTGCTCTTTGATCGCGTTGGCGGCGTCGACGGTGACCTGGTCCTCGGTGGCATCCCGGTGCTGAATGGACAGGTCGTAGTAGCGCAGGTCGACGTCCAGGTAAGGGTGGATCAGCCGTTCCTTGATGAATGACCAGATGATTCGGGTCATCTCGTCGCCGTCGAGTTCAACGACGGGGCCGGCTACCTTGATCTTCGCCATACGTCAACGCTCCTGGGATCCAAGTTTTCTCTCGACGTCAAGATATCAGACCCTGCGGGCCCGCCCTCCCCGCGGGATCCCGTGATCGAGAGCAGATACCAGCTCTCCTACCCCGTGATCGAGAGCAGAATCGGGTCGTCATAGCGACCATATGTTGCTCACGATCACGGGTATGAAGGCGAAAATCTGCTCACGATCACCGGTTCAGATGAGGCCCAGCGACGAGACCGCATCGCGCTCCTCGACGAGCTCCTGGACCGACGCATCGATTCGCTGCCTCGAGAAATCGTTGATCTGCAGACCCTGAACGATCTCCCATGCACCGCCTCGCGAGACAACCGGGAACGACGAAACAAGCCCCTCCGGCACACCGTACGAGCCGTCGGACACCAGACCTGCCGACGTCCAGTCACCCTGCGGCGTACCCAGCACCCAATCACGCACGTGGTCGATGGCCGCATTGGCCGCCGAGGCCGCGGACGACGCTCCGCGCGCCTCGATGATCGCCGCGCCGCGCTTGGCGACCGTCGGGATGAAGGTGTCGGCGAGCCAGGCCTCGTCGTTCACCACTTCGGCCGCGTTCTTGCCTGCGACCTCGGCATGGAAGATATCCGGGTACTGCGTGGCCGAGTGGTTTCCCCAGATCGTCAGTTTCGTGATATCGGCCACTCCGACGCCCGTCTTGGCTGCCAGCTGGGACAACGCACGGTTGTGATCAAGCCGGGTCATCGCGGTGAACCGGTCGGCCGGAACGTCGGGCGCGTGGGCCTTCGCGATCAGCGCGTTGGTATTGGCCGGGTTCCCGACGACGAGCACGCGCACGTCGTCCGCGGCCCCGGCGTTGATGGCCGCGCCCTGCGGTCCGAATATGCCGCCGTTGGCCTCCAGCAGGTCGCCGCGCTCCATACCCTTGGTACGTGGCCGGGCCCCGACGAGCAACCCGACATTGACGCCCTCGAACGCCTGGTTCACGTCATCGGTGATGTCGATTCCACGCAGCAGCGGGAACGCGCAGTCGTCGAGCTCCATAGCTGTGCCTTCGGCCGCCTTGACCGCCTGGGGAATCTCCAGCAGACGTAGCTTCACCGGAGTGTCCGGGCCGAGCAACTGCCCCGACGCGACCCGGAAGAGCAGCGCATAGCCGATCTGCCCGGCAGCGCCGGTGACGGTGACGGTGACAGGGGCATTAGCCATGACAATTTTCTCCTTGGGTCGCGTGTTCCGAGGGTCAGCTCGGGGGCGGAACGATGAGCGCGGCAATGAGCGTACCTCCACCGAGCAAGGCGAGCGTCAGGACGTCGAGCAATCTCGAGCGCACCTTCAGCAGCCCCGCGCGCTCCGACGGAACCACCAGGCGCAGGAACGCTGCCACGCACACACCACCGGCAATGATCACCGTCCCGCGCTTGAAGTGGTCGTTCGCCACGACCACGATGCCACCGATGACGATCCCCAGCCCGATCAGGAACGGCCATTGGCGGAAGACGGCCTGGAACCAGCTGGCCGGGGTCAGGCGTCGCTCTGCCGCCGCAGCCCAGCGGCTGCGTTTACGGGGCGGCGCCGCGTTCACCGTCACCTTTCGGCGATATCGGTCCAGCGGCGATCCCGCGGACCGGTGTATTCGCTGGCAGGGCGGATCAGCCGGTTGTCTTCGTGCTGCTCGATCACGTGGGCTGTCCAGCCGCTCATCCGCGAGATGGCGAAGACCGGCGTGAAGAGGTCTGTGGGGATACCGAGCGCGTGATAGACGCTGGCGGCATAGAAGTCGACGTTCGGATACAGGCCCTTGGTGTCGAAGACGACCTGTTCCATCCGTCGCGAGAACTCGTAGTACCGGCGATCACCCGCTAGCTCGCTGAGCTCTTCGCTCATCTTCCGCAGGTGCGTGGCGCGCGGATCCTCGGTCTTGTAGACGCGGTGCCCGAAGCCCATGAGCTTGCGGCCGGCCGACAGTTCGGCCCGTACGAACTCGTCCACGGCGTCCACGTCGCCCTCGATGGAGGCAAGTGTGTTCATCACGGCTTCGTTGGCACCACCGTGCAACGGCCCGCGCAACGCTCCCATGGCGCCGGTGATGGCGGAGTGCATGTCCGACAGCGTCGCCGCGATCACCCTGGCGGTGAAGGTCGAGGCGTTCATGGTGTGGTCGGCGTGCAGCACCAGACATGTGTCGAAGAGTTCCTGGACACGATCCGACGGGTACTGCCCGGTGATCTGCCACAGGAAGTTGCCGGCGATACCCAGGTCCGGATCCGGCTCCACAGCTGGACGACCGTTGCGCTCGGCCTCGTACCGAGCCACCAGGATAGGCAGTTGCGCGACCAGCCTGGTTGCCTTGCGGCGGTCCGCCTCGACCGACGAATCGGCTGCATCGGGATCGTCCGCGGACAGGGACGAGACCAGGGTCCGCAAGGCTTCCATCGGGCTGGCGTTGCGGACCACGTGCGGCAGCAACGCTTCAGTAGTGGGCCCGATCTGGCGCGATCGGTTCAGTTCGTCTTCGAAATCGTCGAGATCCTGCTGTTGCGGTAGGTCACCACGTTGCAGGAGGTAGACGCACTCTTCGAACGAAATGCGGCCGGCGATGTCATGGATGTCGTAGCCGCAATAGAAGAGACGGCCATTCTCGCCGTCGATGTCCGAGACCGACGTGGTGGCAGCCACGACGTCGGCCAGGCCACGCGAAGACTTATCGGCCATAAGGGTCGGGACCTCCTCGTCTCTGGAGTGGTTACCCTACCCAACAGTAGAACTCACCACTCGTCGGCCCCGGATACGTCAGGCAGCTCCTGTTCAGAGGTCGTGCATCCTGGTCGCGCTCTCGACGACATTCGCCAACAGCATCGCTCGTGTCATCGGCCCCACACCACCCGGATTCGGCGAGATCCACCCAGCGACGTCATGGACGTCGGGGGCGACATCACCAACGATCCGCGACTTCCCGGTAGCCGGGTCCGTGGTCCGGCTGACACCGACGTCGAGAACGACGGCACCCGGCTTGACCGCATCGGCGGTCACGATCCCGGGCACCCCCGCTGCCGCGACGATCACATCGGCGCTGCGCAGGTGCGCGGCCAGGTCAGTGGTGCCCGTATGGGTCAGCGTGGCGGTGGCATTCACCGCCCGCCGGGTCAGCAGCAGCGGCAGTGAGCGGCCAACGGTGACCCCCCTGCCCACCACGACGACATGCTGCCCGGCGAGAGAGATGCCGTTCCGGGACAGCAACTCGATGATGCCGTTCGGCGTACACGGCAGCGGTGAGTTGAGCTCGGTGTTGACCCCGAGAACCAGACGGCCGAGGTTCGTGGGGTGTAGCCCGTCCGCGTCCTTGGCGGGGTCCATACGCTCCAAGATGGCATCGGTGTCGATATGTGCCGGCAACGGAAGCTGCACGATGTATCCGGTGCATGCCGGGTCGGCGTTGAGCTCGTCGATGATGTCCTCGAGCTCGGCCTGCGTAACCGTCTCCGGAAGATCGCGGCGGATCGACGTCATACCCACCTGCGCGCAGTCGCGGTGTTTGCCGTTGACGTACCACTGCGAGCCAGGGTCTTCGCCCACCAGCACCGTTCCGAGCCCTGGTGTGTTCCCCGCGGCGGTGAGCTTCGCTATCCGCTCGCTGAGCTCGTCCTTGATCGTCGACGCCGCAGCCTTACCGTCCAGAATCTTCGCACTCATGATCAGTCCGTCCTCGCAAGAGTGTCGTTTGCGTCCTGCAGATCGTGCGCCCCAGACCTCAGTCTGCAGGACGCAATCGGGGTCAGTGGAAGAAGTGCCGCGCGCCGGTCAGATACATCGTCACGCCGGCGGCTCGCGCGGCCTCGATCACCTCGTCGTCCCGCACCGAGCCCCCTGGTTGGACGACGGCACGCACACCACCGTCGATGAGCACCTTCAGCCCGTCGGGGAACGGAAAGAAGGCATCCGATGCCGCGACCGAGCCGGTTGCTCGCTCGCCGGCCCGGGAAACCGCCAGCCGCGCCGAGTCGACCCGGTTGACCTGTCCCATCCCGACGCCGACGGCAGCGCCGCCCGACGCCAGCAGAATCGCGTTGGACTTCACCGACCGCACGGCCCGCCAGGCGAATGCAAGGTCGGCCAGCGTCGCATCGTCGGCCGCGTCGCCGGCGGCAAGGGTCCAGGTCGCCGGATCGTCGCCCGCTGCGTCCACGCGGTCGACCTGCTGCAGCAGCAATCCACCCGAGATATGGCGGGTCTCCACGGGCGGCGCCGCGCCGGGCCCCACACGCAACAACCGGATGTTCTTCTTCTGCGACAAGGTCTTCAGCGCCTCGTCATCGAAGCCAGGAGCGACCACGACCTCGGTGAAGACCTCCGCGATCTGCTCTGCTGCCGTCCCCGACACGGGCCGGTTCACCGCGATCACGCCACCGAACGCGGACACCGGGTCCGTGGCATGTGCTTTTCGATGGGCTTCGGCGACGTCCTCACCTACGGCGATGCCGCAGGGGTTGGCATGTTTGATGATTGCGACGGCAGGCTCGTCGAAGTCGTGGGCCGAACGCCAAGCGGCGTCAGCATCCACATAGTTGTTGTAGGACATCTCCTTGCCGTGCAACTGCTCGGCACCGGCCAGGCCGCTCGGCACCACTCCAGAGCGGTAGAGCGCGGCATTCTGGTGGGGGTTTTCGCCGTAGCGCAGCACCGCGGCCCGCTCCCACGTGCCACCCACCCAAGCCGGGAATCCACTGCCGCCGGACGAGTCGGTGAGCACGTTGCCCATCCACGAGGCGACCGCGACGTCGTACGTGGCGGTGTGCACAAAGGCGTCGGCGGCGAGCCTCTGGCGCTCAGCCAGGGTGAACCCGCCCGTACGGATCGCCTCGAGCACCTCGCCGTAACGAGACGGATCCACGACGACCGCCACGCTGGCATGATTCTTGGCCGACGCCCGGACCATCGACGGCCCGCCGATGTCGATCTGCTCGATCACCTCGTCCGGGCCGGCACCGGAGGCCACTGTCGCGGCGAAGGGGTAGAGGTTGCACACGACCAGCGTGAACGGCTCGATGTCCAATTCGGCGAGCTGTCCACGATGGCTGTCCAGCCGGAGGTCGGCGAGCAGGCCGGCATGCACCTTGGGGTGCAGCGTCTTGACGCGGCCGTCGAGGCATTCCGGGAATCCGGTGAGGTCCTCGACCCGGGTGACCGGGATACCGCCGTCGGCGATACGCGCCGCGGTGGATCCGGTCGACACGATGGCGACGCCGGCCTCGTGCAGGCCGCGTGCCAGCTCGTCGAGCCCGGTCTTGTCGTAGACGCTGATCAGTGCGCGGGTGATCGGAATCTGCCCAGCCGGCGAACCAGGCGCGGAGGTATGGGTGGCGCTCATTTCTCTCCTCAGCGAGCGGCGGTGTCCGCGCAAGGCTAATCGCGCGGGCTCTCGTGTGGCTCGGGCCCAGGCGTCCGACCCGATGTCCGCTGCTGTTGTCGCTCCCCGGTGGTCATCCACCCAGCGCCAGTTGCGACGCGTCCAACTTTAACACCCGCAGCGTCCTGCCACCTGCGGCTTCCGGCCCCGTTTCGGCGGGACACATGACGCAGAACCCGTCAGAAGATCGTCCGCCCGTACGCGTCGGGCACACCGGACTTGCGGTAGAAGTAGGCGCACACCTGATCCCGCCATTCGCGAGCGCACCTGAGCTGTTCCCGCATTCGTTCGGAAACCCGCTCGAAAACGGTGTCCGGGATTCGCCCCCTGAGCGTCTCCCACGCAGCCGTCATCGCCTCGACCGCCTCGGCCCCGGCGAAATGGGTGTCGTAAATGTGCTGGATGACCGTTGGTCCGCTGTGCAGGACGTGGTCGTACGGCACGTGGTGGAAGAAGAGGAGCAGTTCGTCGGGACAGTCCGACGCGGACTCGTAGACGTCCCGCCACGGGGGCGGGTATTGACCGGTGAAACCGGTGCCGGTTGCCCGCGTCCGGTCCACGCCCACGCCGTCGCGGTCGGCGAAGTGGTAGGTGCCCCACGGCGTGTACTCGTATCCGTCGACGTCGGGGCCGTAGTGGTGGCCGGGCCGCACCATGAACCCCACCCCGAGGGGCGCGGTGTAGTCCTCATAGGTGCGCCACGAACCGTCCATGATGTCGTGCAACGTGGCACGCACGACATCGTCGGCAGCGGGGAAGCTCAGCCCGATCCACTCGTCGAGCACCTTCACCGGGTCCAGCGCCGGCTCCCACGCCAGCCGCCCGAAGGCATAGAGATTTGCCTGCGCCAGCGGGTGACCGGTCCAGAAGGGGTCGTCCCCGACGTTGGAAACGGCCGCGAGGCCTCCGTCCGCGGCGTCGGACACCGTAGCGCCATCCGGGCCCCACGGCTGGAAACGCAGGATCTCGCTCCACGCCGGCGCGAGATAACACACGTGCTGCTGCTGGCCGGTGTACTCCTGAGTCACCTGCAATTCCACGGCTAAGCGGGTCCCCGGCATCGCCGCGATCACCGGCGACACCGGCTCGCGGACTTGGAAGTCCATCGGGCCGTGCTTGACCTGCACGATCACGTTGTCGTGGAACCGGCCGTCGAGCGGAGCGAAATGGTCGTAAGCGGCGCGTGCCCGGTCGGTGGAGCGGTCCCGCCAGTCCTGCCGATGGTTGTAGACGAACGCGCGCCAGTGCACGACGCCGCCGAACGGGGCGAGCGCGCGGGCCAGGAGGTTCGCGCCGTCGGCGTGGTCGCGCCCGTACGCGAACGGCCCCGGCTGGCCTTCCGAATCGGCCTTCACCAGGTAGCCACCGAAGTCCGGGACCGCCTGGTACACCCGGGCCGTGGCTTCGTCCCACCATGCCCCCACGTCCGGATCAAGCGGGTCCGACGTCCGCAGCCCGCCCAGGATGATCGGGGAAGCGAAGTTCACCGCCAGATGCACCCGGATCCCCCATGCGCGGAACACATCGGCCATCCGGACGACCGCGTGCAGATCGTCGCTCAACAGCCGCGCCTCGCGCGCATGCACGTTGACGTTGTTGACGGCGACGCTGTTGATCCCGATGGACGCCAGCAGCCGGGCGTAGCGCTCCACACGTGACAGGTCGGCACGGACCTCGCCGTCGGCGTAGAAGATCGAACCGCCCGAGTAGCCACGCTCCACCTGCCCCATCACCGGGTGTACCGCGATGTTGTCCCAATGATCGAGCATGCGCAGCGCGTGGCGAGGTTCGTATCGCTGGGCCGGCTGGTCCGGCCCGGACACACACCCAGGGTGGCGCAACAGGTGGAACATGCCGTAGAGCATCCCGGGGGCGTCGGCGGCCACTATCGCCGTGTGTCCGTCCCGGCGGGCCACCACGTAGCCTTCGGCTCCGAGCGCCCGCACCGCCGGGTCGCCAGGCGTCGCCAGCGCCATGGCTTCTGCTATCGCCGGCGCAACGGCATCGCCCCGGCCCGGGCCACCGTCGACGGTCGTGAGAGTCACCTCGTCGGGTTCCTGGGAGCCGGTCTCCGATCCATCACCAGGCTGCCTGACGATGTTGCCTCCGTACAACGCCACCGAACGCTCGAGCTCATGACCAACGGTCTGCACGAGAGGCGCCTCACCCACGACACGTATCCGCTTCGAGCCGAGAACACCGAAGGCGGCGTCCGGCAGCCAGGCCGGATGCTCGAACAGGTCGACGTCGCTGTCTTTCATGGCGCCCTTCCCCGAACCCACATAAGACCATCATCCGAATCGCCCGGAAATTTTCGGTCGATTTCCGATAATTTCCGATTCAGGAGGCTAGGTCGAGAGCAAGGTCACCGTCAACCGCTTGACTCTGACATCCGGCGGGCCGTGACGCGCTACGGCACGGTGACGCTGCGGCCGCTGAGAGTCCAGCCTTCGCGCGCCAGGCGGCCAACCCACTCGACGAGCTGGGCCCGCTCGGCGACCTTGATCCGCTCAGTGAGCGTCGCTTCGTCGTCGTCTTCCATCACCGGCACCGCCACCTGGGCCACGATCGGACCGGTGTCGACACCGGCATCCACGAAGAAAAGGGTGGCGCCGGTGATCTTCACGCCGTAGGCGAGTGCGTCCCGCGGGCCGTTCATCCCCGGAAACGCCGGGAGCAGCGTGTTGTGGGTATTGATGTAGCGACCGCCGAAACGCTCGAGGAACGCCGGGCCGACCAGTTTGAGAAAACCCGCTGATATCACCAGATCCGGCTCATAGGCGGCGACCCGTCCGGTCAGTTCTTGATCCCAGCTGTTGCGATCGGGATGGTCCCTCACCCGTTCGACAAACGTCGGGATCCCGGCTTCCGCCGCGATCTTCAGCCCGCCAGCGCCGTCGCGATCAGCGCCGACGGCCACCAGCGTGGCGCCGTACGCGGGGTCAACACATGCATCCAGCAACGCGGCCAGGTTGCTGCCAGTGCCGGAGAGAAGCACGACCAGCCGGAATGACCGCCCTTCGGGGGGTCGATATCGCACTCAGCTCTCCTCGGATCGGAATCTGTCTAGCACCCGCAATGCGAGGATAGCGGTGAGCGGCCACGCGAAACCCGGCGACTCCTCCCGCAAGTGCGCTCGGCCGCGTTCACTATTCGGGAGCGGACTGCCGCCAGGCCAGCAGCGCGGCGGTGATCATGCATGGCACGCCGACGGCGACGAACGTCATCGCGGCCACTTCCCATGGCACCGGCCCTACCTCGGAAAGGCGCGCGGCACCAACCGAACCGCCCGAGAGCAAGGCCAGCACCGACATTCCCAGCGCCGCCGCCGCGCCCGCACCGCCGGCCGCGAGGATCACGATAGACATCGGCTCTTCGTGTGGCCGGAGACGACGTTGCACGAGCACACCGGCCAGAATCCCCGCGGCGACCGGCCCGGCGAGCACCGCCCAGATGACCGCGCCAGGCAGATCGGCCGGCAACGCGCCCAGCACGGGGAGGGCCGGAACCATACCGAGCTCCACACCGGCCGGCGCCACAACCGTCTCGGTGCCGACAACGAACCCCGGGCCGAGCGCAAAGCTCGCCGCCCAGATCATCGCGTTCGGCACGACCGCGCCACCGCCCAGTGCCAGCGCGATATTCCCCACGGGTCCGGCATCCAGCGCGTCGGCCAGCATGCCGATCTGCGCCGAGTTCGCGGCCGCGGACATGACGAGCAAGGTGGCACCGAACAGGACCAGACCGGCCACGGCCGCAGCGCTGCCCGCGAGCGCGGCGCGCACCTCTGGAGCGATCCGGCCCAGCCACACTTCGTCGAAACCGGTCTCGTGCAAGACCCCGACGGCAAATCCACCGAGCGCCCACAACCCGGCCCACCCGGCCGCTTCAAACGGTGAACTCGAAACACCGCCCGACGACGCGAACGCGGCCAGCAAACCCGCGCCGATCGCGTACAACCCCACAGCCGGCCCGACTACCATCACGATGCCTTTGGGCGTGGCGGTCCCGGCTTGATGCGCCGCCCATCGTCCGGAGCGATACATGAGGAGCACGAAGAGAATGGTCAAGCCCAACGGGACGAAGACGAAGCCGGCGCCGTCCACGTCCAGCCCCACCCGGTGGGAGAGCAGCCACAGGCGCGCACCGAAACGCAGCGGACCGGACAGCGGCCCGTCTGCGCCGTCGGAGATCCAGACAGCCACCCCTGGAAGCGCGCTCATGGCCAGGGTGGCGACCAGTACCCACCCGGACGCCAGGACCGAGGCGAACCACGGCACCCGTGTGCCCCACGCGGGGTCTTCACGGCGGAGCAAGGGTCGGGTGAGCAGGTCCGGCACCTTCTCATGTTCGCCGGTCAAGGAGGAAAGCGCCGTTTCCCACGCCGATGCGCGCGCAGATCGGCCCTGAGAGTCGCGACACTCTTCGGCCGCACGGCTGGACCCTCGGCCGGCCGTCATGCTCCGCGGCATCTCAGTTATTTTCCATGCAACCCGCTCGCTGGGTTGCGCGTCTTCCTGATTGGAAGGCGGATGCGCCGGTGTTCCGGCCATCGCTCGAGAAGACAGGCGAGGGGCGCCATGGATGTAGCGGATTTCGACGCGTTCTACAACGCGTCGAACCGCCGCGTCCTGCACCAGATGTACGCCATGACCGGCAACCTCGCCGACGCCCAAGAATGCACTCAAGAGGCCTATGCCCGCGCTTGGCAGCGCTGGAAAACCGTCAGCCAAGCCGACAACCCCGAAGCCTGGATCCGCACCGTCGCCTGGCGCATCGCCGCCAGCCGCTGGCGCAAAGCCAAAAACGCCGTCACCGCCATCAGCCGGTACGGCGCACCGGAAACCACCGCGCCGCCCAGCCCCGATCACGTCGCCCTCGTCACCGCGCTGCGCCAGATCCCCGAAGCACAACGCCGCGCCATCGTCCTGCACCACCTGGTCGGAATGACTGTCGATGAGGTAGCCCACGAGACCGGCGCACCGTCAGGGACCATCAAGGCCCGCCTGACCCGAGGCCGCGCCGCGCTAGCCGAACTACTGACCGACGACGACGGCCGGCCAACGAAGGGAGGCGACAGCCATGAACGGCTTTGACGACCAGCTTCGCAACCGGCTGAACGCCCTCAGCGGCGCCATCGACGACGTGCACCTCGCCGGAGCGGAGGCTGCCCGGCACCGCGCCGCGCAACGCACCCGTCGCCAAGTCGCTGCGGTGGGCCTCAGCGGTGTGGTGATCGTCGCCCTGGGTGTCCTGGCGATCGGCCAGGGCCAGCTGCTCACCGCGCCGGAACCGGCACATCCGACGCAGACTCAGTCCCCCACGGCGGTCCCGACCACGCCGGATACCCCGGACGGCACCGCCGATCCGGACCGGCCGGATCGGGCGATTCTCACCGCCGCCTTTTTGACCACCGAGGACATCACCCCTGATGGCGAGCCTGGTGACGTTCTTCCCGAGTGGTCAGAAGTCTCCACGGCGCAGACGCCCTTCGATTGCGCCCCTACCGCTGAGGACGGCGCGGAGTACGTCGCTTATGAGAACACGCAGGACGGGCAGGTAGGCCATTTCCTGCAGTTCATCGAGGAGACGGGCGAGCCGGTCCGGCGGTTCTCCGAGATCCGTGCGGGGTTTGAGCGCTGCGTCCGGGACCGGGAAGCCAGCGCAGAGGACACCTACACCGGATTCAGCCAAATCTGGAATGTCGGCGGCCTCGGCGACGAGGCGTGGATGGCGACCTACTTCGATGCCGCCGAAGAGCCGGCTGATGAGTTCATGGAAACCAATGTCGTGCACGTCCAGATGGTGCGGACCGGCAATCTCATCAGTGTGGTCGTCAACGGCGGCCCCGGCCTGGACGACAACGTCGACATGGATCCTGACTTCTTGGTCACATCGGCTGACCGGCTCTGCGGGGCGTTCGGGACCGAATGTGTCGGTGACGTGACACCCGAGCGGACCGATCGGCAGCCGATCGGTGACATCGACGGCTGGCTGACGCTCGACGGAGTCGTCCAGGCGACCGGTCTCGACCAGCTCGTCGAGGGCAGTGAGCCGATGAAAGCCAACGACGGTGCCGGCCCCGCGGGGTGGGCGCTGACCTACCTGCCGCTCGACCCGGAGGACGACGGCGCCACGTTCTTCCAGCGCCGGTTCTACCAATCGGCGGACCCGGGTTATCTCGGAGTCGATCAGGAGATCGCCGTTTTCCCGGACGACGACACGGCGCGGGCACACTACGAGGACCTCATCGCGGCCGCCGCTGCCTACAACGAGGGAGGACGCGAGGTCGACAACACCGGCTCGGTGGACGAGGGCGACCGGGCCATCACAACCTGGCGCGAGAGCGACGAGGAGTACGGCATCTCGTTTGTGTTCGGCATCGCTGTGCGCGACAACGCCGTGACCGTGGTCAATCACGGCATCGACAGCGCCGCCGGCCACGACGTCACTGCCGATCAGATGATGGATTTGCTATCTCGCGCTGCCGACCGCCTCACCACGTCGTGATGTATCGCCGCATGGATAGGTTCGTGGCCTGCCGTAACGGATAGCTCTCCTGTTGCGACGAGCCAAACGTTACGGGAGGCCACGAACCTCGAACCGTCAGCTGTTCTGAATGACCTCACGCATCAGCCGTGCCGTCTCGCTCGGCGTCTTGCCGACCTTGACCCCTGCGGCTTCGAGGGCTTCCTGCTTCGCTTGTGCCGTACCCGACGAGCCGGAGACGATAGCGCCGGCGTGGCCCATGGTCTTGCCCTCGGGCGCGGTGAAGCCGGCCACGTAGCCGATGACCGGCTTGGTGACGTTGGCCTTGATGAATTCGGCAGCGCGCTCCTCGGCGTCGCCGCCGATCTCACCGATCATGACGATCGCCTTGGTCTCGGGGTCGGCCTCGAACGCCTCCAGGGCGTCGATGTGCGTTGTGCCGATGACCGGATCGCCGCCGATGCCCACACAGGTGGAGAAGCCGATGTCACGCAGCTCGTACATCATCTGGTAGGTCAACGTTCCCGACTTGCTGACCAGGCCGATCGGACCCGACTCGGTGATGTCGGCCGGGATGATGCCGGCGTTCGACTTGCCTGGGCTGATCACGCCGGGGCAGTTCGGGCCGACGATGCGCGTCTTGTTGCCGTTGCTCTGCGCGTAGGCCCAGAACTCCGCGGTGTCGTGTACCGGGATCCCCTCGGTGATGACCACCAGGAGCTCGATACCCGCGTCCACCGCTTCAATAACAGCGTCCTTGGTGAACTTGGGCGGCACGAACGCAACCGACACGTTCGCGCCGGTCTTCTCCATGGCTTCGGTCACCGACCCATAGACAGTCAGCACCGCGTCGGGGTTGAACTCGGTGAAGTCGAGTTCCTGCCCTGCTTTGCGGGCGTTCACGCCTCCGACGACGTGCGCGCCCGCCTTGAGCATCCGCTGTGTGTGCTTGGTGCCCTCGGCACCGGTAATGCCTTGGACGATGATCTTGCTGTTCTCGTTGAGGAAGATGGCCATTGTCGTCGCCCGTCCTTACTTCGCCGCTGCGAGCTCAGCCGCGCGGCGCGCGGCACCGTCCATGGTGTCGACCCGTTCGAGAAGCGGCAGGTTCGCCTCGTCGAGGATCTGGCGCCCCTTGTCGGCATTGTTTCCGTCGAGGCGCACCACCAGCGGCTTCGTGATCTCGTCACCACGGCTGTCCAGCAGCTCGAAGGCATGGACGATACCGTTCGCGACAGCGTCGCACGCCGTGATGCCGCCGAAGACGTTGACGAAAACGCTCTTCACGTCTGGGTCGGAGAGAATGATCTCCAGCCCGTTGGCCATGACCTCGGCCGACGCTCCGCCGCCGATGTCCAGGAAGTTCGCCGGCTTGGCCCCGCCGAACTCCTCACCCGCATAGGCGACCACATCGAGGGTCGACATCACCAAGCCCGCGCCGTTGCCGATGACGCCGACTTCGCCTTCGAGTTTGACGTAGTTGAGGTTCTTCTCCTTCGCCCGCGCTTCCAGAGGATCGGCCGCGGACTTGTCCTCGAATGCGGCATGCTCGGGCTGGCGGTACTCAGCGTTCTCGTCGAGTGTGACCTTGCCGTCCAGAGCAACGACCTTGCCGTCGGGCGTCTTCACCAGCGGGTTGACCTCGACGAGCGTCGCGTCTTCGGCGGTGAACACGGTCCACAACTGCTGAAGGACGTCCACCACCTGGTCGCGGACGTCCGGACCGAATCCTGCGGCGTCGGCGATCTCCGCGGCTTTAACCGCGTCCACCCCGGCGATCGGGTCCACCGGAATCTTCGCCAGCGCCTCGGGCCGCTCGACGGCCAGCTGCTCGATCTCCACGCCGCCCTCGACGCTGGCCATCGCCAGGAACGTCCGGTTCGCTCGGTCGAGCAGGAAGGACACGTAGTATTCCTGCGCGATGTCGCTGGCCTGTGTCACGAGCACCCGGTGAACGGTGTGCCCTTTGATATCCATACCCAGGATGGCCTGCGCCTTCTCCTGGGCCTCAGCAGGGTTCTCGGCTAACTTGACGCCACCGGCTTTGCCACGGCCACCAGTCTTCACCTGGGCCTTGACAACTACCTGCCCACCGATCTCTTCGGCGATCCGGTGTGCCTGCTCGCTCGTCTCGGCGACCGAGCCCGGCAATACCGGGACGCCATGCTTGGCGAAGAGGTCCTTCGCCTGATACTCCATCAGGTCCACGCGTCTACATCCTTTGCCGTGTGTCGCGGTCCGTTTGTGGTCAATCGTGCCGCTAAGGCCAAGGTGCAGACTATCGGCGCACAATGATCGCAGCGTATCCGCCCCTTACACGCCATCCCTCTCCCCGGTGATCGTCAGTAGGTTGTGGCTGCTGGTCGACAACCACAAACCACTGACGATCACCGGATCACGACCACAGCGTCCTGACGATCACCGGGGAGTTGGCGACGGGAGCGGCGGGGCCGAACTACCCGCGGCCCGCGACGACCGTCTGAGTGGCGGCTTCACCGTTCACCGTCACCGTCAGCCGTGCGACACCGTTGCGCAGCGCCGTCAGGGTCCCGGCCTGCGGATCGAGCGCGACGACGTCGCGGGGCGCGGCGTCCTCCGGCGCACCGATGTGCACGCCGCGCCCAGACCATTCGGCGCTGGCCGGCCATGCCACCGGCACCGTGCGTCCCTCGTCCTGATCGACGGTCGCGGCCACGGGCGCGGTAGCGCCGACCGCGAGCCGCTCCGGAGCCTCCAGCGACACCGAATCGACCCTCGGCAGCACCTCGGCGCTCAGCCAGGCCCGCTCTTCACCGGCCGAATGCACGCCACCACGTCCGGGCGCGTCGCCGCTGCGTCCCGGCCGGCCGGGGCCCTGGGCAAGGCCGGGCTCGACACCCAACATCATCCAGCCGGTGAATCCCCCGTTGTCCGGTGTGCTGGCCGGGCCTTTCCCCGAGTTTCCGACCACGAGGTACGGCACGCCCTCGACCGACGATGCGTGGAAGACGCCAGCGTGCCCGGCGACGTAGGCCGCCGGCTTGCCGGACTCGGCGCGGAAATCGGCCAGCCACCTCTCCAGCATGACCGCCTCGCGACGGTCGGCAAGCTGGCTGTTCGCCGTGGGCAGTGGATCGTTCGGCGGGTGATGGCCGGCGATGAGGACGCCGGTGACCGATGGGTCGGCCGCGGCCTCGTCCAGCGCCTCTCGCAACACCGCGATCTGGTCGAACTCCCGGCCGCCCGCCCGCAGGGTGCCGTAGGCGGTGTTGAGTGTGATCACATTGGTGCCGTCGAGATCGAAGACATGCTGGGTGTCGCCGAACTCGTCAATGAAGTTCTCGATCGGGCCACCCTGGATCTCATGGTTCCCCGGCACGTAATACCAGGGGAAGCTCACGTCTCCCAGTTCCTCGTCGAGAATGCGCCGGGCCAGGGCGAAGTCCTCCGGCGCTGCCTCGTCGACGAAGTCGCCATTGATGATCAGCACATCGGGATCGGCAGCCACGATCTCCCGCAGCGTACGGCGAGCTGCCTGGACGATGTCGCTGTCCGGGTCCCGGCCGACGAACTGCGAGTCGTTCATCACGGCGATGCGCTGGGTTGCGTCGTCGACCGTGCCGTTGGTGAGGATGACCGGATCCTGGAATCGCTCCCGGACTGGGAACTCCACATCCGGCGCGACCTCGACGGTGATGTCGCTGAAGGATGTCTCACCTTCATACCGCGCGTCGCCCCGTGGTTCGACCGAATAGATGTCGTGGAACCGCAGCGGGTATTCCGTGCCTTCCGGAACCTCGAAGGTCAGTTGTTCCCAACCGGTGTACGTCGTGTATCCGCCGTTGAGCGTGATGAGCGTGCCCTGTGAATCGTGCGCGCGCATCCGGATCCATGACCCGTTGCCATCGCCTCGCACCCAGGCCTTGACCGTCTGCGGCTGCCCCGGCAGGTCAAAGGGCTCCGGCGGCGCCGCGTAAGCCGCCCTGGTGTTTGGACCGGTGAAGTCGTAGGTCAACCGCACACCGGAGCGGCCGTCCGGTCCTTGCGTGGTCTCGATGTCCCCGGTAGCCCGCGCGAAGCTGATGGTCCAGTCGCTCGCGTCGGCGAAATCGGCGGCCATCTCCTCGACCAGTCCGATCGTGACCGCCACCTGCGTCTGAGCCCCGGCCGCCTCGAGAGTGAGCAATACCGATGCGTCGCCGGTGAGTGGTTCGACCCGGAAGCCGGTGCCGTCGGGCACCAGATCCACCACGCCTTGGCCACCACTGACCTCTACGTCGGCCGGCTCGAGGGGAGCACGGTAGCCCGCCGCGTCGAAGCCGGTCAGTTCGATCCGGCCGGTGCTGTCCTCATCGGATAGAGATAGAAGGGTGGTGTTCGGCGCGATACGCGCCAGCTCGTCCAGTACGGTGATGTCGATCTCCTCTCGGATGTCGCCCTCAGAAGCGGCGACCGTTGCCGTCCCGGGCTGCACGCCGGTGATCGTAGCGATCTCCTCGGCTCCATCGACCTGGGCGGCGTCGCCCTCAGCCGACCATGTTGGCGTCGCCGGCACGGGATCGTGGGCGTCGTCGTGGCCCAACGCGGTGACGGTACGAGTGAGACCGGGAAAGACGCGGGAGCTGTCCGCGGCCGGGAGGAGGCGGAACCCTTCGAGTCGCCCCGATCCGTCTCCGGTGAACACCGCCAGCCCGTTGGCGACCTCACGTTCTACGCCGTCCGAGGGACTGTTGACGACGCCGTGGTCGACGGTCGCAGGCTCTCGTACCACCATGGTCGACGACCCGCCGCCGTCGACGTTGAGAGCCTCGTGGGCCCCGAGGCCAACCATGAACTCTCCCAGTTCGGTCAGGCTCATGCCGCGGGCGTGCGCCTGCCGTCCGTCGATCACCGCGAGAAAGACCTCGCTCCCGTCTTCGCTGACACCGACCGCCGTACGCGGGTGCACGGCCTCGTCGGTGAATGTCTGCGGGACCCCGTCCCGGACCAGCACGTGGCTGCCACCCACTGCCGCCGCGATCTCCCCGACGTCGGAGCGAGGTGCGTAGGTGACTT
Source organism: Phytoactinopolyspora mesophila (assembly GCF_010122465.1). Lineage (NCBI taxonomy): Bacteria > Bacillati > Actinomycetota > Actinomycetes > Jiangellales > Jiangellaceae > Phytoactinopolyspora > Phytoactinopolyspora mesophila. The sequence continues at coordinate 115,106 of NZ_WLZY01000005.1, read as the reverse complement.
CGACCGATTCCCCGATCTCGAGGTCGAGCAGCGCTTTGGCGCCCGCACCGCCACCGACCAGGACAAGCGTGCCGGTATCGATAGTTCCGGAGCCGACATCCTCACCGACTTCGGTGACGACCCCATCCACGATGGAGACTTCCGCGGTCTGCTCGGCCGCGGCCACTGAGGCGGCCCGCGTGTACTCACCCCATAGCGGCGTGAACACACCGATGCCGTCGGCGGGGAGCCGGAAAGTGTTGACGCCGTCCAGGTCCAATGCCGGGCCGTCCTCGACCCGCACCTCACCTTCCAAGAAGATCTGGGCCAGCTGTACCGCACCGTCTTCGGTGACCGCAACGGCCTGGTGACGCCCCTGCGTCGGCGCGTTGATCAGACCGTCTCCCCGGCCTATACCGGGGCCCAACGGGGCGTCGGAGTTATTGATGTCGAAGAAGTCCGCGTTGATCGCCGCGACGGCGCCGGTACGCTCGGCGCCGGTTCGCACTGTCTCGCGCTCGGTGACCGTGCCGGAGTACTGATAGTCGAATGTCACGTCGGCATCGACGTCTACGGTCAGGATCGAGCCTGAACTCCAGCCGTCAGCCTCCAGGCTGCCGAATGTGGTCAGCTCCAGGCCTGGCGCGATCGTGCGCTGATCATTCTCGAAAGGTACGGACTCAGCCGGCACCATGACGGCCGGCTCGTTGTCTCCGGTGTGTGCGCCGGCCATGGGATGGGCCAGCAGCGCCGCGCCGATCAAGCCGGCGACAGCGATCAAGCTCTTCCTCCGGCGTTGCGCCGCGCGGCCGGGTGCGCGGCCTGCTCGGGACGGAGAGAGTTCGTGTTCGGACGGGACCTGTGCCGGTAACGGTTGTCGGTACACCAAGTCACCCCACTCATATCGATGGTGGGGCCATTACACACGAGAGGTCTAGACCTTTGATAGACCCTGGAGCGCCCAGTCCGTGAACAACACGCAAAGACAGAGGTCCCCCGCCCGGTGATCGTTGGCGATTTCTTGCCACAAGACCGCATCGCCAATCCGCCAACGATCACCCAGCAGCAGCAAGAACCCGCCAACGATCACCTTTGGGGGCGGGCGGGTGGTCGCGAGGGCGCGGGCGTGCGGCGCCGAGGGGCGGACCGAATAGCTGGACCGCGAAGAAGGCTTCTCGGTAGCGCGGCGCGCGGCCCTAGCTGGCCTGCGCGGCGCGCAGAGAGTTCACCCAGTTGACGATGTCTTGCGTGCTGGCACCCGGAGTGAAGATCTTCGCCACTCCCATCTCTTCGAGAAGCGGGAGGTCCGCATCCGGGATGATGCCGCCGCCGAATACGACGATGTCGCGCGCGTCCCGTTCGGCCAGCAACTCGAGCACTCGCTTGAACAGCGTCATGTGCGCACCGGACAGAATCGACAGACCAATAGCCTGCGCATCCTCCTGAATGGCCGCTTCCACGACTTGCTCCGGCGTTTGGTGCAGCCCGGTGTACACGACCTCGACGCCAGCATCTCGCAGCGCACGCGCAACGACCTTGGCACCTCGGTCGTGTCCGTCCAGTCCGGGCTTGGCGACCACGACGCGTAGCGGGCGGGCATCTGTCACCGCTGTTATCGACTCCTCCACACCTGCAGGTTATCCGAGGTGTGACCAGGAGCACTATGCCCGAGAGAGGAGAGCTATCCAACAGTGTGACGAAGATCACACGTCATCGAATCAACCGGACAAAAGTGACACACCTCACACTGTCCATCCCGTCCGCGCAGGTCACGGCATGGTCACAGGAAGGGTCATTACCCAAAAGAGGCAACCTCACTGCATATACCTCGGATGAACTTCGTCGAGTCATTTGAGATGGCGAGTAACAACCCGCTATGGTCCCCAAGTCCGCAATCCCCGTCGGAAGGTTCACAGGCGTGTCGAGACGCTCCGGTAGCGGTCGTCACCGTCGCCGCAGGCACCTCACCGTCCCCTCCGTTGTGGGATCGGTGACCATGGCTGCAGCGGCATCTGGTGCACTAGCCATGCCGTCGGCCTCGGGCTCTGACGGCTCGGACCGGCCTTTGGAAGCGGTGCCTGAGCGCCCGCTCACATCGGTCTCCGACACAGGCGCCCTGGACACCATCTCCGCAGCGGGTCAATCACTGACCTCTGAGGCCAGCGAGACGGCCAACAGAGCGCACAGTGGAATCGTCGAGCAGCAGCGGCAAGAGGCCGCTGAGGCAGCGGCGCGGGCCGAGCGTGAAGCCAAGCGGTGGGTGAATCCCGTGGGCGGCAACTACCGCGTCACCGCCGGGTTCGGTTCCACCGGCCGGATGTGGAGCGCCGGACATGAGGGCATCGATCTGGCCGCCTCGCAAGGCACGGAGGTCAGGTCCCTTTCTCGCGGCGAGATCATCTTCGCCGGCTGGGACGGACCCTACGGGCAGCGCGTGGCCGTCCGGCACTGGGACGGCACCGTCAGCTGGTACGCCCACCTGTCCCGCATCGTCCAGGAATCAGGCACAGTAGAGCCCGGAACGGTCATCGGCCGAGTGGGATCCACCGGAAACAGCACCGGCCCCCACTTGCATCTCGAAATCCGCCCCAACGGCGGTGACACTCCGGTCAACCCCCGCACCTGGCTGGCCGAGCGCGGTCTGGATCTCTGACCGCCCGCGGCGCTCTGCCTTGTAGAGCGTCCGAGGTGCATCGGTGAAGCCGCGGGCGCGTGCTGCTTTATCGCATGCTGCCGGCTGAACTCAGCCGACGTCCTCCGCAAGCTCCATCCAGCGTGCTTCCAGTGAGGCTCGCCGCGCTTCGACTTCCCGCAGCGCAGCGTCGAGTTCCAGCATCTTCACGTGATCGGTGGAGTGCTCAGCCATCTGTGCTTGGAGACCCCCCGCCCGCTCGGTCAGTTTCTCGACCTCACGCTCGACCCGAGCGAGCTCCTTGCGAGCCGCCCGGGTGTCGCCCTTACGCTCTCGCGATGTGCCGGACGGCGCCAGCGCGTCGCTCGCCGTTGCTTCGACGCCGGCCGCGCCAGCACCTGGGCCGGCCTCAGCCGCCCGCCGGCGTCCGAGGTACTCGTCCACCCCACCCGGCAGGTGCAAGAGCCGACCGTCGCCCAGCAGCGCCCAAATGGTGTCCGTGGATCGCTCGAGGAACCAGCGGTCGTGACTGATCACCACGAGCGTGCCCGGCCACTGGTCCAGGACGTCCTCGAGGACCGTCAGCGTCTCCACATCGAGATCGTTGGTGGGCTCGTCGAGCAGGAGCACGTTCGGCTCGCCCATCAGCAACCGCAGCAGTTGCAGCCGTCGGCGCTCACCACCGGAGAGTTCCGCGACCGGAGTCCACTGCCGCTGGCCGGCGAACCCGAAGCGCTCCAGCATCTGACCAGCCGTGGACGACTCGCCTGAGCTCAGGCTGATCTCGCGGCGGACCTCCTCGACGGCCTGCAAGACCCGAATCGAAGGATCGAGTTCGGTCACTTCCTGGGACAGGTGGGCGGGGACCACGGTCTTGCCGACCTTCACCCGGCCCGAATCTGGCGCCAGGCTGCCTTCCAGCAGCCGGAGCAGGCTGGTCTTACCGGAGCCGTTGACGCCGACGACGCCCACCCGGTCTCCCGGGCCCAACCGCCACGTGACGTTGTTGAGCAGGGTCTTTCCACCGAGTTCGAGGTCGACGTGTTCGACGTCGTAGACGCTTTTGCCCAGCCTCGTCGTCGCCATCCGCGCCAGCTCGTAACGGTCCCGCGGCGGCGGCTCGTCCTCGATCAGCGCGTTGGCCGCAGCGAGGCGGAATTTCGGCTTCGTCGTCCGCGCCGGCGGACCGCGTCGCAGCCAGGCCAGTTCCTTACGCAGCAGGTTCTGCCGCCGGGATTCGTCAGCCGCGGCGATCCTGGAGCGCTCCGCCCTAGCCAGGACGTACGCCGAATACCCGCCCTCGTAGGCGTGTACGGTGCCGTCGGTGACCTCCCACGTCGAGTCACACACCGAATCGAGCAGCCAGCGATCGTGGGTGACGACGACGAGTGCACGGCCGGCCGCGGCCAGGTAGCCGGTCAGCCAGTCGATCGCTTCGACGTCAAGGTGGTTCGTGGGCTCGTCGAGCAAGAGCAGCCCGGTGTCGCCGATCAGCAGCTTGGCCAAGGCGATCCGGCGGCGCTCACCACCGGACAACGGCCCGACGACCTCGTCCATGGGAATCTGCGGCAACAGGTGGGCCAGCACGTCGCGGATGCGCGCATCGCTGGCCCACTCGTGGTCCTCGAGCCCCCCGACGACGCTCTGCCGCACCGTCGCCGCAGGGTCGAGGTCGTCGTGTTGTCCCAAATGCCCGACGCGCAGACCGCCCGTGTGCGTGACACGCCCGCTGTCAGGCTCCTCGGCACCGGCCAGCAGCCGCAAGAGCGTCGACTTCCCGCCACCGTTGCGGCCGACGATTCCGATCCGTTCTCGCTCGGCGACCCCCAGTGAGACGGCGTCGAAGACGCGGCGCGTGCCGTACGCGAGGGAGACGGACTCGAGGTTGATGAGATTACGCGGCGCCATGACAGCAATGAGTCTCTCACGGCCCACTGACAGCGCCGATTCAAGGGACCTCGGCCGTGCAACCCGATCCCGTCGCCGGCCCGCCATTCGTGCCAACCGCCCCAGGTCGACGCACCGCAACGAGGCTATCGTGACCGGCAGCAAACACCTATAATGCACCGAGTAAACCGAGCTATGACGCGGCTCGCCGGGGCTGGCCGCGAACGAGGAGCCGCTGGTGAGGCCGGATCAATACAGCGGAATCGACCCGGTCGCCGCCAGGGACCTGGCCGCCGCGCTGGACGTCGCCGCCGCCGGACTCGAAGCCGATGGAGCCCGCATCATCGCACTGCTCGACCGGTGGGACGGCGACACCAGCGGCCTGAGCCGCTTCTCCCATGACGCGGACTGGTGCGCCGAGGCCGCGGAAGATGTCCGCTACCGCGCCTGCCTCATCGAGAACGACGCCGAGACTGTCGCCGCGTTGGCCACCATCACCGAACTCGACCACTGGTTCGAGCCGCACATGGTCGACACCATCGAGACCGGCAAAGCCTTCTTCCGACTCGGATCCATCGCCGCCGGAATCGAAGCCGCCGTGCTCGCCGCGCAGGGCCAGCAGATCGCGCCCGTCGGTCACCTGGATCGCATCAACCGAAAGATCGACTACTGGAGCGACCATCTCGATCGCCACCCGATGTCACGACGTGGAAGTGCACGCCTCCAACACTTTCAGGGCGCCCTCACCCAGTACAAGACCACACCGTGGTTCTACCAACAGCAACTTCACGACCTGTGGCGCAGAATACCTTTAGCCCGAAATCTAGCGGACAATAGATTCCTCAACTTTCCACTGACCGGAGCACCAGGCCAAGGCTTACTCAACCGCACCCTCGTCCCGCTGGGAATTGTTACCGGCGCCTACGATATCTTCGCCAATCGAGAGGGATTCGCCTCGGGCGACCCGCGGGCGATCTCGGATCTCGCCGCAGGAACGGCCCAGATCATCGGGACGTTCTCCGTCGCGGGTGTTGGCTTTGTCCCCGTAGTAGGCTGGGCGATTCTTGGAGCCGTGGCGCTCTACCACCTGGGCACGTGGATAGTCGACAACTGGGACGACATCGTGACCTGGGTGGGCGACGTCGGCGAGTGGGTTCTCGACACCGGCGGCGACATCTGGGATTGGGTTCGAGGTAGATACGACGAAGACATCGTGGCCCCCGGACGCCCTGATGACTACTACCCCGACGGACCACCACCTGTTGACGAGCCTATCGTGGTTGCCTGATGATCGCCGCCGCCCTAAACCCAACGACTCCTGGCCCGCCATATGGCAAGTAGCCCGCAATCCTCGGCGGCGCCGATCGACAATGGTGACTCCTTCCTCCCGGCTCGATGGGTTTTCAAATTCAGCGGAATCTACTGGGTTGTTATTGCGTCCCTGATCGCCTTGGCAGGGATAGCAAACGCACTATTCGGGACGATGAGACTTTCAGACCTGATCGAAGTTAATGACCTACTTGCGACCGCTCTCTTTCCTTTCACTATGAGCGTCATATTCGTGCCGGTTTTTATCGGGCAGAAGGCATGGAAATGGGAACTCTGGCCCGACCGCCTCATCGAAGGCCGGCTCAACTTCCCCTTCTTCAAACGCATTCGCACCATGCCCATCACCCACATCACCCGCGTAGAAACCATCCACTCAACCCGATGGCGACACCCCAAAAGCCTCCGCCAAGCCCCCTGGAGCGGCAAAGACGGCTACTTCTACTCCGGCCGCTTCTACGGCTGGATGCACCACGCCGTCGTCGCCTACGCCGACAACCACAACCAAGCCATCGTCATCGGCGTCGCCACCCAACACGACGCCGACACCCTCGCCCACCACATCAACACCCTCACCAAACCCGACTACTGGGACCTACTCCCCGGAGCCCACACCCCATGACCAGCGCCCAACCCACCGACCAGACCTTCGGCCCCGGCCACACGCCGACCCCGTGGTTCGAAGCCGACAACGACGCCACGTACGACGAGATTCTGGCCGACTTCGTCGAGGTGACCAGTACAACGCCCAAAGTGGGTGAGCTGCCGAAGCTGCTCGACGAACACCTCGCGGTGCTCGAAGGTGTCCTTGGCGGACAGCGGCTGGTCCGGCTGCCCACCTTCGAGAAGATCGCTGAACAGAACCGGGACACGGCGCTGGCAACGGCGCTACGCAGCTTGGTCGCGCAAGGAGCGGTCCGCATCGAGAACAGCGATGAACTCGACGAGGCAGTCAGGAACGGCGAGCCGTTCGTGCCGGTCGACCTCCGGCTGCGCCCGATGCTGGCGCTGCTACTCGACCTACGCGCCAGTGCCAAACGGGTGCTCATGGCCGAGCAGTTCGTGGGAGCCGTGCGCGAGTGGTGGTACCTGTACAGTCACGGCGATTTCCTGACTGTCCTCGAAAAGGTGACCGCAAACGGCGAGCACGAGTTCCTCTATCACTCGCCCGCGGTCTCCGCGGACTATCTGCCGTACCTGGTGGACCGCTTCCGCCGGGCCAAGACCGACGGCGAGGTGCTCAACCTGACCACGGACGACATCAAGAAGCGCACAGTCGGTCCACTGGCCGAAGCGGTCGAGGCGACAGAGTGTGTCACCCGGCTGACGGCGCTCATACCGTTCGACCATGGCGACCCCCGGCATGGCGAGCACATCGCCGCGTACTCCACGCCTGACGCTCTGTGGTTCGTTCATGTCGTGCGCCCGCAGGACCAGTCCGGGATCCGGGCGTACACCGTCTCGCCTGACACTCTGCGGGAGACGGTGGCACGGCTCGTCCACGGCGGGGCGCCATGACCGGCCCGAACGAGACCGAATGCCGCGCGGAGATGGGCGAACTCGGTGAGTCGATCGAACGGGTCCGGAACTACCAGACGATCGTCGACGCGATTACCGGTCCCGATGTCATCTCCGGCAAGGCTGGCGACGAACTCCGTGAGGACTGGGACGAGCGGGCGAAGAAACTGCGCAACCTCGCCGACGACGCCGAAGCGCAGATCCCCGACCTGATCGCAGGGGCCCGCGACCGTGACGAAGCACTTCAGGAGGACGCGGAGCACAGCTGATGGTGGATGGCAATCCGCGTCATAGTCACCAGGAAGCCTGATGTCACCGGCCGGCGGCAGTGAGGAAGCTTATTGTTGCTCTGGCAACCACAAGCTTCCTTATGGCCCGCCCGACGACGTCCCACCTCACGTGAGCATTCAAGAAGTGTGGTGTTCACCGAGCACTGGGCGCACTGGTCCTTTGACCGGCTCGGCCGCGAGGCAATGTCCAGTGGCCGCGAGCGTCGTCGCGACCGCTCGAGCATGAGATTCGTCTGCCGCAAGGAAGACACAGGTGGGTCCTGAGCCGGAGACGATACCCCCGAGCGCCCCAGCTTCGTGGCCGGCACGCAATGTGTCCTGGAGCGTGGGCTGCAGATCGACGGCGGCAGCTTGCATGTCGTTGGTCAGCAACGGTGCCACCGCCGAGGCATCTCCATGGAGTACGGCGCTCACGATCCGGGGATCGACGACAGGGCCTGCGGACCCTGGTGCCGCCCCGCCGTGTGCCCCGGCCGTCTGACTCCACAGAGCGGCCGCCTGCGGGCCCTCCTGCGCTCGTAGCGCGTCCAGGCGCCGGTACACGGCAGGGGTGGACAGCCGGGCCTCAGAGACGGCCAGGACCCAGTGCAGGGAGGCGCCGGTGCTCTGGGGCTCCAGCCGCTCACCGCGTCCCGTCCCGAGGGCGGTCCCACCGATCAACGAGAACGGCACGTCGCTGCCGAGACTCGCGGCCACCTCCGCCAGCCGCTCCACGGGCCAGTCCAGGCCCCACAGCTCGGCACAGGCGAGCAACGCACCCGCGGCGTCGGCGCTGCCGCCAGCCAGGCCCGCGGCTACCGGGATGTTCTTCCGGATCCGCAGACTGGCCCGGGGCCGGACCCCAGCGGCGTCAGCCAGCGCGTAGACGGCCCGGACCGCGAGGTTCGACTCGTCGGCCGGCACGCCGGTGCCGTACGGCCCGTCGACCCGCACAGTGACCTGTCTCGCGGCGCTGGCGGGCGGTGTAGGCGCGTCAGCGTCGTCGTCGGAGACGGTGATGTCGTCGTACAGCGACACCGCGTGGAAGAGCGTCGCCAGATCGTGGAAACCGTCCGGGCGCAACGGCCCGATGGCCAGCGCAAGATTGATCTTGGCTGGAACGCGCACATTCACCTGCACGCGACGAGTCTGCCACGATCACTGCCGGGGTGAGGTCCGGGCGGCGGCGATCCGGGCGAAGTCTTGGACGGTCAGCTGTTCACCCCGCGCCTTCGGATCGACCCGGGCCGCCTCGAGCACGTCCTCCGCCGCCGACGCCGAGCCGGCCCAGCCGGCCAATGCCGCTCGCAGCGTCTTGCGGCGCTGCGCGAACGCGGCGTCCACCACGGCGAACACCGCCTTGCGTTCCACGCCCTCGGGTGGTTCCCGCCGCCGCATCAGTACGAGCCCTGAGTCGACGTTCGGCACCGGCCAGAACACGGTGCGCCCCACGGCTCCAGCGCGGGTGACGTCGGCATACCACGCGGCCTTGACCGACGGCACACCGTAGGTCCGCGAGCCGGGCGGGGCGGCGAGCCGGTCAGCCACCTCCTTCTGCACCATGACGAGGACCCGCTGCAAGCTCGGAAAGGTCTCGAGCATGTGCAGGATCACCGGCACCGCGACGTTGTACGGCAGATTGGCTACCAGCGCCGTGGGCGGCGGTCCGGGAAGCTCCGCGACACGCAGCGCGTCGGCCCGCAGCACATCCAGCCGACCGGCCAGCGCCGGCGCGTATTTCTGCACTGTGGACGGCAGCGCGCCGGCAAGCACGGGATCGACCTCAACGGCAATGACCCGGGACACGTGCGGCAGCAATGCCAGGGTCAGCGACCCGAGTCCTGGTCCCACTTCGACCACGACGTCGCCCGGCCCGGATTCGGCGCAGCGGACAATCCGCCGCACCGTGTTCGGATCGGTGACGAAGTTCTGCCCCAAGGTCTTCGTCGGCCGCAGGCCCAGATCTGCCGCCAGCCGGCGGATATCCGCCGATCCGAGTAGCCGGGATTCGACGGAGGTCTCGTCACTCACCACACCCCGAGCATAGGGCCAAGGGACCGGCGTGCTCAGTTGCACGTTCGGGGGCTCCCCATACCGCGTGCCAGGGCATGTCACGCCTTCAGCGGGCGAAGGAGGAGGTGGTCCCTCCTTCACCCGCTGAAAGGGGACGATCGTGTTGAACTAGCTCGTCGGCAAGCCCAGCTTGCGGGCGCATGCAGGCCAGTCGCCGTAGTGGCCACGGGCGCTGCGCACCTTCTCGGCGATGCGGATCTGCTCGGACTTGCTGTTCTCGTGCGGGTAGCCGCTGCCACCGTAGGCATTCCAGGTCTGCAACGAGAACTGCAGGCCGCCGTAGTAGCCGTTACCGGTGTTGATCGACCAGTTGCCGCCCGATTCGCACTGCGCCAAGCGGTCCCAGACGCCGCCGTCGACGTTGTTGTCGCCGCCGCCACCACCGCCGTTGTCGTTGCCGCCGCCGTCGTTGCTGTCGTCTTCTTCTTCCTCAACGACAGGCGGCGGAGCCGGTTGCTTCGTGCCGATCAGCACGACCTCGTTCACCGGTTCGGCGACGACGGTCTCGGAGAGCGTCTCTTTCTCCTCGAGTTCACCATCGATGTAGGTCTTCTCGACCTCCCGCTCCATCAGGCCCTTCTTGCCCTCTGTCGCGACCGAGGTCTTGCCCACCTCGAGGGAGTCGTCTTCTTTCTCGGTGGACTCGAAGTCGATATCCACCTCGACGGTCTCGCGCTCGACGGTGACTCGCTTGACGACCACTTCGGCCTCGTCGCTGAGCTTGGTGTCGAGCGACGGCTCCACGATGTCGAGCTCACCGAGGTCGACGTCGAAGTCGGCGAGAGCCTCGCGGACGGTCAGCGCCGTAATGGTCAGCTCTTCTTCGTCGCCGTCGGCGATCAGCGTGATGTCCTTCGGAGTACGAACCTCGAAGTCCAGACCGCCACGACCGATGTCCAGCGATCGGGCGACCGACAAGTCGGCGCCATCATCACGGATCCCGAGTTCGGCAAGAGCCTCATCGACCGACAAAGCAGTGGTCCAGAAGGTCTCTTCTTCGCCATCGACGGTGACGGTTACCTCACGGCCGTAACGCACGGTGATCTCGGTGCCGTCTTCGATCTTGCTGTCCGGCGACGGAACTACCTCGTCGCGGCTGCCGATCTCGATACCTTGACTCTCCAGCACGGAACCAACGTCGTTGGAGAACGTGTGGACGGTCTCGGTTTCGCCGTCAACGGTGAGGACGACGGCATTGTTGAACGTCATGTACGCGACGCCACCAGCCACGAGGGCGGTGACGACGCTCGCGTTGATCGCGATCGTCTTGAAGGACGGACGCACGGTGCTCCTGTGGTTGCGCTTCCCGGGCACGGGGCAGGCAACTCCCTCTGCTCGCCTCACTTCGCACTCCGCACGGGTCCGAAGACCGGGAGTGCGAAGCTGGTCCGCTTGGTTGTCACCCGGAGCTTCCCCGACTCCGGCTCACAGTCACGGAACGGTAACGTACCTGGCGCAGATGTCAAGCTCGACACCACCTTGCGGCAAGAAATGTGGGCGCATAACCCGCTATGCAACCCCTTGCCGTGATGAGGATCACCATGCGCCGAGTGCCCTGTTTGTGTTGGCTTGGATCGAGTTGCAAACCGTCTCCAGGTCACGTTCCAGGACGTCCGCGATCGTCCGAACTGTCAGCGGGACCAGGTACGACGCGTTCGGGCGCCCGCGGTGCGGGTGTGGTGTGAGGAACGGCGCGTCGGTCTCCACCAAGACCTGGTCGAGGGGCGTCACTTTCAGCGCAGAGCGCAAAGCCTGCGAATTCTTGAATGTGATCGGCCCGGCGAAGGAGAGAAACCATCCTCGCTCCGCGCAATGCCGCGCCATCTCGGCGTCGCCGGAGAAGCAGTGGAACACCACTCGGTCGGGCAGATCCGCGTCGTCGAGCACCCGGAGGATGTCGCCGTGCGCGTCGCGATCATGGATCACCAGCGCAAGGTCACGCCGGCGAGCGATCTCGATGTGTCCACGGAAAGACTCCTCTTGCGGGGCGAACCCCGCCGACGTGGTGCGGAAATGGTCCAGCCCGGTCTCGCCGACGCCTCGCACCGTGTCACCGGCGCCGGCAAGCTCGTCGATACGTGACAGCGCATCGGTCAGCTCACCGCGCCCTGCCAGCCTCGGCGCCTCGTTCGGATGCACCGCGACAGTGGCGACGACATTCGAATATCGCTGTGCCATATCCAGGGCCATCGCCGAACTCGGCAGGTCGACGCCGACCTGGACGACCCGGGAGACCCCGACGTCCGCCGCGGCGGCAAGCGCCTCGTCCGGGCCGAACGTGTCACCGTCCGGGCCGTCGACGATGTCCATATGGCAATGGGTATCCGTCACGGGTGCGGGCAACGGCTCCGGTGCAGGCGGCCGCGAGAGATTCCGCTTCCGCCCGTCCTCCGTCGTTTCCGAACGTTGTATCCGGCTCATCGCTTTCCTTGTAACCCGACCAGGAACGTCGTCGACAGTGACCGTCCGGTCCGGCACGTCGTGACGTTCACGAGGCGTCGAGGCGAGGGAAGAGCGCCTCCCCTTTGGTCACCGTGGCGCCGGGGACGAGCTGCCCCCAGCGTCCGGCGTCACCAAGAGGCTGCCGGGCAAGGGGGCCCAGCGATGGCTCGGCGCCGAGGCTCTCCCATATCTTGACGCACGCCTTGGGCATGGCCGGGTTCAGGAGCACCGCCAGGACTCGCACCGACTCCGCGGCGGCATACAGGATGGTGGCGAGGCGCTCACGCTGTGTCTCGTCCTTGGCCACTGCCCAGGGCTGTTGCTCGGTGATGTAACCATTGACCGCGTCGACCAACGTCCACACCGCGTTCAGCGCTTCGTGCGGAGCGACTCTGTCTACCGCAGCGTCGGCGTCGGCCACCGCCTGCTGGGCGACTCCGGCCAGAACGTCTTCCGCCTCAGTGGACTCCCCTGGCGCCGGGAGCACCCCGTCGAAGTACTTCCCGACCATCGCGGAGACCCGCGAAGCGAGATTTCCCAGTCCGTTCGCCAATTCAGCCTGGTACCGCGCCGCAATGTCCTCCCACGAGAACGACCCGTCTTGGCCGAAGGCGATCGCACGCAGGAAGTAGTAACGGAACGCGTCGGAGCCGAACGTATCGATGATCTCGGCGGGAGCGATACCGGTGAGTTTGGATTTGCTCATCTTCTCGCCACCGACCAGAAGCCACCCGTGCGCAAACACCTTCTTGGGCAGCGGAATGCCGGCCGCCATCAGCATGGCCGGCCAGATCACCGCGTGAAAGCGCAGGATGTCCTTGCCCACGAAGTGGATGTCGGCCGGCCAGATCCGATTGAACCGGTCGTTGTCGGTGCCGTATCCCACCGCGGTCGCGTAGTTGAGCAGCGCGTCGATCCACACATAGATGACATGTGACTCGTCCCAGGGCACCGTGACGCCCCAGTCGAAGGTGGAGCGTGAGATCGACAGATCCTGCAAGCCCTGCTTCACAAAGCTGACGACCTCGTTGCGCGCGCTCTCCGGCTGGACGAAGTCCGGATTCTCCGCGTAGTGCGCGAGCAAACGGTCGGTGTAGGCCGACATCCGGAAGAAGTAGTTCTTCTCCGCCAGCATCTCGACTGGCCGGCCGTGAATGGCACACAGCTGCTGACCAGCGAACTCACCAGTGCCCTCGACCAGGTCGGCAGGCTGTTTGTATTCCTCGCATGCGACGCAATAGGCGCCCTCGTAGGTGCCTTCGAATATCTCGCCCGCCTCGTGGAGGCTCTGCATGAACTCCTGGACGCGGTCGACGTGACGCTGTTCAGTGGTCCGGATGAAGTCGTCGTTCGAGGCGTCGATGGTCTCCAGCACTGGCCGCCACGCGGTCTCGACCAGGCGGTCGGCCCAGGCGCGCGCGTCGACGCCGTTCGCCTCCGCGGTTCGCAGCACCTTCTCGCCGTGTTCGTCGGTGCCCGTCAGGAACCAAACGTCTTCTTGCCGCTGCCGGTGCCAACGGGCAACGAAATCGGTCACCACGGTGGTGTACGCATGGCCGATGTGGGGCGCGTCGTTGACGTAATAGATCGGCGTCGTGACGTAGAAGGCGTTGTCGGCAGACTCGGGCATGGCCTCGATCGTAGTCGTCTCCCACCGGACGCATCACCCGGGTTTGGGCACCTGGCACCGTTCCATGATCATGAGCTTTACATGCCCGAATATGACGCAAAGTGTTCGTGATCATGGCCAGGAGTGAGCTGCGGAAGGCCTAGGGTTAGCTGGTTGGGAGGTGACGATGGCCGATAGTGATCGCGCCGCGGGTACAAGCGTCTCGCTGACGCTTCAGGATCGGCCGCGGCCAGAACGTGCCGATGCCGCCCGAAACCGCAGGATCCTTCTCGATGCGGCTGCCCGGATCCTTCGAGACGACGGCGTGGCCGCGCTGTCCATGGAGACCGTCGCAGCGGCAGCAGGCGTCGGGATCGGCACCGTGTACCGGCGCTTCGGCGACCGCTCCGGTCTGGCGTATGCCCTTCTCGACCAGCACGAAAGAACATTCCAGGCCGGCTTCATGTTCGGCGCTCCGCCGCTCGGCCCGGGGGCGCCAGCGGCCGATCGGCTCCACGCTTTCCTGCACCGATGTGTCGACCTGCTCAGCGAACAGGCCGAGATACTCGCCATGGCCGAATCCAGCAGCCAGCACTACCAAACGGGCGCCTACGGCGTACGACGACGCCACATCTCGATGCTGCTCGACGAGATCAACCCGGAGCTCGACGCCACTTACCTCGCCGACGCACTGCTCGCAACCCTCTCCGGCCGCCTTTTCCTGCACCAGAACACCGACGACGGCATGAGCGCCGATCGCATCAAGTCAGGCTTGGACCAGCTCCTGCGGGGGATAACGGGTTAGTGTGACGCCATGTCTGCCGACCGGCCGCGGCCACACATCGCCGAAGAACTCGACCTCGAGCCGCACCCGGAAGGAGGCTGGTACCGGGAGACCTGGCGTTCCGATACCACTCTCTGGCCGGATGGATACAACGGCCAACGTGCAGCCGCGACATGCATCTACTTCCTTCTCGGCCCCGGTGAAGAGTCACGCTGGCACGTGGTGAAATCCGCGGAAATATGGCTCTGGCACCGCGGCGGCCCGCTTCAAATCAAGCTCGCCGGCGACGGTGAGGCACCCGGTTTGCAGCCGCAGACGCTGGTCCTAGGTCCGAACGTCGCCGCCGGCGAGTCCCCTCAAGTGATCGTCCCGCCTGGAATATGGCAGTCGGCCCAGCCCACCACCGACCAGAGTGTGCTGGTTTCGTGTGTCGTCTCGCCCGGCTTCGACTTCGCCGACTTCCACATGCTGTGAGCACGCGCCGATCCAACGACGCAGTTGCTCCGCTTCTGTTAACGTGCCCGGGATGACCTCGCCTACGCCTGACGCGCTGGCCGCGGCACACACCCTGCGACTACGACGCGTAGACGACGCGCTACCGGCACTTGGTCCGCTGACGCCCACCTCTGGCGCCACGATGATCACTGCCTCGATCGGAGACTCCCAAGCGGCCGGACTCGGCCAGACCAGCCGGGTGGCGCCCGAAGATTTCGCATCTTGTTTCCAGGCACTCCACCAGCATTCCCTCAAGGTCCGGCTCGACGGGTCCGATCTGACCGCCGCGCTGCACGCCCTGCTGAACAAGTGGCGAGATGTCATCGCCGGGGAACAGCAGGCCGACGACGAGACCGCGGCCTCCATCACCTGGCCCAGCCGCGACACCGCCGCTGTCTCCGCGCTGGTCCGGCATGGGTTCTTGCCAACAGCCGCCGTCGCGATTCACGAGCGGCCGGTGTCCACTCCGGGCGACACCGACCCCTCGGTGCGGATACGCCGCGCCGAGCCGGCAGACCTCGACAGCGTCGTGGCGCTTCAGCTGGAAGCGCTCCGCTACGACGAGCAGTTCGGCAGCTGTACCGTGCGCGAACCTACTGAACGGACGCTTCGTGCGCGTCTGACGGCAGCGCTGGCGAGGCACGACGGCACAATCATGCTCGCTGAACGAGGCCCCAAGGCCGTGGGCCTGGTGATCGTCGATCTGCCACCCCGAACGGAGTGGATCACGGGACTGGTCAACGTCAGCCGTGCGGGCTACCTCGAGTGTTTGAGCGTGACCGCTGAGGCGCGCGGGACGGGGATCGGGCGCGCCCTCGTCGATGCGGCGCACGAACGGTTCCGGGATGCCGCCATCGAGACGAAGCTGCTGCACTACTGTGTGGTCAATCCGGTCTCCGCGCCGTTCTGGCACGGACTCGGCTACCGGCCGCTCTGGACCCACTGGACGGCCCGCCCGCACAGCTCGATGTTCGGGCCGTCTCGGTGATCACGGAATGTGCTGGACCCCGATCCGGCGCCGGAACATCCAGTACACCCAGGACTGATATGCCAGCACCATCGGCACCAGCGGCACGGCTGCCCAGGTCATAACCGTCAGTGTGTAATTCGTGGATGACGCGTTCGCGATGGTCAGACCACCGATGTCAGACGTGGAAGGCAACACATTCGGGTACAGCGTGGAGAACAACGCCACACCGACAAGCACCACTGTGGCGAAGGTCGCGATGAACGCCCACCCTTCCCTGCCGCGCGTGTTCATCGCGGCCCCCGTGGTCAAAGACGCGATGGCGGCTGCCCCGGCGATCCACGCCAGCCAGGTCACCGAGCCGCCGCCGTGTGCTGCGACGGTCCAAAGCACGAAGACTCCGGTAGTCAGCACGCTGATCGCAGTGGCCCGGCCGGCCAACGCCCGGGCCCGGGTACGGATGTCACCGACGGTCTTGAGGGCGACGTAGTGCGCCCCGTGCACAAGCGCGAGCATGAGAGTCACGACGCCGCCGAGCAACGTGTACGGGGTGACGATGTCAGCCAATCCGCCGACGAAGTCATGCCGTGCGTCCAACGGCAGGCCTTGCACAAAACCCGCCAGTAACACGCCCCACAAGAACACCGGAAGCGCCGATCCCCAGAAAATCGCCCGGTCCCACCATCGCCTCCATTGCTCTGAGTCGTGTTTGGCGCGGTATTCGAAAGCCAGCCCACGCACGATCAGCGACATCAAGATGAGCACCAGGGGCAGGTAGTAAGCGGACCACGCGGTGGCATACCACTCGGGGAATGCGGCGAACGTCGCTCCGACGGCCGCCACCATCCAGACCTCGTTGCCGTCCCACACCGGCCCGATGGTGTTGATCAGCACCCGGCGCTCACGGTCGTTTCGGGCCAGGTTCCTGGTCAGCAGTCCAACCCCGAAGTCGAATCCCTCCAGCGCGAGGTAGCCGACCCACAAAACAGCTACCAGGACGAACCAGACGGTTGCCAGGTCCATGGCTCACCCATCCTTCTCATTGATCATGTGTGCTCAGTAGGCGAAAGTGAGTGGCTGATCAGCATCGTCATCTGGATCGGGTTGCAAGCCGTCGACGTCGTCGCCACCCGGCCCGGCGGCAGGCTCCCCGGAACGACCTCGCCCCCAGCGCGCCTCAGCACTGATATCGGGCAGGCCGGGGCGGGCGTATTTGACAAGAAGCCAGATCCAGAGCCATGTCAACCCCGCGTAGAGGACGGTGAATGCCGCCAGGGTGGCGAAGACACTGCCCGCGGTTGAGCCTGGAGTCACGCCGGATGCGGTCGGCATGAGGCCGAAGACCAGCCATGGTTGCCGGCCGATCTCGGTGAAGATCCATCCGAACGTATTGGCCGCCAGCGGCAGGAACGGCAGCACCACCGCGGCCCGCAGGGCCCACGCCGACGTCGGCACCCGGCCTCGCCTGGTGGACCACAATTGCCAGGCGGCGATCGCCGCGGCGAGTCCACCGAATCCGATCATGAGCCGGAACGTCCAGTAGGTGGCCGGGATGTTCGGCGCGTAGTCGCCGGGGCCGTAGAGCTCCTGGTACTCCTCCTGGATGTCATCGATCCCCTGGACTTCCCCTTCGAATGACCCGGTGGAAAGGAAGGACAGCAGATACGGGATCTCGATCGAATACAGGGCCCGGCTGCCGTCGAGACTTCCGACCGTGAACAGCGAGTACGGTGCCGCTTCCTGCGTCTCGTAGAGTGCTTCCGCGGCAGCCATCTTCATCGGCTGCACCTCGGTCATGACTTTGCTCTGGATATCACCCGTCACAGCGGTGCCGACACCGCCGATCAAGACGGTAATCGCTCCGATGCGCAGCGCCTTGCGGAACACTCCGGCGTCGCTTGCCCCTCCAGGCTCACCCATGACCGGTTCCCGGCGACCTTGAACCAAGTGCCACATCGCGATGCCGGCTACAACACCCCCGCCCACCAGGAACGCGGCGAAGATCGTATGAGGAAAGGTGATGAGTGTCACCTTGTTGGTCAGTACTGCCCAGAAATCGGTGAGCTCGGCGCGGCCCGCCTCCTCGTTGATCTCGTAGCCGACCGGATTCTGCATGAAGGAGTTGGCCGCCAGGATGAAGTATGCGGAAAACAACGTGGCACATGCGGTGACCCAGATAGCGGCCAGATGCACCTTGGGCGGGATGCGCCCCCACCCGAAGATCCACACCCCGACGAACACCGACTCCAGGTAGAAGGCCAGCAACGCCTCCATCGCCAGCGGCGCGCCGAAGATGTCCCCGACGAATCGGCTGAAGTCGCTCCAGTTGAGCCCGAATTGGAACTCCTGAACCAGCCCGGTCACGATTCCCACCGCCAGGTTGATCAGCAGCAATTTGCCGAAGAACTTGGCCAGCCGCAGCCATCGCTCGTCCTGGGTGCGCATCCAGATCGTCTGCATGATGGCAACGAGGAACGCCATCGAGATCGTGAACGGGACGAAGAAGTAATGGACCACGGTAGTGATCCCGAACTGCCATCTCGCCAGATCGACGACGTCCATCAGCACACTCCTTGATTACTACGAGCCGTCGTAGATACTACTAGGCGTAGTAATTACCTACTACATGGGGTCGTACTACGAGGGGTAGGTATGCTGGACCTGTGGCTCAAGGACGACGCGCGCAACTAGGCGAACTCGAACGGGCGGTCATGGACTATCTGTGGCACCTCACCCACGACTCCAATAACACCGGTCAAGACAGCCTTCCCGCAGGTCAACCGCAGGCGGCCACGGTGCGCCAGGTGCACGACGCACTCGGCAGCACCCGGGACATCGCCTACACCACGGTGATGACCGTGCTGGACCGGCTCGCCAAGAAGGGCGCCGTCGAGCAGATCAGGGACGGCCGCGCCTATCTCTACCGACCAGCTGTCAGCCTGGACGAACTCACCGCGGAGCTGATGCACGACGCCTTGGGCAACGCCGACGGCGCGAACCGCGCCTCAGCCCTCGTCCGCTTCGTCGACACCGCATCCGCTGACGACGCCGCGGCGTTGCGCGCTGCGCTGGCCGAACTGGAACGCCGGGACGACGTGACGTGATCACGCCACTGCCGATCACGGCCACGCCGGTGGTCCTCACCGTGCTGGCGTTGATCCTGGCTGGTCCAGCACCCGAGTGGCTCGCCCGGGCCCAGTGGCAGAGCCGGGTGCCGCGGGCCGCCCTTGTACTGTGGCAAGCGCTCACCCTGGCCGCGTTGTTGTCAGCCCTCGGTGCCGGCCTGTCGGTCGCCACCCTGGCCGCCTACTACGACCGGCCGGGCACCGGCATGCTGATCCTGCACACCGCGGCCGCCACGTTCACATTGTTGGTGCTGGCCCGACTGCTCTGGGCAGCTCACACGCTCGGCACAAGTCTTCGGGCCAGGCGCCGGCGGCATCGCCAGCTCGTTGATCTGGTCAGCCGGAAAGACCACCGTGCACCCGGGGCTCGGGTGCTCGACGCCCAAGAGGCCTTCGCCTACTGCCTGCCGGGACTGTCTGCGCGGCTGGTGGTCTCGTCGTCAGCTGTCGAAACGTTGAACGACGCCGAGATCCGCGCGGTTCTGGAACACGAACGAGCGCACGCAAGGGCCCGCCACGACCTCGTACTCGAGGGGTTCACGGCCCTGCACAATGCGTTTCCGCGGGTGGTACGCAGCCGTGCCGCTTTGGACACGGCCGCCGGGTTGATCGAGATGCTTGCCGACGACGCCGCCCGGCGCCGAGCCGGCGCGCTCCCGCTCGGACGGGCACTGGTCCGTCTGGCCGACGCTCAGGTGCCGGCAGGAGCGCTCGGCTCTGGGAGTGTCTCGCCGCTGGCCAGGATCCAGCGCCTCGGCAAGCCGATGCCACCTGCGCATCGCCATCTCGCAGCCGCGGTCTACATAGGTGCCGCGGCGCTCATCGTCGTCCCTACCCTTACGGTCGCCGGGCCATGGCTAGCTCACCTCGCCACGTTCGGATGACGACGCGCTCTCCTGTCCATCCCGCTTCCACCTACAGCTGAGGCGACGTAGGAGTCACGCTCCTTTCACGTCAGACACGACGTCGTCGCTGAGGGCCGCTCGCACACATCCGGCCGTCAGTGCCGGGAGATCGTCAGTAGACACCAGTTTGGCCAGACGGCCGGGATCGGTCGGGAAATCCAACTTCCGGGCACCGTCCAGCACACGTTTGTCGAGGTAGGGGGCGAGATCGGGCCATACGCCCTGTGCCTCACGGCAGAAGATGGCGGCACCTGCCGATCCGATGCCGGGAAACTCTTGCAACCGCCGCTCAACATCCGGGGTGTCCTCGGACGCCTGGTGCAGAATACGCAGGTCCCCCTTGTAGCGCTCGATGAGCGCCTCG
Source organism: Phytoactinopolyspora mesophila (assembly GCF_010122465.1). Lineage (NCBI taxonomy): Bacteria > Bacillati > Actinomycetota > Actinomycetes > Jiangellales > Jiangellaceae > Phytoactinopolyspora > Phytoactinopolyspora mesophila. Next base: position 94,731 of record NZ_WLZY01000005.1, on the reverse strand, counting down.
GCGCCGTTGCCAAGCATCGTGGCCGTGCGCTCGTCGTAACGACGGTAGCGGCCTCGCCCAAGCGCGTCCACACGGTCCTGCCAGCTCGCTTCCAACATGCGCTCCGGCGTTCGGTACCCAGCTTTCGACAGCTCTCGGGCGGCAGCGACCGCGATGTCGGCGCTGATGCGGGCGGAGAGCAGCATGGACAACACGAGTAGCTGGTAGAGCGGGGAGGGCTTGTCCGCCATTTTGATGCCTGCCTGCTCAGCGAATGTTGTCCCATGCCGTTCCACGAGGGTCTTGGCTCGGTCGACTTGAGAAGCCATGCGAGCCGGTTACCCACATCGATGGCCGGCACACATGCAGCCTCGGTGCCGGTGGGAGGCCGATTCTGTCAGCGCGAGGTGTCAGGGTAGCTCCATGGATGCAGACGTACCCGCCATGGACGGAGCGCACCGATGAGCCGCCACATCCAGATCACCTTCGATGCCCACGATCCACGCGCATTGTCGTCCTTCTGGCGCGACGTACTAGGCTACGTCCACCCCATCCCGCCCGGAGCCGACCAGACCGCGCACGCCGACCCGCTGGCCGCGTGGGACCACTTCCTTGCAAAGAGCGGAGTGCCGGACGATCAGCGCAACGCCGCAGCAGCCATCGAAGACCCAGACGGACACGGCCCACGACTGTTCTTTCAGCGGGTGCCGGAAGACAAAGTCACCAAGAATCGTGTCCATCTCGATGTCCGTGCAGCCCCCGGGCTAAAGGGCGAGGAACGGATGGCCGCTTTGGAGACCGAGTGCGGACGGCTCGTCGCGCTGGGAGCAACTCGAGTACGTTGCCATGAGCCGGCGCCTCCCATGAGCGGGGGTTTCATCGTGATGACCGACCCCGAGGGCAACGAGTTCTGCCTTGACTGACGCAGCTTGAGCTGGCCTCGCACCCGAGGACGAAAAGATGCCGGGGCGACACGGAGAACGTGCGTGCGTGCGCCCATCCCGCGGCGAGCACATGGCGCGGTCAGACGGCAGTGGTCCGGGCAGGTTGACCGGCTTCGCCGACCCGGGCAAGAGGGGGCCTGGGATCACCCCTCTTGCCCGGGGGTCTCTGATGAGTCGTGCGTCATGGACGCTTCGCGACCGTCTACTCGTACTCCGTTCCGCCTTCACGTGTCAGATATGCGGGCGACACGAACTTGGCCACGGCACGCCCACCGGTCAACGCGGATCTCCGCTCACGGACGGGCCGCGCGACCAGACCTTCGCGCAGGTGCAGAGCGGTACGGCTGATGGATTCGGAACCGTTACTGAGGGCGAACAGCATGTCCTCGTCATAAGGCCCGGCGTAGAGACGTGGAGCCAGCGGAGGCGGATCTTCGAACTCACCCATGATGCTGACGAGCTCATCGGGATCGAGCCACCAGCCCATCGCCGCGGTTTCCACCCGAACATCGAAGACGGCATAACCAGGTCTCGGGCTATAGGCATCGGCACCGTAAGTCAGATCCTGCACTCCTTTTCCGTAGATCTCACCGAAGATGCCGACACTATGCGCGTTCATCATGTTCGCGATGTTGTTAGCGACCCAGGGGATGTTGTAGGCCAAGATGGTTCGCCAATAGAGATTTGATTGACTGTACACAAGGGCTCGCCTCTTCTTGGCATATCCTTTTGATGAGACGAAGTCTGAATTATTCACGCGAGTATAGAGACATGCGGTTCCGTGAATCTTCTCCGTAGCCACGACAGGTTCACCCACCTTGAACATATTCGGATACCGCTTGATGTCTTCGATTTCGATCCATGGCAGCAAGCCCGGCGCCGGCCCGACGGGACCGGCCAGGTGAATCGGCGTAGGCGGGGTCCACTTCGTTATACGCAGGGCGTCGGCGAAGTTGTGCCCACCAGCATGTGCCTTGGCCAAGTCAACTCCGGACAGTGCTGCCGGCCTGCACACTAAGCCCTGGGACAGCTGACCACGTAGCCGAATGGCTTTGACCCGGTTGCGCCCCACGCCTGCCAGCTGCCCAGTCAGGCCGATCTCGGCAATCAGATCGTCCGGCAAGATGGAGCCCTCGGGAATATAGACGGCCCATTCTCCGGTAGCGAATTCACCTTTAGGAACTACAGCCGAAAAGCGCCCGATTTGAGCTATTTCCAGCGAGTCCGCGTCAGGGTGAGGGGAGATGGTCAATTGCTCGGCCGTCACTCGAATGCTTGTCACAAAGAACAGCGTGCCAGGCCGTATACCGGCCCGCTAGGTTCAAGGGGCCCTAGACTTAATCAAGCCCGCACTTGACTTAGTATCGCCGTGGCCATGGCTCGTTGAATACACGCTGCAATGGCCGGAGACTCGCTTTCCAGCGTGTATTCAACGTGCCATCCCGCACGCTCGGCAACCACTCGTCCTGTCTGGCGCTCCCCGCCCCGCCGACTCATCAGGTTGCGGAACAGTTCTAGAATTCGGGCTCTCGCGCCAGCGCAGTCCGGCCGCCGTCGACCGGCACCGTGGCGCCGGTGACGAAACTTGCCTGATCTGACAAGAGGTAGGCGATGGTGGCCGCTGCCTCGTCCGGGCGTCCAATGCGCTCGAGTGCATGCAGCAACTCCGTTTGATGCCCCCACGTCGAACCCCGGGCGGCGAGATCATCCTGATAACGCTCTACCGCGATGGTGCCGAGAGCTACCGCGTTGGCCCGGATGCCATGGGGACCGTAATCGACCGCCACCGCCCGGGTCAGCCCTTCAATGGCGGCTTTCGCCGTCGCGTACGGCAAGCACCCGGGCACCGGCCGCTGCGCCTGATGAGATGACACATTGACAATGGCACCTCCGGTGCCGGCCGCCATGAAAGCCCGCACCGCCGCGGCGCATCCGACGACCACCGGGGTGAGATTGACCGCGATTGCGTCGGCGACCGCCTGCGCACCAACCGAGTGCAGTGAGACATCTCGGAAGACCGCGGCGTTGTTGACCCATCCACGCAGCGGGCCGTGCGTCCCCACGTGCTCGAGCGCGCGAGCCGTCACCGTCTCGTCGGAGGCGTCGCCGGCGACCACCGTCACCCGGTCGGCGGCAGGATGTTCGCCCGCCCATCGCAGTGCCGCGGCATCGAGGTCCAGGGCGACGACATGGGCACCGTCGGCGAGTAACTGTTCCACCACCGCGCGGCCCACGCCTCGGCCGGCGCCGGTGACCACGTACGAGCTCATCGCGCTGCCGCCGGACCGGGCACCTGGTCCAGCACTTCGGCCACCACGGCGGAAGTACTGATCTGCGTGGTCCATGCTTCCGGCGTCAACGTCAGCCGATGAGCCAGCGCCGCGACGGCGACCTCCTTGACGTCCTCAGGCACCACGTAGTCCCGGCCTTCTAGTACCGCCAAAGCACGGGCTGTCAGCAACAGCGCTTGCGAGCCGCGCGGAGAGGAACCGACCTCGATCGAGCGATGTCTCCGGGTAGCCACCGCTAGATCGACGCAGTAGGCGATGATCGACTGATCCACATCGACGCCCTCGACGCCCGCCTGGAGGGTCAGCAGACTGCTGGCGTCGACCACGGCAGACACCTCGGTCTCCTCGCGCCTGCGGGCCACCCGGCGGGCGAGCACGTCGGCCTCACGAGCCGCCTCCAGGTAGCCGGCTGACAGCCGGAGCATGAACCGATCCAGCTGGGCTTCAGGCAATGGATATGTGCCCTCGTACTCGACCGGATTCGAGGTGGCCAACAGATGGAACGGCCGCGCGAGCTGGAACGTGGTGCCTTCGACGGTGATCTGTTTCTCGGCCATCGCTTCGAGCAACGCCGACTGCGTCTTGGGAGGCGTGCGGTTGATCTCGTCCGCCAGCAGCAAACCGGTGAACAGCGGCCCAGGCCGGAACGAGAACTCACGCGGCCCGGGATCCCAGACGTAAGACCCGGTGACGTCGCCCGGCAAAAGGTCCGGAGTGCACTGCAGACGGCGAAACTCGAGGCCGAGAGCGCCCGCCAGGCTGCGCGCCGCCAACGTCTTGCCCAGCCCAGGGACATCCTCGAAGAGCACGTGACCACCTGCGAGGATTGCCGCCAGTGCAAGCCGCAGGCTGCGCTCCATCCCCACGACCGCGGTGCCGACCTCCTTCAAGACCGCCGCGCCGGCCTCCGCGATCTCGGCCACCGTGGCCGGTTGGGGTCCAGTACCGGCTAGGCCCGCCTCGCCAGCTCCGTCCGCCGTCATCAATCGACTCCCTCAACGAGCGCTGCTGAAGATCGCTCTTCAGACGACGTCAACAATATCCCGGTCCGGGTGATCCGGCGCGCCCGGTTCAGGCGGCCTGCTGCTCATTCCCCGTGACGGGCGCCTCCAATACACGGCGCGCACGTACAGCCATGGTGCGGATCTCCCGCGGATGGATGTGGTTGCTCAGCAATGTGTCGAGGATGAGCGCCATTTCGTATTCGGGGTCGTGCCGCAGCGCCCGCTCCAACGCGACCGCGGCGAGCGCGCCTTGGCCGTCTTGGTAGGCCACAGTCGCGAGAACCGTGCAAATCGGCGCCGCATGTTCGTCAACGGCACGCTGCGCCAGAGCCGTCAGGAATGCCAGGAATTCACGGAGATCGGTGTCCACGCTCCAAGCGATCATCCGGTCGCGTAGCCACTTGTCCTGAAGGCAGAGCAGCACATGGACCGCATCGGCGTCGTCGAGGCGGCAGCCCTCGCTGACGAAGCGTTCCAACATCCCCCGCGCGAGGCCCAGCGCTTGCGACCGCACCTGTTCCAGGCCGTCGTCGAGCATCCGCTCCGGCAACCGCGCCGCGGTCTCATCGAAGAGCTGACGCAGTGCGACAAGGCGCAGAGCCACCGGCCCAGCGATACTCTTGGCCAGCGCGTCCCGGTCTGGCAACACCGCCGCCCCGGATAGAGCACGTCGAGCCTCCAGCTCGGTCACCTCGCTGCTGGGCGAGTCCGGCAAGGGTGTGCCGTCCGCCGGACAACATGGTTTGAAGCACGTATAAGAGAACCATCGGCCGTCCCTGACAAGCAGCAATTCCAGCCAGGCAATGCCTCGCTGGTCGAGCTGGTCGAGCAATTGGTCGATCAGACCGGCCTCCGGCAGACGTCCGTCGCTGTCCGCTTGTTCTGTGAAACACACGGCGACCACGGCGTCGGGGTCCTCTCGAGCGATCCGGTCAACGAGGTCTGCCACGAATTCGTGCCGGAACGCCGGATCTGGTAGGTCGGCCCGGAGCGCGGCTCCGTTTCGGCTGCGCGGGCCGTGCAGCCCGACCATGACCAGACTCTCGGCAGGGTGGAATCCGACGAAGGAAGGGATGGCTCCGACCAGGTCGGCCGGCGAGCTCAGCCGTACGGGGCGAGGTTCAAGTATTGGCGTCATGGCCACGACACTCGCACTCAGGTAGTCAGGACCAACACCCGTGAAACACGGAATGTGGATAACTTCTTGTACGACTGTCCCAAGATTGTGGAAAACTATGCCTGCGCCGGCCCGACGGGAGCGGCCCCGGGTGGGAGATCCGCATACAGCCCGAAAGCCACCAAACCACGCAAAGTAGTGTGCGGCAATACTGCCGCCACGCTAATCTGTGTGGTTTCATCAAGTGCAACCTGTTGGCCAAACATATGGGATCGCACAAGCGCGAGGCCGGCCTGGGCTTGTCTGCCGACGCGGCCTTCGAGGTGCTGTTGACGAAATGAGGAGTTCGCGACATGGAACAGCCTGAGAACCCGGGAACGGTCTACTCGATCCGTGCGGTGCAGCGCGTCTGCAACATCCTCGACCTCATCCAGGAGAGCCCCGAAGGATTCTCTCTGACCCAGGTGGCCGAGGTGACACAGTTCCCAAAGAGCTCGGCATACCGCTATCTCGCAACTCTCGAGTCGCGTCGCTACGTGATGCGGGACCCGATCACCGGTCTCTTTCGTATCGGCCCGGCGTTCCTGCCTCTCCAGTCTCGTCAGCTCGCGGTGCTAGCCGACCGCGTCCGCCCTTACCTGACCGCCCTGCGAGACCAGTTCGAGGAGACGGTCAATCTCGGCATCCTCGATGGCTACCGGGTGTCCTACGTCGAAATCATCGAGAGCCCGCACACAGTGCGTCTGGCGGCCCGCGAGGGCGACCGCGACCAGCTGCATTGCACTGCCTTGGGCAAGGCTATCGCCACCACTCTGGACGACGACCGCGTCACCATGATCCTCGAGGCCGAAGGCATGCCGCAGCGCACTCCCAGAACCATCACCAGCATTCCGGAGTACCTTGAAGACCTTGCGGCTTCTCGTCAGCAGGGCTTTGCCATAGACGATTGCGAGAACGAATCCGACGGACGATGCGTCGCCGTCCCCCTCTCGCAGATCGGCATGCAGGCAGCTATCAGCATCTCCGCGCCTTCGTCGCGCCTATCGATGGACGACGTACCGCATATCGCCCACGCCCTCAGCGAGACGGCCAAGGCGCTCGCCAACGACACGAATCCGTGAGGACCGGATCGAGCTCCACAAACGACCTGGTCGATCGGGCGGCCGCCGAACTGTCGGTTAACCTGCTGTCGATGCATGACACGGTCATCGCGTGGTACTCCGCGCACGCCAGGGACCTCCCGTGGCGAGCGCCGGATCGAACGCCCTGGGGCGTGCTGGTCAGCGAAGTCATGCTGCAGCAGACACCCGTGGTTCGTGTCGAACCGGTCTGGCGTTCCTGGATGGCGCGCTGGCCCGAACCCGCGAGCCTGGCTGCCGAGGAGCCCGGTGCCGCCATCCGGGCATGGGGCCGGCTCGGATACCCACGCCGGGCGCTGCGGCTGCACGGTGCGGCCCGGGTCATCGCGGAGCGGCACGCCGGGAAGGTCCCGTCGTCGTATGAAGAGCTCTTGGCACTTCCCGGAATCGGTGATTACACGGCTGCGGCCGTCGCGTCATTCGCTTTCGGACAACGCCGTGCGGTTCTCGACACGAATGTCCGCCGGGTCTTGGCTCGCGCGGTGTCCGGAACGCAGTATCCGCCCAACGCGACCACCGCGGCCGAGCGGCGGCTGGCCGAGTCACTGCTCCCCGACACTGAAACAGCCGCCACATGGTCGGTTGCCGTCATGGAACTCGGAGCGCTGATCTGCACAGCTCGCAAGCCTCGATGCGACGCCTGTCCGATTGCGCATCAATGCGCCTGGCGGCTAGCCGGCGCGCCGCCACACGATGGGCCACCACGCCGCGGGCAGGCATGGGAGGGAACCGACCGGCAAGCTCGCGGCAGGCTGATGGCCGTGCTCCGGGAGGCGGATCATCCAGTTCCCAAGCCGGCCCTCGACGCCGTGTGGCCGGCCGCCGCACAGCGCGAGCGTGCGCTGGACGGCCTCGTGGCAGACGGTCTCGTCGAGCCACTCGACAACAACTTCTACCGGCTGCCGGGGGCAAGATGAAACGCTACGTCGCCGGTGTCGCTGTCGCTGTCGGCGTATTACTGACGAGCCCTTTGCTCGCTGTGCCAGCGCATGGCGCGCAAGGCCCGGCCGCCCGGCCCGATCCAGAACTGCGCGCACACGTGGCCGTGATCACGATCAGCCCCACGTCGCACGCCGGGCGGCCCGGCACGGAGACCAACAGTCCCTCCAGAGGCGAGTTCATCGACCGGGTCGAATGGATTCCGGACCCGAACGGCCGCCGACTCGCGGTGTATCCGACTGGCTACGCCCGGTACGACGCTCCGGCGTCGGAATGGCCGTCCGCATGGGCGGAAGTGATCCGGCTCGAGCCTGAGGCCGACCACGTGAATATGCGCGACCAGTTCCGCTGCCATGTCGAGTTCGCCCGGATCGCTGAGCCGGAGAAGCCGAGCTGGAACCTGGAGCTCTGGCGCCCCGATGCCGGCTATCTTGCGACCGTGCTCACGCAGTGCAACCCGTGATACGCCCGGATTCGCGCGGATCCCTGGACAACCGTTGGGCCGATGGCGGCAACGTCAGATGATCTCGACCAGGTCAGCCACGGAATCGATCACATGGTTCGGCCGGTACGGGTAGCGCTCAATGTCATCGCGCTGGGTGGAGCCGGTGAGCACCAGCCAGGTGGTCAAACCGGCTTCGATGCCGGCCACCACGTCAGTATCCATCCGGTCTCCCACCATCGCGGTGGTTTCGGAGTGTGCTTCTATCCGGTTCAGCGCGCTGCGGAACATCATCGGATTCGGCTTGCCGACATAGTACGGCTCACGCCTGGTGGCACGAGTGATCAAAGCCGCAACCGCGCCGGTAGCGGGCAGCGGACCGCTCTGCGACGGCCCGGTAGCGTCCGGATTGGTGGCGATGAAGCGTGCGCCGGACTCCACCAGCCGGATCGCTTTGGTGATCGCCTCGAAAGAGTAAGTCCGCGTCTCACCGAGAACGACATAGTCCGGTTTGGTGTCGGTGAGGACATAGCCGACCTCGTGTAGTGCCGTCGTCAGGCCTGCCTCGCCGATTACATATGCGCTTCCCCGCGGATGCTGGTCGGCGAGGAACTGCGCTGTGGCCAGGGCCGAGGTCCAGATCGATTCTTCGGGGATCTCGAGCCCCGATGCCGCCAGCCGGGCAGCGAGGTCACGTGGGGTGAATATGGAGTTGTTGGTCAACACTAGGAACCGTCGCTCCCGGTCGGCAAGCCGCTGCATGAACTCGGCGGCCCCCGGGATCGCCTTCTCTTCATGGACGAGCACGCCGTCCATGTCGGTCAGCCAGCACTCGATCTCACGGTCGCTCACATGGCCACTGTACGCCCGAGCCCGCGCTCGAAGGGCGAGCGCTCACCCATCGGACGTGCGGCATATACCAAATTTGTACTGCCCCATCACATCTGTTCGGTAGCCTCTCGACGGTTCGTTTCACAGCAACTATTCAGGAGTAACCACCATGACCCGCAAGAAGAGCATTCTGTCGCTTTTCGGTGCCGCGGCACTGACGATCTCCTTGACAGCCTGCGGCGGCGATGACAACGGCAGCGACAACAACGCCGGCATCACCCCTATGAGTGAAAACAACGACGACGCCACCGAAGACGAGGCGGCAACCGAAGACGAGGCCACCGAGGACGAAGCCACCGAGGACGAAGCCACCGACGAGGAGGCCACCGACAACCAAGCCGGCGGCGCCAGTGGCGAGTACTGCAGCGAGGTCGAGGCCATGGGCCTCGCCATGATGAACCCGCCGGACCCCACTGACGGGGAAGCCGTCGGCAGTGCTGGCGAGTCCTTCCAGGCCATTGCGGATATCGCTCCGGCCGACATCAAAGCCGACTGGCAAGCCATGGCCGACGCCTTTGTGTTGATCTCCGAGATCGACTACACCGACCCGGACTCCATCGCGGCCCTCGAAGAGTTGGACGTCGAGGTCTCCGCCGACCGGATCACCGATCACCTGATGAGTGAATGCGGCGTTAGCTGATCAGCCGCTCTGGAACGCGTAGACCTCGTCATGCGGGTCTCGACATTCCGATACAGTGCTTCGGTCACGTTTCAACTCACGATCCGAACAGGACGATTCATGACCCGTAAGACAAGGTTTGCTGCTCTAACCGCCGCCGTGGCCCTTGCCACGTCGCTTGCCGCGTGTGGCGGTGACGACAACGGTGGCAGCGCAGGGAACTATTGCGATCTCCTCGAGGAGATCGGCAACGCGTACGCCAACCCGGACTTCGAGGACCCCAACGCACTCGACGACATCGCCTCGCAGATGCAGCGCGTGGCTGATGCCGCACCGGACGACATCAAGGCCGACTGGGAGGCCTTGGCCGATGGCTTCGGCGACATTGCCGATGTTGACTTCGAGAACCTCGACCTCGAAGATCCAGCCGCCATGGACGCCCTCCAAGGGCTCGAGGAGCTCGGAGGCGCCAGCGATCGGGTGGGCGACCACATCGAGAGTGAGTGCGGGGACCTCAGTTAGTCCTCACTGAAACACCATCGAGTCCGCGTCATGCGGGTCACAAGATCCGATACAGTTCGTCGGTCTGGCTTTGAAACCAACGATCTGTAAAGGACGGTCCATGACCCGCATGACGCGTTTCACTGCTCTCGCCGCGGCGGTGGCTATCGCGCTTCCACTGGCCTCGTGCGGCGGCGATGCCGACTACTGCGACACCGTCCAAGATGTGATGGACGAGTACCAGGGTTTCGGCGTCGATGACCCCGCAGACTCCGACGGCATCAACGAACTCGCTTCTTCCATCGAGGACATCGCGGACGCCGCACCGGACGATATCGAATCCGACTGGCGAGTCACAGCCGATGCACTGCGTACCCTCGCCGATATGGACGACCCGGAAGTACTTGACCCGGAGACCCAGCAGCAGTTCGAAGAAGCCCAGCCTTCGTTCGACAACATCAGCCAGCATGTCATGGACGAGTGCGACATCGACCTGGCATAGCCGAAAATCGGCACCGGCTTCGCGCGGCGCTGCGACCCTAGACCCGTCCTGGCTCGACGTCGACAAAGCCGCTTCGCAGTTCCGAAATACGGCGGCCCCTGCCGGTAAAGTCCGGAAGGGGCCGCCGTATTCGGTGGTCTCAGCCGCCTGGGCCGATCAGCACAGTGTGCTCGGCTCAGCTGGTCTGGTCCGTCTGGTTCGATGCGCTTGTCGGTGCGGCACCAGCCTCGACCGGAGCCAAGTCCGGCAGCTCCGACTTGGTGGTGCCGGTAAAGGTGAACTTGGCCTCACGGCCTTCCCCTTCAACGTCGACCACCACGATCTCGCCAGCTTTGAGCTCGCCGAACAAGATCTTCTCGGACAGGGTGTCCTCGATGTCGCGCTGAATGCTCCGCCGCAGCGGCCTTGCACCCAGGACCGGGTCGAAGCCGTGCTCGGCAAGCAGTTCCTTGGCGCCCTGGGTCAACTCGAGGGCCATGTCCTTGTCGCGCAGCCGCTCGTCGACCTCCGCGATGCGCAGATCGACGATCCGGAGGATCTCCGTCTGCAACAACTGATGGAAGACGATGATGTCGTCGACACGGTTGAGGAACTCGGGCCGGAAGTGCTGCTTGAGCTCCTCGGTGACCTTCGACTTCATCCGGTCGTAGTTGTGCTCGTCATCCTCCGCGGCGGAGAAGCCGAGGTTGACACCCTTGGCGATGTCTCGGGTACCGAGGTTGGTGGTCATGATGATGATGGTGTTCTTGAAGTCCACCACTCGACCTTGGGCGTCGGTGAGCCGACCGTCCTCCAGAACTTGCAACAGTGAGTTGAAGATCTCTGGATGGGCCTTCTCCACCTCGTCGAACAGCACCACCGAGAATGGGCGCCGACGCACCTTCTCGGTCAGCTGTCCGCCTTCCTCGTAACCGACATAGCCGGGCGGGGATCCGAACAGCCTGGAGACGGTGTGCTTCTCCGAGAACTCACTCATGTCGAGCTGGATCAGCGACTCTTCGTCACCGAACAGGAACTCGGCGAGCGCCTTGGACAACTCGGTCTTACCGACACCGGACGGGCCGGCGAAGATGAACGAACCACCCGGACGCTTCGGGTCTTTCAGCCCGGCACGAGTCCGGCGGATCGACTTGGATAACGCCGAAATCGCGTCTTCCTGGCCGATGATGCGCTTGTGCAGCTCGTCTTCCATGTGCAGCAGCCGGGAAGTCTCCTCCTCGGTCAGCTTGAACACCGGGATGCCGGTGGCGAACGCCAGCACCTCAGCGATCAGTTCGTCGTCGACCTCAGCCACGACGTCAAGATCGCCGGCCTTCCACTGCTTCTCACGCTCGATCTTCTGCGCGATCAGCTGCTTCTCCTTGTCTCGCAAGGAGGCGGCCTTCTCGAAGTCCTGCGAATCGATCGCCGTTTCCTTCTCGCGCCGCACGTCGGCGATACGGTCGTCGAACTCGCGCAGATCCGGCGGCGCCGTCATCCGACGGATCCGCAACCGGGCCCCGGCCTCGTCGATCAGATCGATCGCCTTGTCCGGAAGGTAGCGGTCGGAGATGTACCGATCCGCCAGTTGAGCGGCGGCCACGAGGGCGCCGTCGGTCACGGATACGCGGTGGTGTGCCTCGTAGCGGTCCCGCAGACCCTTCAGGATCTCGATGGTGTGCGCGAGTGTGGGCTCCTGCACCTGGATGGGCTGGAACCGGCGCTCGAGAGCGGCGTCCTTCTCGACGTACTTGCGGTACTCGTCCAGCGTGGTAGCACCGATGGTCTGGAGTTCACCGCGGGCGAGCATCGGCTTCAAGATGCTGGCGGCGTCTATGGCACCCTCGGCGGCACCCGCACCGACAAGGGTGTGAATCTCGTCGATGAACAGGATGATGTCGCCGCGGGTCCGGATCTCCTTGAGGACCTTCTTCAGCCGCTCTTCGAAATCACCGCGGTAGCGCGACCCGGCAACCAGCGCACCGAGATCGAGTGTGTAGACATGCCGGTCCTTGAGCGTCTCGGGAACCTCGCCCTTGACGATCGCCTGCGCCAGGCCCTCGACCACAGCGGTCTTACCGACACCGGGCTCACCGATCAGCACCGGGTTGTTCTTGGTACGGCGCGACAGCACCTGCATGACACGCTCGATCTCGCGTTCCCGGCCGATGACCGGGTCGAGCTTGCCTTCGCGGGCGGCCTGCGTCAGGTTACGCCCGAACTGGTCGAGCACCAGCGAGCTGGACGGCGCCTCACCCTGTGGCCCGGCTCCGGCGGTAGCGGCTTCCTTGCCTCCCTGGTAGCCGGAGAGCAACTGGATGACCTGCTGGCGCACGCGACTCAGGTCGGCCCCGAGCTTGACCAGCACCTGCGCGGCCACGCCCTCGCCCTCTCGAATGAGGCCGAGGAGGATGTGTTCGGTGCCGATATAGCTGTGACCCAGCTGCAGAGCTTCACGCAGGCTGAGTTCAAGCACCTTCTTGGCGCGCGGAGTGAACGGGATGTGCCCGCTCGGCGCCTGCTGGCCTTGGCCGATGATCTCCTCGACCTGCTGGCGCACGGCCTCGAGCGAGATGCCCAAGCTCTCGAGCGCCTTGGCCGCCACACCCTCGCCCTCGTGGATGAGCCCGAGAAGGATGTGTTCGGTGCCGATGTAGTTGTGGTTGAGCATCCTGGCCTCTTCTTGAGCCAGGACGACGACGCGCCTCGCGCGGTCTGTAAACCTCTCGAACATCAGTGGCGCTCCCTTGCCGAGTGGTCGGCTGTGGAGGGCTGGCCCCCAGCTAACCCCTCGATGTTATCTCTGTCTCCTCGCCGAATACCCGGGTGTTCTCCCAGGGATGAGTCGACGTTGGCTCTATTTTCTCTTACCAGTGTGTTGGTCAACCTCTGCCGCCCCTCCCAGTTCGTCGTCCGAAGGCTCGGCGTTCCATAGCAAGAACACCACGTCCGGCCCTAGATGTTCCACTCCAGGCCCCCGTTGACGCCCGCGTTCGCTGCCGGCGAATTATGGCTACCAGGGGCCGTACGGGCCTTCGTTGCGATTCGATCCACGCCGGCCACCCCCGAACGCGCGCACAGCAGGGCGGACATCGATGACGTACACCGCGGCAGCGACAGTTCCCACGAGAGTCAGGATCATCACGCGCATCGGGAAGAAGGCGAGCTCGGTCACGAAAGCGATGACCAGGAAGGACAGCCAGGCCGGCTTGGTCAGTTTGCCAGCCGCCGGGAACGCGTCGGTAGGCACCCGCAACGCGTCGAACAGGGCGTAACCCTTGAGCCCAAGAGCCCCAATGGCCAGTACCAGGATCAGCAGCGCCTGAAAGTCACCGAACAAGTCCACAACACCACTCTACGCGTCAGCCGCCTTCCAGGACTCCTCACGCCCGCTTCCAAATGATCATGTTTGGTGGGTTTTCTCGGGCGTCACCATGCCTGTAGCCCTGTTGATGCCCGAGAAAACCCACCAAACATGATCATTTAGCGAGGGCGGGTCAGAGGGAGGGGAGGGCTCAGAGGGAGGGGAGGGGTGAGGCGAATGGAGATCAGAGCAGCGAGGTGGGAGTGGGGCGGCAGGCTCCGCCCCACTCCCACCTCGCCTCGTGGCTGAGATTCACGCCCGCGGCGTGATGTCCTCGTCACCGAACTTGTTGACGTCGACCTCGACGGCAGGATGATCGACATCCTCAGCCCGCTGGCTCAGATCGTCGGCGACCTGGTCGGCAGCGTCGGCAACGTCCTCCGCGGCGTCGGCTACCCGCTCGCGGATCGCCACCACTCGCTCACCGAGGGTTCGGTCGTATTCGCCGCGCCACTTGGCCACAACGCCCTCGCCGCGCTTGGCGAACTCGTCGTAGGTCTTCGACGCCTGCTCGGCTGCCTGCGTCGCGGCGTCACGCACCTTTGCCGGGATCTCGGTCATGAGTTCGTGCCGGCGCTCCCAGGAGAACGCCTCGCGGGCTCGGCCCGGCCACTCGGCCGCTTTGGTAGGGAGTTCTTTGAACCGCTCCGGAAGCTCTTCTCCGAACGACATCGCCTCCGCCGGCAACCCCGAAACACGCTGGCGCATGTCTTCGCGCACCTTCTCGTCGGTCACCGTGGAAGAGACGCGGGTGGACAGGTCGGCAAACCGGCTACGGACGTCGGCCCGGAACCGCTCGTCCGACACGGTCTCGACCACCCGCTCGGAGATCTCCCGGAGCGACGTCGCAGCCGCGTCCGCGGCGCCCGCCAGGGCCCGCACCGCCTTGTTTTCACTCGTTTGCTGAACAGACATGGTCACATCACCTTTTCTTGCTCTCGGAGCTGCTCGGTCGATCCGAGGACTCCTAGCTCTCCTGGCTGACTTCATCGCCGCTGGGCGGCTGGTCGACTCGGCCGGTGCCGTTGGCGGAGCGGAACGACGAGTAGATCTCGAGCAATGCTCGCTTCTGCGACTCGTTGAGCGCCGCGTCGGCGAGGATCGCGTATTCGACGTCGTGCCCCTCCCCCGTGTCATCCAGCAGGCCGGCCCGGACGTACAGCGCCTCCGACGAGATCCGTAACGCTTTCGCAATCTGTTGAAGCACCTCGGCCGAGGGCTTGCGCAATCCGCGCTCGATCTGGCTCAGATATGGGTTGCTCACCCCCGTGAGTTCGGCGAGTTGCCGAAGCGAGAGCTGCGCGGAGTTCCGCTGCTCTCTTAGGAACTCACCAATATTGGGCTTGGCCATGACTCACATGGTAGCTAACAATTGCAAGCAGATTGCAAGCGAATCCACGGGATCCGCGTCACAACACGGCTGGCACCACTGGGACGCCGCGCTCCATTTCAATCAGAGTCAGAATGACGATGGCCCCGGTCAGGCCGAGCGGCGCGACCGAAGCAGGGCGACCGCTCGCGTCGACCTTCTCCGGCAACGCACCTAGACCGGTGCGATGAAGATCAAGGAAATCGAGCAGACGTCTCGCGTCGGCGTGATCGCCGTGGCCGGCCAGCGCCAAGGCCAGCATGGCCGTCTCCGGGGTCCAGCCGACGTTGACGTCCTTTGCCCAGATCTCACCTGGCTTGTGCCCGCCGTTGGGGACCCGCAGGGCGCTCTCGGTGGCCAGAACGGCCCGGCGCACGCTCTCGGACGCGGGAGCAAACGGCGGCGCCAGGAAACTCACAGCCGCGTCCAGGCCGCCATCCGGAGCGGTCCGCGGGTATCCGTGAGGACCGAACTCCCGATCGATCGCCGCCTCGAGATCGAGCGCGGCCTGCCGCCAAGGCTCGGGATCGACGTCCAGGCCCGGCGCCAGCGCAATAGCCGAGCGCAATCCGAGCGACATGGGAGCAACAGTGCCGATCGTGACCTCGGTCTCGGGTCGCTCCCAGTAATCCGACGACGGCTCCGGCAGGCCGTCGTCACCGATCGAAGCCGTGATCGCATCGGCCGAAGCGATCACCGCCGGAGCCATCATCCGGGTCACCGCGGCGGCATGCGCCGGATCGGGCGCGGATTCGACCGCCAGCCAGGTGGCCCACGGTACCCAGCCGGCACCGTCCATCTGAGGTGCGCGCCCGTCGCTGACCGGGCCGGAGCCGTCGCTTCGGTACCGCGCCTCCCACAAGCCGTCCTCGGGGGCCACGCCGGCAAGAAAGCTGAGTACGAGGGCGGCGTCATAGTGGTACCCGGTCGTGGCCAACGCGGCCGTCACGAAGGCCGCATCGCGGGGCCACACATGCCGCCAAGCGGTGACCGGTGCCGCGATCGCGGCACCGGTCGAGTCGGTGAGCAGCCTGATGTCGCGAATCGCGCGCTCGGCCATGTCCGCGTACGCCCCGGACGGCGGTGTGCCGGCATTGAACCATGCTTGCTCAGCGGCGGCCGATTCCCAGGCCGGTTCATCACGGCCCACGGTCGACAGCACGCTGGTGCCTTCGTGATACTCGGCGCCGCTGTTGGCCTGAACCACCACGGGCGAGCCGTCGTGGCCGATCGCCAGCCCGTCAGCGCGCAGCGGGAGGACCGTGCCGTGGATCGGCGCCGCCGCCAGCGATGCAAAGGCCACCCCCGCCACCAGGACGGGAACTCCAAATCGGAACGGCAATCGGCGCGGCAAACCCATCGGGCCAGGTTACGAGAGGACGACCGGGGGGCCGACAGCGGCATGCGGGGTGAAAAGACCGGTCACCCCTCCGGCCTACTCACCCCCGAAAAGGTACCCGCCGTCGCTGGTTCCGTCCCGGTCCCATTGGCGGGAGGCAACGCGCCAAAGGCGAGAATGGGGGCGTGACCCCACCAGAATCCCGGCTCTCGCGCCGGCTCGGCACGGCCGACGCCGTCGTCATCGGGCTCAGCGCCATGATCGGCACGGGCGTGTTCGTGGTCTGGCAGCCGGCGGCCGAGCAGGCCGGTTCCTGGCTGATGCTCGGCCTGGGCATTGCGGCTGTCGCGGCGTTCTGCAATGCCACGTCGACCGCGCAACTGGCCGCGGTACATCCCCGAGCTGGGGGTGCCTACCACTATGGGCGAGAACGGCTTGGTCCACACTGGGGTGCCCTGGCCGGCTACGCGTTCGTCGTGGGCAAGATCGCTTCATGTGCCACGGCCGCGCTGGCCGTTGGGACATATTTGTGGCCGGAGCACGCGACCGCCGTGGCCCTCGGCGCCGTCGTGTTCCTGACGACGATCAACCTTGCCGGGGTCCAGAAGACCGCTCGGACCGCACGCATCATCCTGGCGGCAGTGCTCGCCGTGCTCGTTGCGGTCAGCGTCGGCGGCCTCGTGGGCACCGGTGACGCACCGGAACTGACCACACCCCTCGACGACGTCGGGCCACTCGGCGTGCTGGCCTCGGCGGCCGTCCTCTTCTACGCCTTCGCCGGTTACGCCCGGATCACGGTGCTCGGAGAGGAGGTTCGCGATCCGGCACGCTCGATCCCCCGCGCGGTGACCATCGGCCTGCTGCTCGTCTTCCTTTTGTACGTCGCGGTCGGAGCCGTCGTCCTCGCCGTCCTCGGAACGGAGGGGGCCGCGGCTTCCGAACAGCCGCTGCGAGCGGTGGCCGAGACAGCTGACGCCGGGTGGCTGGTCCCTGTTGTCACGGCCGGCGCGGGTGTCGCCGCCCTGGGAGCGCTACTGTCTCTGCTCGCCGGCGTCGGGCGGACATCGTTCGCCATGGCGGCCGAGGGTGACCTCCCACGCGTGCTGGCCGCTGTGCACCCGACCCGCAAAGTGCCCCACCTCGCCGAGCTAGGAGCCGGAATCGTCACCGCGTTGGCCGTGCTCTCCGGTGATCTGGTGCAAACCTTGTCGATCAGTGCCTTCGCCGTGCTGGTGTACTACGCCGTGGCCAATCTCGCGGCGTGGCGACTGAGTGCCGAGGAACGGCGGTGGCCACGCTGGCTGTCCGGACTCGGACTCGTGTTGTGCATCGCACTGGCCTTGTCGCTGCCGGCACGTTTGGTCGGCTTGGGAACGTTGCTGCTCGCGATGATGCTGGTGCTGCGCGCCGTCGTCGCGCGTATACGCAGGTAGGGCATCCGGCTTCGCCCGCCCAGCTAAACGCAAGGGCGAATCTCGCCGACCGGCCGGCCGCCGCCGAGCACCGGGGTGCTGATCAGTTCGTCGAGCACGGACGCCTCAACACCCAGCCGGCGCAATGCCGCCGCCATGACCACCGGGCGCGCCCGCGAGTTGCCGTCCTCGATCTTCAGGGCGACCGCCCGGCCGTCGTCCAGCGCCACCGCGTACACACCTTCGGCACCAGACTTGCCGAACAGGCCCGGAACGGCACTGATCAGCTTCGCTTCGTCGCGCCTCGTGCCGCTTGTGTACTCCGGGTGCGCCTGAATCGAACTCACGACGCGGCGCTCCGGCGAGTCAAGCGCCGCCACCGCCAACGTGCGGAACATCCGGGCCACACCAGCCAGCGTGATGGCATACAGCGGCGCACCACAGCCGTCCACGCCGGTATGCCCGACCGCATCCCCGGACAGTTCGCCCAGGGTGTCGCTGATCGCTCGCTGCAGCGGATGACCGGCAGCCAGGTAGTCCTGGGTGGACCACCCATTGACCACACAGGTCAAAAGCATCGCCGCATGTTTGCCTGAACAGTTGGCAGCGATGGCCGACGGCTGCTCGCCATGTCGGATGGCTGCGTTCCGAAAGGTCTCGTCCAGCGGCCAGTCCGGTGTGTTCCGCAGCGCCGACTCCTCCAAACCGGCCTTCTGCAGAATCCGGCGAGCACCGTCGAGGTGGAATGCCTCGCCGGAGTGGCTGGCGGCCGCGAGCGCCAACAACTCGCCGTCGAGCGGCGCACCCAGCCGGGCCATGGCCACTGCCTGCACCGGCTTGCTGGCAGAGCGCGGATACATCAAACGATCGGTGGGGCCCTCGCGAAACGCCACCGAACCGTCTGCGGCTAGCGCGATGATCGACCCCCGGTGCCGCGACTCCACCATCCCGGAGCGCACGACCTCGGCCATCACCACTGGATCAGTCGACATGGTGCGATCGTCGCACAGCGGCTCGCATCGTCGAGGCAGACGCCGATTGCGTCCTGCAAAGCGTGCCCTGGAGCGCTCGCGTCGCAGGACGCAGTCGTGGCGGCTTCAGACCAGGATTCACGAGGTTCACCGTGATACCGCGTGGCCCGAGATCACGCGCCATACCCTTCGTCATACCGACAAGCGCCGTCTTGCTCATGGCGTACAGGCTGTGGCCCGGGAACGGCAGGTACTCAACGACGTTGCTGCCGATGTTGATGATCCGGCCGCCTTCTGCCATGTGCGCCGCGGCCGCCTGGGCTGCGATGAACGGCCCGCGCACGTTGGCGGACAGGGTTCGGTCGAGCTCCTCCAGCCCAGCATCGGCCATCGGAACCACTGGGTACAAAGCCGCGTTGTTGATCAAGATGTCCAGCCCTCCAAGCTCGCCCGCGGCCTGGTTGACCGCGTCTACCAGCCCGGCGGCGTCGCTGCTGTCGACGTGCAGGGCCACCGCCCGTCCCCCACGTTCCCGGATCGCGTCCACGACTGCCGTAGCGCTGTCTTTGTCGTTGAGGTAGGTGATGGCGACATCCGCCCCGTCGGCTGCCAACCGTGCGGCGACGGCAGCTCCGATGCCCCTGCCGCCCCCGGTGACGAAGGCGATCTTGCCGCTGAGTTTGTTCAGATGTGTGCTGTTCATGAAGTCGATATTGGCAAGCTGAGCAGCGACGTTCCGGCGGGAATCGGACGTCGCGCGCGGCCGGTCGGCGGTGTCGCTCCGGCTGGTGACAGGATCGTGCTCATGCGAGCTGTAGTTCAGCGTGTGACGTCGGCATCGGTCCGCGTGGGCGGCGAGGTAGCCGGCGCCATCTATCCCGGGAGCGAACCTGGCGGCCCAGATCCGGCGGCCGGAGCAGCCGGCGCTTCGGGCCAGGGATTGCTCGTCTTGCTCGGTGTCACACACGACGACGACGAGGAGACCGCCGCCAAGCTGGCGCGTAAGGTGTGGGATCTGCGCATCCTCGACGGGGAGAAGTCCGCGTCCGACGTGTCCGCGCCGATCCTCGTCGTCAGTCAGTTCACCTTGTACGCCGACACCAGGAAGGGACGGCGGCCGTCATGGAGCGCCGCCGCCCCGGGCTCGGTCTCAGAGCCGCTGGTGACCGCATTCGCCGCGGCCCTGGGGAAGCTGGGCGCCAAGGTGGAGACGGGTGTGTTCGGGGCGGACATGAAGGTCAGCCTCGTCAACGACGGCCCGGTGACCCTCATCCTCGACGCCTGAGCAACCAACCACCAACGCACCGGACTTTTGCCGACGAAAGGCAGAGAACATGATCATCGTCACGGGTGGCAGCGGCAAGGCGGGCCGCGCTTGCGTCGCCGACCTGACCGAGCACGGGTACGACGTCACTTCCGTCGACCTTGTGCCGCCGGCCGACCCCACCGTCCGGCACACTCGTGTTGATCTGACCGATTTCGGCCAGGCGGTCTCCGCGCTCGGCGGCATCGACGAGCGGGTCTCCGGCGTCACCGGCATCGTGCATCTCGCCGCCATTCCCGCCCCCGGCCTGGCCTCCAATCCAGTCACCTTCAGCGTCAATACGGTCAGCACGTACAACGTGTTCGAGGCGGCCCGGCAGCTGGGCATCAAGAATGTGGTCTGGGCCTCGAGCGAGACCGTCCTCGGGCTGCCGTTCGATGTGCACCCGCCGTACGTCCCGGTGGACGAGGAGTACCCAGGGCGACCGGAAAGCGCATACTCGTTGTCCAAGCTCCTCGGCGAGGAGATGGCCAAGCAATTCTGCCGATGGGACCCAGAACTCAAGATCATCGGCCTGCGGCTTTCCAATGTGATGGAGCCGGACGACTACGTCCGCTTCGCGGATTTCCAGGACGAGCCCGGGCTCCGGAAGTGGAACCTGTGGAGCTACATCGACGCGCGAGACGCGGCACAGGCGATGCGGCTGGCGCTCGAATCCGACATCACCGGAGCGGAGGTGTTCGTGATCGCCAATGCCGACTCGGTCATGGAGGCAGGCAACGACGATCTGCTAGACGCGATCTATCCGGATATACCCAGGAAGAAGGCGCTGGACAGTCACGAGACACTACTGAGCATCGACAAGGCTCGGCGGATCCTTGGATACGAACCTCGGCACGGCTGGCGCAAGCCGGAACACCCTCCGAACTGATCACGGTGCGCACGGCGACGCCCGTGGCTGAGCGGTGCGAGTCGGGTCACGGCCACCGGGCGCCGAGGCACCTCATTTCACCGGAGCTGCGGGCGTACGTGCAAGCCAATCTCGGGGTCGACAACGACTTCCTGCGACGCCGCGACACCTCCGGCATCAAGGGGTGCGTCCACCGGGACGTTGCGCTTGATCACAGCCAGGGCGATCGGCCCGAGTTCGTGATGCCGCGCAGCCGATCCGACGAAGCCAACGGTCCGCTCGCCGGCCTTGACCTCGTCGCCATGCTCCGGCAGGTGGTCCACCGAGCCGTCGAGATGCAGCATGACCATCCGGCGAGGCGGCCGTCCGAGGGTGTGTACCCGCGCCACCGTCTCCTGGCCGCGGTAGCAGCCTTTGTCCAGGTGGACCGCTGAGTCGATCCAGGCAACCTCGTGCGGGATCGTGCGCTCGTCGGTTTCCCGGCCCAAGCGAGCTTCGCCCGCCTCGATTCGTAGTGCTTCGTAGGCCCAAATGCCTGCCAGTCCGGACTCGTCGCCCACGTAACTCCGTAGCTGTGACCGCGGAACGAATACATCCCGGCCGCGTGCGGTGACCCGGCTCAGATGAGCGGCCGCGGTGGTGACCGGCTCCCAGACCATCGCGAAATCATCCGTGACGTCGGCGACTTCGACCTGTGACCAGAAACGCATCGAGTCCAGATACCTCACGAGGCTCTCGGCTTGTCCGGGCTCCGTGTGGAACCAGATCGCTTCCGCGTCGTCAACGCCGTACAGCGCGTGTTCCACCCTGCCGTTGGCATCAAGCAGCAGGGCCGAGGTCGCCTCGCCGGGTTGCAGGCGTTCCATGTGCTGGGTCAAGAGCTGATGTAGCCAGGTCAGCCGGTCAGGTCCCGATACCCGGATCACGTCACGGTGCGAGAGATCGACCAATCCGGTACCGGCCGCCAGGCGCCGCTGTTCGCGCAACGGGTCACCGTAGTGGGCGGCGACGCCCTCGTCCGGCTCGAGAGCCTGGACGGCGCCGGAGGTGTCGAGCAAAGGACTGCGATACGACGGATTCACACTCACGACCATATGCAACACCGGCTCGGCCCGCGAGCTTCCCGTACCGGCGCCGAGTAACGGACCGGCACACAACGGGCCGGTCAGTCCGCGGCTTGGGACCCGCCGGTGACGCGCTTGAGCTCCGCCGACAGGTGTGGCTGGAGCTCCTGCCCCATGGCCGACATTTCGTACACATACATCAGGCTGCCGTCTACCAGGCCATACAGACGGTGGCCACTGCGGTAGTCCTTCGCGGTCTCGGTCTTCAGCACGCCGCGAGTGGCTAGTTCGACTCGAGCCGGCTCGATCTGGCCCAGATAGATCTCGACGAAACCGGTGGGATGAGTCAGCAGCACTTCGACTTGGTGATCGGGCTGCGGTCTCCAATAACCGGTCTCGCGCGCCGCCGGACGGGTGAGGTTGCCGTCTTCGTCCAGGATCCAGCTGCGGCTGACGTATGAGAGAAACGGCTTATGCGGTACGTACGTGAATTCGATCTCCTGCCCGAACCGGAACGACTCGATCGTCGGATAGTCGCCGAGCCCGGCGCCTTCCCACCGGCCGAGCAGCCAGGCGATGGGGACACAGTCCGGGTGGAGGTCGTCAGGGACTTCGATCACGGCGCCAAACCTCGGTGGGGGATCACGAGTTCAACCGACGACGTCAGGACTGGCCTTTGAAGAGCCTGAGCACGACGAGCAGCGCCATCAGGCCACTTGCGACGGCGACAAGCACCATGAGACTCGTAAACACGATTTCCAGCACGCCAAGAGTTTATCGGTAGGCTCCCGCGGCCCGGCAATCGGTCTCGCGAAACTCGTTGCGCCGGCACTGAATATCGTGGAGCCATGACCCAAACACTCGTCGTCAAGGTCACCGCCGGAGCAGACGCGCCCGAACGCTGCTCACAGGCGTTCACGGTCGCCTCCACCGCGCTCGCCAACGGCGCCGACGTCTCACTCTGGCTGACCGGCGAGTCAGCCTGGTTCGCGCTGCCCGGCCGGGCGGCAGAGTTCGATCTCCCGCATGCCGCGCCGCTACCCGACCTCCTCGACACGCTGCTGGCTAGTGGCACGGTGACGTTATGCACACAGTGTGCGGCGCGCCGGGAGATCGGCCCGGACGACGTGCTTCCAGGTGTGCGCATCGCTGGTGCGGCAACGTTCGTCGAAGAAGTGTTCGGCGACGGCGTGCAGGCCCTCGTCTACTGATTCCCGCGGCCTCCGGGAGCTCAGATGGTCAGCCGCTGTATCGGCAATGACGGCGTGAGCTTGTTCACCTGATCGCTCGTGCGGAAGCGATCAGGTGAACAAACGCCGCTCAGGCGAAGACGTCAGACAACGGTCACGTCGAGGGTATTGATAGCGCCCTTCGACGCCACAATCGAACGGTCCACCGGCTGCGCACCAGGCGCCAGCGTCCGGACCGTCCACTGCCCCGGTCCGGCGAAGAACCGGTACTGACCTGTCGCGCTCGTCGGCACCTCAGCCGTGAACTCTCCCGAGGCGTCCAGCAGGCGGACGTAGGCGCCGGACAGCGGCGCGTCGTCCCGGGAAACGACCCCCTGGATGACGGTCTCCTTGGCGAGATCCACTCCGTCGAGCGAAACGCCACCAGTTGTTGCTCCGCACATGTGCTCAGGCCTCCCCAGGCTCATCGCCGAGCGCCACAGGCACACCGACCAGCGAGCCGTACTCGGTCCACGATCCGTCGTAGTTCTTCACGTTCGGCACACCGAGGAGCTCCCGCAGCACGAACCATGTGTGCGACGAACGCTCGCCGATGCGGCAGTAGGCGATGGTGTCCTTGTTGAGGTCCACGCCTTCGTCGGCGTAGAGCTGGCGCAGCTCGTCGTCGGACCGGAAGGTGCCGTCGTCGTTCGCCGCTTTGCTCCAGGGAATGTTGGCCGCCGTCGGGATGTGGCCAGGAACCTGAGAAACCTCCTGGGGCAGGTGGGCCGGGGCGAGCAGCCGGCCTGCGTACTCGTCTGGCGAGCGGACATCGACGAGGTTCTGCGCACCGATGGAGTTGATCACTTCTTCGCGGAAGGCGCGGATGGAGTTGTCCGCCTCTTGCGCGACGTACTGCGTCGGCGCCCGCTCCGGGACGTCCTCTACGAGTTCGCGGTTGTCGAGTTCCCACTTCTTCCGTCCGCCGTCGAGCAGCCGGACGTCGGCATGACCGAACAGCTTGAACTGCCAATACGCGTACGCGGCGAACCAGTTGTTGTTGCCGCCGTACAGAATCACGGTGTCCGACGGCGAGATGCCGAGGCGGGAAAGCAGCGCCTCGAACTGCTCCTTGTTGACGAGGTCACGTCGCACGGGATCCTTCAGATCGGCGTTCCAGTTGACCTTGACCGCGCCCCGGATGTGGTTCTTGTCGTATGCCGTGGTGTCTTCGTCGACTTCGACGAGGACGACCTCGGGGTTATCGAGATTCTGCTCGACCCAATCGGCCGAGACGAGTACGGACTCGCGGCTCATGGAGTGACCTCCGGTGGTGTGTTGTTGGAACTACGGGTGGACAAAATACGGCGATAGGCCAGGTAGACCTCGCAGCCGAGACAGAAGCCGAAGGCAGCATTGAGAAACGCCGCCGCCAGCGCCGCACCAACTGCGATATAGGCCAGGACGGTCGCCCCCGCCAGGAGACCGATCAGACCCACGATGGCGAAGCCCAGCCCGACAGCCTGGGCGAACCGGGGTGGCGCCGGGTCTTCCAGGTCGGCGGGTGGTCCGAGCCGCGGCCGGACCAGCCGGGCGTAGACGAACGAGTACGGCGATGCCGCAGGGCCCCCCACCGCCCCGAGAGCGAAGACCAAGGCTTGAAAGCCCAGCAACCACGGGTTGCCGGTGATCAGCACTAGAGCAAGCACAACCGTGGTGATAGCGGCGGCAAAGCGTGGACCTCGTGGATCGATCATCGTAGAGATCTCCTGACGTGGACGGGCCGGGGAAGAACGCACACGTAGGGAGCGGGCAGCGAAAGCCACGCTGAAGGGCAGGCGGAAACCGCTCCCGTCAGGACATTCGACAGAGCATGGTGGACACGCGCCGGTAGTCGATGGCGCGGCGGCGGGTCAGCTCTGTGCGGAACACGCCTCTGAGACTAAGCCCCTTTTCCTCCCACGTCACACTGCGTCTCGTATTTTGATACGGCGCGTCTCATTTTTTGGGCGGCCCTGGTCAGCGGCTTGCTCCGCCGGGCATCACGCGGGCGGCAAAGAGGCCCGGACGTCGTCGAGGCTCGGCACACCCGTAGCCCGGCCCACCACCCGCCCCGCACCGTCGAGGACAAGCGTGGTGGGGGTCCTGGCGATACCCAGCCTGCGGACCAGGTCGAGATTGCTCTCCGCGTCGACCTCGATATGTTCGACGCCGCGCTCGGTGCCCGCCACATGCGACAACGTCCCACGCACGGCACGGCATGGCTGACAGAACGCCGTGGAGAACTGCACCAGCGTGGCACGGTCGCCGAGATCGCCACCGAGCTGCTCGCTGAGGTCAGGCTCCGCGTCGGAGACTTCCGGCACCGCACGCATGGTGCCGTCGCTACGGCGTCGCCACAGCCCGAAAGCCGTGGCCAGCGCGAGCACCGCTACCACAACGACAAGTCCGGTCATAGGCTCCATAACTCTCCCGGTGCCCGGTTTTCTTCCTTCGACGACACTCCGCACGGCCCGAGCCGGTCATCCGTGTCCACGCCGAAAGCGCATACAACGGTAAAATCACCGTAGCGCGCGACCCAAAGCCCTGGTCAGCCGACCAGCAGGCGCCCGAGCACGTAGGCGGTCGGCGCGGCCGCCACGAACGGCCCAGCGACACGTAGCGGCACGATTACCGACAACGCGGCAACAGCGCGCGGCTCGACTGTGGCACGCTCCGGAGCCTCGACGTCGATAGACGACGCCTCGCCGCCCTGGGCCGAGGCTAGATCCGGCACGGTGACTTCTTCTGGAACGGACACCAACGCCGGGGCCTCACCGGCGCTGACCTCACCGGCAAGCCGATCGGCGATCGCGGAAGTCACTGCGGCCATCACACCGGCGAAAGCGGAGATCACGACGGCGCTGACCGCCGGCACCGCGTCGCCGACCGGGCCCACCACGACGACAAGGACGGCAGCGGCAATGCTGGCCAGCAGCACGCCCAGGACCCTGCGGATGGCTCTCGATATGGGCAGCACCTCGGCCAATGCCGCGGCGGCCACGCCCAGCAGCGCCAGCGCGACGACCGCTGTGCCGTCGGGCGTGAGCCGTAATGCCAACCACGCCACGGGCAAGGTGGCCAGCACACATGAAGTGACTACCAGCGCCAGAGCTGAGTTGAGTCCCGGCCGCCCGTCACGACGCAACAGCTGGACGACGAAGGCGACCAGCACGGTGGGCCCGAGCACGACGGCCATCGGCGCGAGCTCCGGAGTGCCGTTGAACTCGACCCAGATCAAAGTGCCAAGTCCACCAGCCAGCGCCAGCCATGCGGCTGGGCGCGCCGAGCGCATGTTAGACGCACGCACCACGCCCATGGCGAATACGACCTGGATGAGGGCGATCCCACCAGCCATCAAAGCCGTACTGGAGGCTGAGGCCAGAGTAAGCACACCTGCCAGCAAAGCAGCGATGAAGGAATACCGGGCGGAAGGCACTCATCAATCCTTACAGACCGACTCTGCCGGCTTCCGCCGGTTAGGCAACAACTCGGCAACAGTCCGGTCAATGACCGGCCTGTAACGTGACCCACGACA
This sequence comes from Phytoactinopolyspora mesophila, assembly GCF_010122465.1. NCBI lineage: Bacteria > Bacillati > Actinomycetota > Actinomycetes > Jiangellales > Jiangellaceae > Phytoactinopolyspora > Phytoactinopolyspora mesophila. The sequence goes on along the minus strand of NZ_WLZY01000005.1, from coordinate 67,945 downwards.
CAGCCGACCCGTCCGGTGGCGGTGTGACAGCGAGACCGAAGCCACCGTTTCGGGTTCTATCAACCGCCGGCGTAGGGCGGCAGCAGTTCGACCACCGAGCCTTCGGCGAGCAGAACCTGCGCCGGATCACGGGACCCGGCCGGTGTTTCGTCCACGATGACCGCACAGATGCCGAGCACGGCGGAAAAACGAGAGTCCTCACCGTGCACCGTACGGGCTGCCCGAAAGGCCTCGTCAAGAGTCGAAACGTCGAATGCCTCCTCGGTCACGCCGGCCGCGGCACGCAAGGCGGCCCAGTAGCGCAGCGTCACTTTCGCCATGTCGTCATCTCATCACACTTTCGGCGTTGTTTCGCCAGCTTCACGCCATGCGAATAGTTGTACTCGCCGGCCGGTGGCCAGCCGGGCAACGTCCGGCGATGCCGTCCGATCAAGGCGGTCCCGCACCCGGATGCCCCCTGTACGACGGCGTCAGCGACGGCTGGAGCCGGGCTCGATTCACCGCAAACCCACTCCGTTCGCTATTGTTAGCGGCAGGTAAGGACCTGGGCGACGGAGCTCCCCGGGTCCTTTTGCGTTTACACGGCTGGCGACAGGAGACGTGATATGGCAACTATCGTCCTACTCACCAACGCCCCACAGCCCTCTGACGAGGTCCTTCCGGCGCTGGGGTTGCTCCTGCACGACGTGCGGGTTCTGCCGGCCGAAGGATCGGCATTGGTCGACGCGCCGGCCGGTGACGTGATCATCGTCGACGCCCGGCGTGATCTGCCTCAGGCGCGCAGTCTGACCCGGCTGCTGCGCACCACCGGTGTCGACGCCCCGCTCCTGGCCATCGCCACCGAAGGCGGCCTGGCCGCCATCACGGCCGACTGGGGCATAGACGACGTCGTCCTCGAAAGCGCGGGACCAGCCGAGGTCGAAGCCCGGCTGCGGCTCGCGCAAGGCAAACTCGCCGCTGTGCACGACGACGAGCCCAACGAGATCCGCTCCGGTGATCTCGTCATCGACGAAGCCACGTACACAGCGCGAGTCGGGCGTCGCACTCTTGAACTCACCTACAAAGAGTTCGAGCTGCTCAAGTTTCTCGCCCAGCATCAGGGCCGGGTCTTCACCCGGGCTCAGCTCCTCCAGGAAGTGTGGGGGTATGACTACTTCGGTGGCACCCGGACGGTGGACGTCCACGTGCGCCGGCTGCGCGCCAAACTCGGCGCCGAACACGAAGCGCTGATCGGCACCGTCCGCAACGTCGGCTATCGGTTCGTACCACCACAGCAGCGCGCATCCAGGCAGACCACCTCCGCGCCGTCCGTCGTCGAACTTCCCGAGGACAACCATTCAGTTGAACTCACAGTGCGAGACGACTCTCCTACGTCCCTGGATGCGGTGCGCTTGCAGCGCTGATCCCGTACCCGCGCCGGCCATGCTCGCCGCCCTGACCCGCACCGGGGCCGGCTCACTTCATCCGCGATGATGCGGATGTGAGAATCCTCAGGGACACGACATTCAACGACACGGTTCTGGACGAGTTGCGTGCGCTCGCCGAACGCGCTGAAGCCACGGACGGCCACGCGCCGTTCTCCGACGACCTCTGGCAGCACGCGCTGGCCGGGCGGATCGACGTCGCGCTGGTCGCAGGGCCGGACTCGGGCGGGGCTGCCCCGAAGGGCGTGGCGTTCGCCGGCTCGCAAGGCACCCGCCGCGCCGCGGAACTCCTGGTCGATCCGGAGGCGCGCGGTCAGGGCTATGGCGCGGCCCTCCTGACGGAGCTGCTCTCGTCTGTGGACGACGAGCTATGGATCTGGTCACACGGTGACCACCCGGCAGCGCGTGCGCTCGCGGCGCGACATGACCTCGTTCGGGCCAGAGAACTACTTCAACTGCGCCGGCCCGCATCCGCGCCGGTGCCGGAGACGATCGCACCGGAGGGCATCACCGTCCGTACCTTCGTACCCGGACAAGACGAAGCAGCCTGGGTCTCGGCCAACGCCGCCGCCTTCTCCTGGCATCCGGAGCAGGGAAGCCGCACGCTCGCGGACATCCGCGCTGCGGAGGCGGAGCCCTGGTTCGACCCCGAAGGCTTCTTCATCGCCGTCGACCCGGCCGGTGACGTCGCCGGCTTCCACTGGACCAAATGCCATCCGCCAGCCCCAGACCTTCCGGAGGCACGGCCGGTGGGCGAGGTCTATGTGTTGGGCGTCATACCGCGCGCTCAGGGCAGCGGGCTCGGCGCCCATCTGACGGCCCTGGGCCTGGCGCACCTCGCGTCCGTCCCTGGCGTCGACGAGATCATGCTCTACGTCGAAGGCGACAATGCCCCGGCGTTGAAGGTCTATGAGCGGCTGGGTTTCCGCCGGCATTCCGTCGACGTGGCCTACCGCAGGCGCGCCTGAAAGCGATCCGTCAGGTTACCGCCGCATCACGAGGACCAACGCATCTACCTACTGTTCATATGATCATGTCAACATGGGTGATATGGCCCCTGAGCAGTCCACCCCGGAGGAACGCTACCTCGACCGCGAGCTGTCCTGGTTGGCTTTCAACACCCGGGTCCTGGAACTCGCCGAGGATCCAGACGTGCCACTGCTCGAACGGGCCCGCTTTCTCTCCATCTTCTCCAGCAATCTGGACGAGTTCTACATGGTCAGGATCGCGGGCCTGAAACGCCGCATAGCGGCCGGTGTGGCCGTTCCGGCCGCCAGCGGGCTGCTTCCCCGGGGGCTGTTGGAACGCGCCCTCGAGCGCTCGCGAGAGCTGATGACGCGGCAAACCCAGTGTTTCCGAACCGACGTGCTCCCCGCACTGGTCAAGGAGAACATCGAGCTCCCCCGCTGGGACGACCTCGACGCCGCCGAACACGACAAACTCCGCACGCTGTTCCAAGAGCGAATATTCCCCGTCCTCACACCGCTCGCGGTCGATCCCGCGCACCCGTTCCCCTACATCTCCGGGCTATCGCTCAATCTGGCCGTCATGCTCCGCAACCCGCTCAACGAGACCGAGCATTTCGCCCGGGTGAAGGTGCCACCGAACTTCCCGCGTTTCCTGCCGGTGTCCGAACAACGTTTCGTTCCGCTCGAAGACATCATCGCCGCGCATTTGTCGTTGCTGTTCCCCGGCATGCAGATCCAGCAGCATCACACGTTCCGGGTCACGCGCAACGAGGATCTCGAGGTGGAGGAGGACGACGCCGAGAATCTGCTCACGGCGATGGAACGCGAGCTGATGCGGCGCAGATTCGGGCCGGCGGTACGGCTGGAAGTCGAGGAAACGGTCGATCCACACGTCCTGGACCTCCTGCAACGCGAACTCGGTGTGAGCCACCACGAGACGTTCTCACTACCCGGCCCGCTCGACCTCACTGGTCTCAGCGGCATTGCCGACCTCGACCGAGCTGAGCTCAAGTACCGCCCGTTCCTTCCTGCCACCCATCGCGACCTGCCCGACGTCGAGTCAGCAGCGCCGGCGGACATGTTCGCGGCCATCTCCCAGGGAGACGTCCTCGTCCATCATCCGTACGACTCCTTCTCGACCAGCGTGCAACGGTTCATCGAGCAGGCGGCGGCGGATCCCCACGTGCTGGCGATCAAGCAGACGCTGTACCGCACCAGCGGCGATTCACCTATCATCGACGCACTCGTGGACGCCGCGGAGGCAGGCAAGCAGGTCCTCGCACTGGTCGAGATCAAAGCCCGGTTCGACGAACAGGCCAACATCACGTGGGCACGAAAGCTCGAGCAGGCGGGTGTGCACGTGGTCTACGGTCTGGTGGGGCTGAAGACACATTGCAAGCTCTGTCTCGTGGTTCGCGACGAGGCGGGCGGCATCCGGCGTTACAGCCATATCGGCACCGGTAACTACCATCCCAAGACCGCACGGCTCTACGAAGATCTGGGGCTGCTCACCGCCGATCCCGACGTCGCCGAGGATGCCAACCACCTGTTCAACACCTTGTCGGGTTACTCGATCGAGTCGGAGTACCGCCGTCTGCTGGTGGCACCGCATTCGCTGCGTCCAGGCATCCTGAACCGGATCCACCGGGAGATCGAGCATCATGAAGCCGGCCGGCCGGCACGGATCCGGTTCAAGCTGAATTCGTTGGTGGACGAAGAGACGATCGATGCCTTGTACGCCGCATCCCAGGCCGGTGTCCCCGTCGACATCTGGATCCGTGGCATCTGCAGCCTGCGTGCGGGGGTTCCCGGCCTCTCGGACAACATCCGCGCGGTCAGCATCCTCGGTCGCTTTCTCGAGCACTCGCGCATCATGGCGTTCGAGAACGGCGGTCAGCCTGAGTACTGGATCGGTTCGGCCGACCTGATGCACCGCAATCTCGACCGCCGCGTCGAGGTCCTCGTCAAGCTCAACAGCACCCAACATCTAGAGGACCTGAACGCCATGTTCGATCTCGCCTTCGAACCTGGTACCTCCGCCTGGCATCTGCAGCCGGACGGCGTCTGGAAACGCGTTCACACCGGGCCCGACGGCGAACCGCTCGCCGATCTGCAGCAAGAACTGATCGATCGCAAGCGACGCCGGAGGACTGCCACGTGACAGAACCGGGACAGATGTCTCACCCTCACACCGAGCGTGAGGTCGAGCACAAGTTCCGCGTTCATGGGCTGTTCAACGTCCCGGATCTGCATGGTGTCGAAGGCGTGGACGCCGTTGACGACCTCGGCACGGTCGAGCTCGTGTCGTCCTACTTCGACACGCCGGACCTCCGGCTCGCCCGGGAAGGCATCACGCTGCGGCGCCGTACGGGCGACGATCAAGGGTGGCACCTGAAGATCCCGGCTGATCGCACCTCCTCCGAGGTGCGCGATGAGATCCGGTTGCCACTAGAAGCATCCGCCGCCGCTCCGCCGGTGGCGCTGCTCGACATCATCCGGGTCATCGTCCGGACGGCGCCCGTGCAGCTCGTCTCGGTCCTTCGGACGGACCGCTCGAAATTGGAGATTCGGAACGGCAAGGGCAGGCCTGTCGCCGAACTCGTCGACGACACCGTCCATGTGATCTCGCCGGATGGCACTGTCACCGCACGATTCCGGGAGCTGGAACTCGAGCAGCGCCAGGCCGGTAAGGTCCTCGATCACGTCGCCGAAGCCTTGGCCTCAGCAGGCGCGGTCAGCGGCGAGTTCGTGGCGAAGGTCGTGCGCGCGCTCGGCCCTGCCGCTGCCTCGGCAGCTGAGATACCACCGGCCGAGCCTCCACAGCCGGACAGCCCCGCGGGCAGCGCCGCAACCGCCTACGTCGTCAAGCAGGCGCGGGCCCTGCGCGACGCCGACATCGCCTTTCGCCGCCATCCGGAGCAATCGGAAGACGCCGTACACAAGATGCGGGTTGCGGCACGCCGGCTGAGGTCGGCCATCCGTACCTTCCGGCCGCTGCTGGACCCAGGGTGGGCCGGCCACATGCGCGGCGAGCTCGCATGGTTCGCCCGAGGCCTGGGTGAGCTACGAGAGTACGAGGTACTGCGGGCACGGCTGCGCGCCCACGTCACAGAACTCCCGGCTGAAGTACCCGCTGAGCGGGCCCGTCAATATCTGGACGCCGAGCTGGAGACCTCGGTCCAACGCGCCCGGGCCGCCGCATCGGAGTTGCTCGGCGCCGGCCGCTACGTGGCGCTTCATGAGGAGTTCGCCCGTACCGGGGGCCGTCCGCCACTGACCGGCCAAGACCCGGGGCTTGCCCGCGACGTTCTCCCACAGTTGGTGCGCGGGGCGTGGGAGCGGCTGTGGTCCGCCGCCAGTGATCTCAACGGTGAGTCGGACCCGCAGCAGTGGCATGACGTACGGCTCTTGGCCAAGCGCACTCGCTATGCTGCTGAATGCGTCGCCCTCGCACTGGGCGACGATGCCAGGGCGTTCGCCAGGCAAATGGAGCGTTTGACCGAACTGCTCGGCGAACACCAGGACGCCGCCCAAGCGGGCGAGCTGCTAGAGCGCCTCGCTCAACAGTCGCACGACACCGAGACGGCCTTCGGGCTCGGCGCGCTCGCCACTATCGAGCGTGGTTACGCACGGGAGGCCCGGCAGCGGTTCGCTTCGATCTGGCTGCAAGCCAGCCACCCACGATGGCGTGGCTGGTTCACCGCGCTCTAAATGGCCTGTGCTTGAGCCGGTCACGACTCTTTCAGGGCGATCTGTTCGACGATGTTGGCCACCGTCTCGAACCCGTCCACGGCCGATTCCAGGATCTCGATCACGTCTTTGAGTTTGTGCACCGTCAAAGCGTCGTACTCTCCGGAGAAGATACGGGCCAGTAACCGGCGATAGGTCTGGTCGGCCTCGTTCTCCAAGCGGTTGATCTCGATCCAGTACTTCGTGAGCTGGGCGGCGGTCCGTAGCCGCGGCATGGCCTCGGCCGTGAGCTCAGCGGCGCGGTCCAGCACATCCACCATCGCGGCGACGCCGGTCGGCAGGTCCTTGACCCGGTACAACACCATGAAGTCGAGTGCGGCCTCGACGTCGTCGAGGATGTCGTCGAGCCCGCCTGCGAGCCGGTAGATGTCGTCCCGGTGAAATGGTGGTTTGGTCCCGGAGTTGACCCGCTTCATGATGTCGTGGGTGTGCTCGTCACCGGTGTGTTCGATGTCCTTGAGCGTCGCCACCAGGGCGGCTCGGTCGGCATCCGGGGCGAGCGCCTCGGACAACACCCGAACCCCGGCCCGGAGGTTCTGCGCCGAAGCCGTGAACAGATCGTAGAAGATGGGGTCACCTGGTGAAAGTCGCATCCGTAGGCGCACGAGTAACTTCCTGACGAGGGATGGGTCTGGAGGCGGTGCCTCGCATGGCCGGACGGTAGACACGCTAAAGCGTCGAGATGAACCCTAGCGCAACGGACCGCGCTCGAAGTCAGTCATCTTGCTCACATCATCCCTTAAGTGGACCGTGAAGCGACAGCCGTGGTGGTGATTGGTAACCGAAACCGACCCCGAGTGCGCCTCGATGAGACCTTGGGCAATCGCCAGGCCGAGTCCGCCGCCACGCTCGTCGCGTATCCGGGAGTCGTCACCACGGAAGGCGATGTCGAACACCCTCGGCAAGTCCGCCTCTGGGATGCCACCGCACTCGTCGACGACGCTCAGCGACACCGCTCCCTCGTGAATCTCGGTCTCGACCGCGACCGTCCCACCGGCAGGCGTGTGCCGGATCGCGTTGTCGAGCAGATTGTCCAGCGCCCGGCAGAACTCGCGGGCCGATACCTCGACGGCTGGAAGCCGGCCGATCCGTTCGGTGATCTGCACACCCTTCACCTCGGCCGCGGCGTAGGCGTTGGCCATGGCGTCCGCGACCACGTCTCCCAGCCAGACCCTCTCCTTGGCCAGCCGCAGTGCCCCGCTGTTGATCCTGGACAACTCGAACAGATCCTCCACCAGGCCGGTGAGACGCTCGGCATCGGACCGGATCTGCCGGTGATATCTCGAGATGGTCGTGGCGTCGTCGGCGACATCGTCGTCGAGTGCTTCGGCCATGGCCCGGATGGTCGCCAGCGGCGCGCGCAGGTCATGTGACACCCAGGCGATCAGCTCTCGGTGTGAACCTTCCAGCGCGCGCTCCCGCTTCCGCGACTCGTCGAGTTGCCGGTACACCTCTGCCAGCTCGGTCGCGAGCGATCCCAGCTCCCCCGGCCCGGTGACCTCCGGCACGCCCGTGATGACGCCGTCACCACCGACCATGGTCCGGGCGTACGCCCCCACTTGCCGGGTGCCGACGCCGATGTCGTCGCCCATCTGAAATGCCGCGCCCACGGCCACGGCCGCCGCGACGACCAGGACGATGGTCAACGCGACGAGGTCATGGGTGGAGATGAACATGGCGAACGCGGCCGCCACGACGCCGGCCACGGTGACCAGCACTGACGAGAGGGCCACGATCAGCGCCTGCGCCCGCACCGGATGCCCTCTGGAGCGGCGCAGCACCGTCGCGCCGATCACTCCTGCCCCGGCGGAGGCGACCAAGGTGATCCCTAGCAGGATCACCGCCTCGTCGACCGGCACACCGCAGATCACGGCGATGACTCCGGCCACGATCAGAGCCACCACCAGGATGGTCCCTGTGAGAAGCCACCGCCTGATCATGGCTGGAACCGATACCCGACTCCGCGGACCGTCTGGAGGTGCCGTGGCGCGGATGGATCGCGTTCGATCTTCTCGCGCAGCCGCCGCACGTGGACGGTCACGGTGGACGTGTCTCCGAAACGCCACCCCCACACGGTCTCGAGCAGTTCCTCACGCCGGAATGCCCGTCCTGGATTGGCAAGAAAATGAACCAGGAGGTCGAATTCCTTGGCGGTCAACGCGATCTGTTCGCCCCCGAGCACGGCTTCGTGACCGACGACGTCGATCTCGATGCCGCCTCCGGACAGTGTCTCGACCGAACTGTGCGCCACGCCGCCTGTCGAACGGCGCAGTACCGCTCGCACCCGCGCGGCGAGTTCACGTGGCGAGAACGGCTTGGTGACGTAATCGTCCGCACCGATGTCCAGCCCGGTGATCCGATCGCTCTCTTCACCGAGCGCGGTCAGCATCACCACCGGTATCGGCGCTACCTGACGCAGCCGCCGACATACCTCGAGGCCGTCCATGCCCGGAAGCATCAGGTCGAGCACGACGATGTCCGGCAGCGTGGCAAGAGCCTGTTTCAGCCCTGCCACACCATCGGTGGCGTAGTCCACCTCGAAGCCGTCCCGGATCAGGTACCGGCCGACTACGTCTGCCAGCGCCGGATCGTCGTCCACCACAAGCACCCGCGAGGCCGCGTCAGTACTCATGGACTCAACAATCGCCCATCGGCACCCGAGATGTCGCCCCCGCGGGCGATGTTTTCCCACTTCGTAAGGTTTGCGCCCAGGTAGGCAATGGGGCGCTGCCCGGTAGACAACGCGCTCACCGAGCACGGAGCCCGTCTCGGTACATAACGATGCCGTAACATGGTCCGATCCGTTCGGTGCTGTTCAGCGCGGTACAGCTCGAACCGTCCGCACCAACCAGCTCGACCAAGGAACTCTTCCTTTTGCCTGCGCTCATCCCCCTCTCGCGTCCGTCCTCATACCGACCGTCGTCATACCGCAAGGCGAACAGCTTCTACGGCTGGCACATCGTCGCGTACTCGACGATCGCTCTGGCCGCCTCCGGACCCGGGCAGACCGCGGCCGTGTCGGTTTTCATCGATCCGATGATGGCCGACCTCGGTATCTCTCGCTCGGCCATATCCACGGCCTATCTGATCGGCACGCTGGTCGGTGCGCTGATCATGCCGTGGATCGGCCGGGCGCTGGACCGCTACGGTGTCCGGCGCACCATGGCTACCATCGGCGCGGCGTTCGGCGGGGTCCTGGTCTCGCTCGCGGCCGTCAGCGAGATCGTCGGCCTGACGGCAGGGTTCGCCGGAATCCGGATGGCCGGACAAGGGGCTCTGTCGCTGACCGCCACAACGGCGACCGCCCTGTGGTTCACCCGCCGGCGAGGGACCGCGATGGGCATCGTCTCGGCGCTGGGAGCGGTCGGAATATCGATGACACCCCTGGTCATGGAGGGGTTCATCGCAAGCCACGGATGGCGGCTCGCCTGGGCGGTCGAAGGCGTGGCGATCTGGCTGGTCGTCATTCCCATCGCGCTGCTCGGCATGCGTGACCGGCCGGCGGATCTCGGTCAGCTCCCCGACGGCGATACTCCGTCCAGCGACAGCAACGCCGATCGAAACGCCGCCTGGGGAGCAACCGTCGCACAGGCCGTCCGGGCGCCCTACTTCTGGGTGGTCACGGGAGGGGTGGCCGCCTGCGGGTTGTTGTCGACCGCGGTCAACTTCCACCAGATCAGCCTGCTGTCCGAACGCGGCCTCTCAACCACCGCGGCTGCCGGCAACTTCCTGTGGCAAACGATCGCCATGCTGCTGGCCACCCTCGCGGTGGGCGCGCTCACGGATCGAGTCCGGCCTCGATGGCTGATCGTCGGCGCCATGCTCAGTTTGTCGGCCGGGCTCGTCTGGGGCACCCAGATCACCCCTGGGATGTCAGCCGTGATCTTCGGCGCACTGCTAGGCGGAGCAGGTGGCGGGATGCGCGTCCTGGAGGCCGCCACGTTTCCGCGGTACTTCGGTACCGCGCACCTGGGCTCGATCCGCGGGCTGGTCACTGCCATCTCCGTCGGATCCACGGCTTTCGGTCCGCTGATCTACGCCTACGCTTATCAGGTCGCCGGCTCGTACACCACGGTACTGCTGGCCACCGCGCCGATCCCGGTCCTGATCGCCATCGCGGCATTACTCGTACGCCCTCCCGCACCTGCCGTGCGTTCACGGCTGTGATGTGCGCCGTCCGGCACCACGCACCGCCAACGCCGGTCTCCCCTAGAGTTGGACACCATGGCGGAGGCTAAACCCTTGCACGAACTAGTAGAGCCGGGCTGGGCACGCGCACTGGAGCCGGTGGCTGAGCAGATCACCGCGATGGGCGCTTTCCTGCGCTCCGAGATCAACGCCGGGCGCTCGTACCTGCCCGAAGGGAAGAACATCCTGCGGGCCTTCACCCAGCCGTTCGAAGACGTCCGGGTGCTCATCGTGGGCCAGGATCCTTACCCCACGCCTGGACACGCGGTCGGTCTCAGCTTTTCCGTGGCACCACACGTCCGGCCGCTGCCACCGAGTCTGGTCAACATCTTCCGGGAGTACTCCGACGACCTCGGCTACCCGGAGCCCAGCAACGGCGATCTCACTCCGTGGACCGAGCACGGCGTCCTATTGCTCAACCGCGCGCTGACCGTGGCGCCACGACAACCGGCAGCACATCGAGGCAAGGGCTGGGAAGTGATCACCGATCAAGCAATCCGCGCTCTGGTGATGAGGAACACACCATTCGTGGCCATCCTCTGGGGACGCGACGCTCGCAACCTTCGCCCACTGCTAGGCGACACACCATGTATCGAGTCCGCGCATCCAAGCCCGATGTCGGCCCACAATGGTTTCTTTGGATCACGGCCCTTTAGCCGAGCCAACAGTCTCCTCAGTACCCTGGGTGTGGAACAGATAGACTGGAAACTTTCTTAACAGATACGATCCCACATTGTTCACGGTTCGGAAGGACCCTTTGACAAAAAGAGCGAACATCGTATGCTGCGGGTCGCGGGCTCAAGGTGGTACTGTTTCCGCGGTTGCAGTAACAGTTCCTCGCACGTCCTTGACCGCCCGTGGATTGTTATAGCGGGCGTTTTTCGCTTCTCTGTGCCCAGCACGGTAGCGGGAGACGGCAGCAGCAACCGGAGTCGCACCGCGCGGCGCCAAAACACCGTCCCCTAGGAGGACACAGCACATGGCACAGGGAACCGTCAAGTGGTTCAACGCCGAGAAGGGTTTCGGCTTCATCGCGCAAGACAACGGCGAAGCCGATGTCTTTGTGCACTACTCGGCCATCCAGGTTGAGGGCTACCGCACTCTGGATGAGAACCAGCGCGTCGAGTTCGAGATCACCCAAGGCCCCAAGGGCCCGCAGGCCGATCAGGTTCGCCCGATCTGAGCCGACGTTCTCCGTGGCGACGGTAGGTATCGAACGCTACTGCCGACCGCTTACCAACTGCTCGCCACAGCACTCCAGTAGTGGAACGCCCCCTTGCACATAGGTCGCCAAGGGGGCGTTCCTCTGCTTTAGAAAGGCTTACCTCTCCTTGCGAGTTCCTTAACGAGAAATGCACTTGTAGGATCCGTTTCGCAAACGATACTAATTTGTTATGTAATCGAGTTCAATCGGGCAAAACGGCAAACGTGTCGCCCGCCACTGATCCTCTCGCACGAATGTTTCCGGCGATCTGCCGTCTGAAATCAAGCATCCTTGTCGACGATAGGCGCTCTCCGAATAAACCACAGAGAGCATGATCAATACGTGGTCACTTCAGTACGCAGCGCGCCTTTCAACGATCACGATTCCGCTCTGGCAGAAGAACGTGTGCGGGTGTGGCCGAAGAGAATGGCGTTCACGCAATCTCTGTGAGCAGTTCGGTCCGTATCCTCAGACGTGCACATGTTCACCCATGCGGATCGAGCCTCGGATGCCGCTCTGGTCGAAGGTCTCGCACTCGGAGACCATCCGGCAGCGGCGGCCTTCGTGCGCCGATTTCAGGGTGCGGTATTCGGCTTGTCGATATCCATCACGCGAGATTCCGCGCTGGCGGAGGATGTGAGCCAGGAAGTCTTCTTGCGCGCGTGGCGTGCGGCGCATACTTTCGATCCCCGGCGGGCATCCGCACTCACCTGGCTGCTGACCATCACCCGTAATGCCGCCATCGATGCCGTCCGAATACGACGTGGCACCCCCATCGACGACGAGGCGCTAGAACGGCTCGTTCACGATGCGCACAGGGAGCCGGACCCGGCGGTGCCGATCCTGCATCGCCTCGAGGCGGAGCGGGCGATCCGCAGGCTCCGGGCCCTGGCACCGGAACAGGCCCGCGCCGTCGTGCTGGCGGTGCTCGGAGGATGCACGGCCGCCGAGGTCGGCCAGCACGAGGGCATCCCACTCGGCACCGCAAAGACACGTATCCGCTCCGGTCTACGGCGGTTGCGTGCCCTGATGGAGACGGAGGAGCGTCATGACTGAACCACATCCCACCGAGGATTCGCTCCTGGATCTCGCCCTCGGTGACGTCTCCGAACCGGCCCAGCAGTCACTGATCCACCACCTGGCGTCCTGTTCCGACTGCCGCCGGGCTTACGACGGCGTCGCACGCACCCTCGACGACACCCTGGCCGCCGCGCCACATGTCCAGCCGCGCCCTGGTTTCGATCACGCCGTGCTCCAAGCGATGGGTGTGGGCGAAGCCCACCATCAGGCAACCCCACCGCCGCGGCGGATCCGCTGGAACCGGCCTGCCACACTCCTTGCCGCTTGCCTGGCGGGCGTGGCGCTCGGCGTCGGAGGCACGGTGGCCGCCACCACGGCCGGCGATGACGCGCCGGCGGACTCGGTTGCCGCGGCCCCCGGGGCTCCCCTGCAGACCGAGGACGGCGACACCGTAGGCACCGCGGCATTCAGCTACCTCGACAACCAGCGAGTTGTGGTGGTCACGGTCGCCGGCGGCGGAGATGGACACTACGAATGCCGGCTCCGCCTCGCCGACGGCAACGCGACGACACTGGGTGAATGGCACGTCCCCGAGGCCGGCGCCACCTGGGTGATGCCGGTGCCGTCCGCACCGGTGGTCAGCATCGAACTGGTTGACGAGCAGGGTGCGATCTGGTCCACTGCTACGTTGTGACCGTCGTTCGAAACCCCTTCGAGCCGGACGGATGTGCAACGATGCTCGAAAGCTACCGCCACGCCTGACGATCAGACGGGCCGGACGTGACGATGGGCCCTCTTCGACCAAGTCCGGGTGAAGGCTGTCAGCGTGGGTACGTAGGAAGTGTGCCGCCGCACCGCCCTTGAGAGGGGCGTATCGAGCCTCGATAATGGAGTGAGGAAGGCACAGAAGGGAGTCAGGGACACCCCATGACCACCAGCGGCGATCCACGGCACAGCGAGGGCGCTCCCGCATTGCTGACCATCGCTCACCGCGCGGCCAATGACGCGAACATCCTCCGCGAGGCAATCGACTCCGGGATCGATCTCGTCGAGGCGGATGTCCGCTTCTTCAAAGGGGTACCGGAGATACGCCACACAAAGACCCTCGGCCCACGGCTCCTGTGGGAGCCGGGTGAGCTGGTTCGTCGCCGCGATACTGTGGTGCCCACGCTGGCTGACCTCCTCGTGTCCCTCGGAGACGACAGTCAGCGCCTCATGCTCGATCTCAAAGGGCTGCGTCCCGGCCTGGCGCCGGCGGTGGCCAAGGTGCTTCAGGAGCATGCGCCCGGCGTACCCCTCGCCATCTCTACACCGCATTGGTGGATGTTCAAAGCGTTCCACGACCTTCCACACATCCGGCCGATGCTGTCTGCCGGCAGCTGGCCCATGGTCGAACGCCTGCGAGAGCTGATCCGCAAGGACCCGAGCACGTGGCCCACTGCCCAGCCGGTGTTCGCGTGCTCGATTCATCGCACTCTGCTGACGCCGGACATCGTCTCCGAGGTCCGACGCCGGATCGATCACGTCGTCACCTGGCCAGTGGATACTCCGGAAGAGCTTGGGCAGGCCCGAGAGCTCGGTGTCACCGGGGTCACCAGCAAGGACCTCAACCTGCTCAAATCGCTGACCACGAATGGGCGGGCCTGAGCCCTACCTCAGCACGTTCCGTCGTTCGCCACGGCCACTTGACATCGGACACCCGACCCCTAATACTCGAACTCAAGTAACCGGTTCAGTATATTAGGGAGCGTGCATGGCGTCGAAGCGGCCGAGCAATCCACTGGCCCTTGCCGTGCTGACGCTCCTGAGTGAGAAGCCGATGCATCCGTACGAGATGTCGAGCACTCTGCGTGAGCGGCAGAAGGAGGAGAGCATCAAGCTGAACTTCGGCTCGCTCTACTCCGTCGTGGTTTCATTGGAGAAGCGCGAACTGATCGAGGCCACCGAGACAATCCGCGAGGGAAACCGGCCCGAGCGCACTGTCTACCGGATCAGCGGGGCCGGCAAGACCATGATGGTCGAGTGGCTCAGTGATCTGCTCAGCACTCCGGTGAAGGAGTTCCCGCAGTTCGAAGCTGCCCTGTCGTTGATGCCGGCCCTACCGCCGGACGACGTCATCTCCTTACTGGAACGCCGGTTGGCCCAGCAGCAAGAGACATACCAGGCCAACAAGACGCTGCTGGACAAGGGCAAGGCGCTGGGCATGCCACGCGTGTTCAGTATCGAGCACGAATACGAACTGGCACTGCTGAACGCCGAGATCGAGTTCCTCCGCCAACTGATCGACGACATGCGGTCCGGGACGTTGAGCGGTCTGAAGGGCTGGCGCCGGATGGCCGAGCTCCGCTCAGCGGGCATGCCGATGGAGGAGATCGAAGCCGTCATCAGCGATGAATTCAAGGAGGATTTCGCCTGGCTAGAGCATTTAGACGAACTCCGGTGAAACCACGACACCGGGAAAGATGACCCCCAGCCATCGGTGCGCCAACACCGAGGCCAGGGGCCACCACTGAAAACCCTGGAGCCGGACCCGCGTTAGGGGACCTTCCCAAGGCCCTGCAACCCCAAGGATACGAGGTCTTCCGCGACCTCGATGTCACCTGCCGCGGACCCGGTTCCTCACACCATGTGTAAGGAGCTCCATGTCCAGGCACACGCATGCCCTCGACGGGCAAACCCGAACAGCGGGCCGCGAACCGGCCATCGAAGCCACGAATCTGGTCAAGACGTACGGCGGTGGCGACAAGGCCGTGCGAGCGCTCGACGGCGTCAGCTTCACCGTGCCCAGCGGCTCCGTCTTCGGCCTGCTCGGCCCGAACGGCGCCGGCAAATCGACCACCGTGAAGATCCTGACGACACTCACCGCCGCCGACTCGGGGGCGGCCAAGGTGGCCGGGTTCGACGTCAACCGCGAAGCCGCCCAGGTACGGCACGCGATCGGATACGTTCCGCAGAAGCAGTGCTTCGACCCCACCGCCACCGGCCGGGAGAACCTCGTCCTGCAGGGACGGATATACGGCGTCCCCATCACGCAGACACGACAACGAACCGACGAACTTCTCGAACGATTCGGCCTGGCCGAAGCGGCCGATCGGATCACCAAGACGTGGTCGGGTGGGATGCAACGAAAACTAGATGTCGCACTCGGTCTGATCCACCGCCCACAAGTCCTGTTCCTCGACGAACCCACCACGGGCCTGGACCCCGAAGCCAGAGCGGACATGTGGGCGGAGATCTCCGGCCTGGCCAAGGCTGACGGGCTGACGGTGCTACTCACTACGCACTACCTCGAAGAGGCAGATCAGCTCGCCGATCAGCTCTTGATCGTCGACCGGGGAACAGCCGTCGCGGCCGGCACGCCCGAGGAACTCAAGGCTCTGCTGGACGGCGACACCATACAGGTTCACCTGGCCGACGTGGACACCCGCGAACACGCGCAAAAGGTCATCGTCGCGGTAGACGGCGTCCGAAGCGTCGAACTCGACGCCTCGACGCTGCACGCCCACGTCGCCGACGGCGCTTCGGCGCTTCCCAAGGTGCTGACCGCGCTGGCGTCCGCTGGCGTCCGGCTGTCGTCGATCACGGCCGCGCGGCCGTCGTTGGATGACGTCTATCTCCAGTTCGCCGGCCGCTCGTTCCGCGCGGCCGACCGCGCCGGCACCGAGGAGGAAACCAAATGAGCACCATCGTCAAACATTCGACGTACCTGACCGGCCGTTCGGTGCGGATGCTGCGCCGTGAGCCGATCTACGCCGCCTTCACCCTGGCCTCACCGCTGGTCTGGTTGCTGCTGTTCACTCAGCTGTTCCAGCGGGTGGTCGACGTTCCCGGGTTCGGCGACATCGCGTACATCGACTACATCACCCCGGGCATCGTCATCATGACGGCGATGATGAACGCCGGCTGGGCCGGAACCTCCTTCATCGACGACATGAGCCGGGGGGTCATGGACCGGAACCTGACCTCCCCGTTGAGCCGGACCGCGCTGATCGTGGGGAATCTGGGCTATAACGTGCTCATCACGATCGTCCAGTCCGCGGTCATCCTCGGCGTCGCGTTCCTGATGGGGGCACGCCCGGAGAACGCGCCTGGGTTGCTCGTCCTCCTGGTCTCCGCGATCCTCGTGTGCCTGATCTTCGCGGCGTTCTCGTGCACCATGGCGTTGCTGCTCGGAACGCAGGAGTCGTTGATCGGAATCTTCCAGTTCGTGGCGATGCCGCTGCTGTTCCTGTCGACCGTGCTGATCTCCCGCGACCTCATGCCCGGCTGGCTGGCCAACGTCGCGTTGTTCAACCCGGTGGACTGGGGCGTGGTCGCGGGCCGCGAAGCGCTGGCCACCGATCCCGACTGGAGCGTGGTCCTCGGCCGGGGTGCGCTGCTCATCGGCCTGACAGTGATCTTGAGCTGGCTAGCCACTCGAGCATTCCGGGCGTATCAGCGACGAGCCTGAGCAGACCGGCGTCACCGTGTGTTGATCATGGGCCCACGCACCCCCGTAACCTCTGAACGGCCGCACGGGCCCATGATCAACGTCTTTGCTGGTGCTGATGCGCGACGACCCGTCGCACATCAGCCGGCGGGCTGCAGGGGCGGGGTCGGCGCTCCAGCGCCGGCGACCATTCCGCCGAACATCTCCTCAAGAGCCTCCAGTCCGGTCCATCTCGGCCGCCATCCAAGCTCTCGCTTGATCCGCGTGACATCGAGTGTGGGAAGGTTCAACACGAGATTCAGCAGCGCCTCGTCGGCACGAGCCAGCCTCAGCCTCCAGGCAACGCCGAGCGAGGCCCGGGCAACCACCGCGGGAATGGTCACCCGGCGGGCGTGGAACAGATCAGCGATCATCGCGGCGTCTACGACGGGGTCCGCGGCCACGTTGTACGCCCCGCGCGCCTCGTTGTTCATCAGTGCGAGCCGGTAAGCCTGTGCGGCGTCGTCGGTATGAACCGCCTGGAACCTCAGGCCGGAGGGCATGGGCACCACGGGGAGTCGCTGGGAACGGAACAAGGCACGTGGCACGAACGGCCCGGCGAAGATCCGGTGCTGCTCCAAGCCGGACGCACGTTTGAAGATGAAACTCGGCCGGAGCCTGACCACCCGGATATCGGGGTGGCGCAGTTCGAAGGCGTCCAGATATCGCTCGACGTAGGCCTTCTCACGCCCGTAGGCCGCTGTGGGGAGGCTGTGTGTCGGCCAGGTCTCGTCCACGTGCTTACCGGGCCCGGGTGAATAGGCACCCACGGATGACGCATAGACGAGCGTGGAGACGCCCGCTCGCGCCGCCGCTTCGAAGACGCGGATGCTGCCCAGCACGTTGACTTCCCACGTGGTGACCGGAGCATGGGTGGGCTGAAAAGCCCAGGCAAGGTGGACGACGGCGCCGGCGCCGCGCACATGCCCGTCGAGATCGGCAGAACGAAAGTCAGCCTCGGCGAACGTGGCTTTTGGTGGCTTCCAGGCCGGTAGCCGCCGTGCCAGCCCAAGAATCTGTTCGACACCCGGCTCCTCACCCAACGCCTCGACGACGCCCGTTCCCACATTCCCGGTTGCGCCGGTGACCACGACCTTCATGCCCTTCGGCTACCCAATGGCATCCGAGCCAAACGTCGCGAACGCGGGCACCAGTGCCCTTACGGGGCCTTAGCCTCGATCCACCGATGAGAGTGGTGGGGTGAGCGTGCCGTAACGCGAGGATGCCCTTACGGGCTGGGAGATTGGGACTTGCGACGGTTCCAAAGACCTCAACCCGGAAGGGCACCTCTGGGATGCGACTCTCTCACACCCTTGGTCGGACCTCGGTAGCCTTCGATGATCCGAATCTCGTGTCGGCTGGCGGTCTGGTTCCGGTGCTTGCTCTGGCGGAGTCCGCGGGGCTTCGGGATCTGGCCGAGGAGCATTTGAGTGTGCCGACGGACAAGGGCGCGAACGCTGGGCTGAAGGTGAGCTCGCTGGTCGGCGGGATGGTCGCGGGTGCCGATTCGATCGACGACATGGCCCTGTTGCGACATGGCGGGATGGGGCGGCTGTTCGCCCGGGCCTACGCCCCCTCGACGTTGGGCACGTTCCTGCGGGCCTTCACGTTCGGCCACGTCCGCCAGCTCGATGCGATCGCATCCCGGTTGTTGATCGCGCTGGCCGGACTCACCCGACTCCTCGGCGCGAGGACCGACCTTGCCGTGGACGAGGCCGATGACACCGAAGGCGAGGCCGGGTACGCGTTGGTCGATGTTGACGACACCATCATTGAGGTCCACGGTCATGCCAAACAGGGCGCGGGGTTCGGCTACTCCGGGGTGCGTGGCTTGAACGCGCTGCTGGCCACCCTCACCATCCCTGTGGCTGCCGCGGCGACGGCGCCGGTGATCGTGGCGCAGAGGCTGCGCAAGGGCGCGGCTGGATCGCCCCGCGGCGCAAAGCGCCTGGTCGGCGACGCGGTGAAGACCACCCGGCGACTGCTCGGCAAGCAGCAGCTGATCCTGGTGCGGATGGACTCGGCGTACTACGGCCGCCGAGCAGTACACGCCGCCCTGGCCGGTGGCGCCGACGTGTCGGTCACCGTGCGGATGGACACCGCAGTTAAGAAGGCCATCGCCGCGATTCCCGACGACGCGTGGACGACGATCGAGTACACCGACGCCGTCTTCGACGAAGCCACCGGCCGCTGGATCTCGGTCGCCGAGGTCACCGAGATCGACTTCACCGCGTTCGCCGCGCAGAAGAAGGCCGACCACGTTGCTGGGCGGCTCGTCATCCGCCGGATCCCGGATTTCAACGCCGACAAGCACAAGGCAGCCGGCCAGGACACCCTGTTCGACCTATGGCGGTTCCACGCGTTCTTCACCACCGCCGATCCCCAGGTCCTCGACACCGTCGCAGCCGACAAGACCCACCGCGGCCACGCGGTCATCGAGCAGGTCCACGCCGACCTGAAGAACTCCGCGCTTGCACACCTGCCGTCCGGGGTGTTCACCGCGAACGCGGCCTGGCTGGTGCTCGCGGTCATCGCGTTCAACCTCACCCGCGCCGCCGCCAGCCTCACCAAGCCCGACCTGGCCAAGGCGACCACCGCGACCATCCGTCGCACACTGATCACCGTGCCCGCGAGGGTCGCGTCCTCAGCCCGACGCATCACCCTGCACCTCCCACACGCCTGGCCCTGGAAAACCGCCTGGACGGCACTGTTCAACCGAGTCAACGACCCGCCCTCAGCCCTCACGACCTGACCACCCAGCAGCCACCGCTGCGCGATACGAGGACCACAAAATGGAACAACCGGACAACGAGGTCCGGCGGATCCTCACGTCCTGGCAACCTCACACCCCGACGGGAACAACCACCTCAGCTCTTGCCAGCCGATCGGTGGATCGAGGCTTAGCCTGGTTCCACGGATCCAGGCTTAGTCCATCCCGCCGTCGCCGCCGGTGCCCCGGGGCGACTCAGGCTCTCTGATTCCCTCCGGCCCGCCGTCTTGATCGTCGGCGAAGGTGGGCCGGGAATGTTCTTCGGCGAAGTCACCTTCGTCTCCGAGGTCGTCGTCATCGAGCAGGTCGTCTTCTCCGGCGAGGTCTTCTTCAGCGGGCGAGCCGGGCGATCCCACACGGTCTTCGCCGGGCGGTGGTTCGTTCTCGCGATGATCGCGTTCATGGGCGTTCATGCCTCCAGCTAGTACCCCGGACCGAGCGATTCACGCTACCTGTCGATCCATCCGACGAACTATCCGCCGGAAACACGTGACTGCCGGCCGATATCAGTGGGACAATCTGCGGATAATCCGCAACGCTATTCCCGTTGTTGAGAGGTATTCTCATTTACCGTAGACTCCTGCGCGACGCGGGAGCACCCGACCCAGAGCAGAACAGAAACGGAAGACCATGGCCAACCGCAAACAAGTCAAGCCGGACAAGCGATCCGCCCGTAAGCGCAAGAATCCACTGGATGTCGCCGGCATCACGTACGTCGACTACAAAGACGTGAACCTACTGCGTACGTTCATCTCCGACCGCGGCAAGATCCGTTCGCGCCGGGTCACGGGGCTGACTCCTCAGCAGCAGCGCGAGGTCGCCCGCGCCATCAAGAACGCCCGTGAAATGGCTCTGCTGCCCTACACCGAGGGGTCCCGCGGCCCGCGCTGAGCAAGCTCGCGCAGGCTCATTCGGTGCGCGAGGCGGTCCAGCGATGCTCGGCGATCAGGAACACGAGGACGACACCGAAGCCCAGCACAGCGAAACCCACGGCCGCGCCCAGATGATCACCCGGCGCTTGCAGCGCCCGGTCTGCCTCCTGCCAAGGCCACAGTGCGCGCAAGCAGCCGGCCATCACACCGGTCAACAGCACCAAAGTGAGCTTTCTCCGCTGCTCCAGCAGCCATTGCAGCAGTTTGACAAATGATGCCAGGCCGATCGCGGCGCCGAGCATGAACAGTCCAAGGTAGCCGAAATCGCGATCATTGACCGCGGAGAGTGTCTCCTCGTAGAGCCCGAATGTCAGCAGGATGAACGACCCCGACAAGCCGGGTAACACCAGCGCGGATACCGCCAGAGCGGCCGCGGCCAGGATGACCAACGGCGCCGGGTCCACATGTCCTGGCGGCAGGCTGACCACTACGAAGGCCAGCGCCGCGGCGGCCACCGCGAGTCCGGTGTCGCGCCACCTCCAACCCGGTTGTGCGCCAGACCGGATCTCGGCGGCCTCGTCCGGCGCTCCGCCGGCGTCCGGGGATGCGGCCGCCGAGGTCACCCGGGACGCATGAACCGCCCTGGAGAAAGGCACCCACAACGACGCGAGCACGAGGCCGAAGAAGAGAGCACGGCTCTGTACCGGGTTGTCCTCCACCCAGCCTTCGATCAGCCGGGCCATGATCACCAGTGCCGCGAACATCCCGATCAACAGCGGAGCCAGGACACTCCAGTTCACCCGGCCGAACTCCACGGCGGCCCGGGAGCGACCACGACCCCGCGGAATGTCAGCGACGGCCAGCCGCAGCCCGGACAGGAAGTGCCCGGCCGAGGTGATGATCGTCTCGTATACCCCGACCACCAGGGCCACCGTTCCGCCGCTGACCCCCGGAACCGTCTCGACCGTGCCGATGAGCGCACCGCGGATCACATTCACGCCGCGCGAACGCCATTCCGGCACGTTGGACGTGCGTCGATGCCGGGGACTCGAGCCGGGCGATCTCACATCATTGGGCACCGAGGCACCTTACCTGGCAAACCATGTTCAAAGGAGACGACCCTCACCCTATACAGCCGCCGGCACCGGGTTTGGTCATCATGTGCGCAGGTATCAAGGCGCCAGCAACACCGTCAAGAGCCGAGCGAGCGGCGGCCGGTCAACCGTCTGCGCTGAGAATCGTCGAGCATCAGATAGCCTGCCACCGGAACCCCGACCAAGACGAGCAGAATGAACCACGTCGGCAGGAGCCACCACGCCACCAGGACGCCGCCGGCGCCGATGAGGACCTTCGTACCTGTAGACATCGCTTGACCTTCCTTGTCCAGGGCCAGCGGCCCCTCTCTGACTCAACTATCGCTCACGACGACGCCCTTCCGCCTCGGGGACCGCCCTGATCTCTGCCCCGAGAAACCGAGTTGTGCAGGCAGGGGGTCGGCAGTCCCGCCCACGCCGCGAGGGTGGAGGACCGGCCTCGACGAGCGCGCCACAATGGTGGGTATGCAAAGCACAGTCATCGACCTGCACACTGGAACCGAACTGTTCACAGATGTCACCGACGAAGTACGGCGCTTCTGCGCCGGACGCGGCGACGGCCTGTGCCACGTCTTCGTGCCGCATGCCACGGCAGGGCTTGCGATCATCGAAACCGGCGCCGGCAGCGAACCAGACCTCTCCGACGCCATCGACCGGTTGCTCCCCCGTGAGGACATCTATCGGCATCAGCACGGAAGTCATGCCCACGGCCGCGATCATGTACTCCCGGCGTTCATCTCGCCGTCGTTGTCAGTCCCGATCCTCGACGGTAACCCGGCGCTGGGAACGTGGCAGAGTGTGGTGTTCGTCGACTCCAACGTCGACAACCAGCACCGTACGTTGCGCCTGTCTTTCGTGCCTGTCCCGTGACTATGCCGGCGGCGCCGCTGGGGGCCAACTGGTCAACCAGCCCACTCCAGCAATGGTTCGTGCCGGGCAGGGTCCCGTAACTCGGCGATCGCCTGCTTCTCGAGCTGGCGGATGCGCTCCTTGGTCAAGCCGACCCGCTCACCGACTTCCTGCAGGGAATGCTGTCTGCCGTCGTGCAGCCCGAAACGCAACGTGATGATCATTGCTTCTCGCGGCGCGAGCGTGTCTACGAGTGCGCGTAGTTCCTCGCCCAGCGCGCGGAACTCCACCACATCGGTGGCCTGCAGGACCTCGGTGTCCTCGATCAGGTCGCCGACACTGGCCTGGCCGTCGTCGCCGATCGGCATGTCCAGGCTGATCACGTCGCGGGAGAGCTTGCGTAGTTCCTCTACCCGCTCGAGCGACATCTCGGCGGCTGCGGCGACCTCCGCGGCAGTGGGCTGCCGGCCTAGGTCAACGGCCAGCTTGCGCTCCGAGCGCCCCAGCTTCGACAGGCTCTCCACCTGATAGGCGGGGAGCCGGATACTACGGGCCTTCTCAGTCCGGCCTCGCTCGATCGCCTGCCGGATCCACCACATCGCATAGGTGGAGAATTTGTAACCCTTCGCATAGTCGAACTTCTCGACCGCGCGGATCAACCCGAGGTTTCCGTCCTGGACCACATCCAGGAACGACAGTCCGGTATTGCGGTAGTACTTCCGTGCGGCCGAGACCACCAAGCGCAGGTTCGCGCGGATCATGTGGTCCTTGGCTGCCTCGCCATCGCGGACAATCGCCTCGAGTTCCGGACGCGGGTGCGGAGTGCTTCCACCGGCATCTGCCTGGTTGAGCAATTCCTGGGCATAAAGACCGGCCTCGATCCGCTTGGCGAGATCGACCTCTTCGGCGGCTGTCAGCAGCGAAGTGGCCGCGATCTGCTTCAGATACTGACCGACGAGGTCGTAGTCCTCGTCGGTGTGCCGCGGCTCGGCGCGGCGCGCCGCGGCGCCGTTTCCGTGCCCGTTCACCATGGCCATAAGTTCGATTCCCCTCAGAGAACATGAACTCTTGCTTCATTTCTACTACCCGTTACCGCCGCATGACATGTGAGCGTGCGGGTATTCCACCGTAGGAGCGAAGATCTCGATCAGGTGAAGTTGGTGACGCCACATGACCACACACAGATCGGCAGAGGTTGACGATCTTTGGAAGACCTTCCACCGCGTAGTGAACATGACGTCTCGAGAGCTGCGCGAGTGGCTTGGCGTCCAGCCGGACATCGCACCGCAACCGACGCACGAACGCTCGCCGCTCGGGCTCGCGGTCGCCGACATTCTGGCCAAGCGACGCGTCGATCTCACTGTCGAAGACCTGGCCGTCATGCAGAGGGTGGTCGACGTCGTCGAGGAAGAAGCCGCCGCGGCACCTCGGCGGGCTCAGGCGAATGATGAGCGCAGACGCCACCGCTTGATGAACGTCGGCCACGATCCGTTGCGTGCGGACGACCAGCGGTAATCTCCGGTCGTTGGCAGTTCAAGCCCGCGCCCCCTATTTCCGGAGTTCTCGGGTGTCGTCGCTGCCCAGCAGCGACGAGATCTCGTGCTGAACTTTCTCGGCGGCCTTGGTCAGAACCTGCAGGACGAACGCCACGGAAGGTCGGCGCAGGCTGGCTGAGCGCGCGACCGCATAGATCTCCCGCACCGGCCCGCCTTCCGGAATGCGCCG
The DNA here is from genome assembly GCF_010122465.1 of Phytoactinopolyspora mesophila. Classification (NCBI taxonomy): domain Bacteria; kingdom Bacillati; phylum Actinomycetota; class Actinomycetes; order Jiangellales; family Jiangellaceae; genus Phytoactinopolyspora; species Phytoactinopolyspora mesophila. The sequence continues at coordinate 43,613 of NZ_WLZY01000005.1, read as the reverse complement.
GAACCGGATGTCGGCCGTACCAAGCGTCAGCGTCAGTGACGGAACTGCCGCGATTCCCATCCCGCGGGCCACAAGGCTCAAGATGGTGCCTTGGCCTTCGAACTCCCAAGCCGTCGCCGGTGGCCCGCCGTGTGGCGCCAGAAGCCGCTCGACGCCTTCGCGGGAGGGTTCGCCGTGCGGCGCTACGATCCAGGCGTCGTCCAGCAACGTCGGCAGGTAAACCGACTGTTCGGGTGCGGCGATCTGATGGCGCCTCGGTACGGCGAGAACGAGCGGGTCGCGAAGCAGGTGATAGTGCTTGAGCCGACCACCGTGCACGTCCGGCGCACCTCCGGACCAACGCTCCACCAAAGCGATGTCGGCGTCCCCGGCGCTGACCCTTCCGAGGCCCACAGCCCCTGCCGCCTGCCGCAGCACCAGCTGCAGCTGACGGTGCGGCCGGGTGCCGGCGGCTAGTTTGGGAGCGAACGCCACTGCGGCTGTGGGAAAGGCGGTGACGCTGACCTGGCCGGAGACATCTCCAGCCACCGCGGCCAGGGCCGACTCCGCGGCTTCGACGCTGGAGAGAATTTGATCAGCATGTTCGACGAGGAGCCGGCCGGCGTCGGTGAGCTCGGCACTTCGTGCGCTGCGATCAAGGAGCGGCGCGCCGACCTCGCGTTCGAGCGTGGACAGCTGCTGTGAGACAGCGGAGGCCGTGTATCCGAGGGACTGTGCCGTAGCGGCAATGGTCCCGTGGCGGGCGAATTCTCTCAAGACCAGCAGGCGCTGCACATCGAGCATAAGAATAGCTTAATCTATACGCAAAAAAGATTCGCTTGTATCGATGCTCAGATCCATGCAGGCTGGTTGCTGTAGACCACAGTTTGGTCACAACCGGACCCGCAACGATCTTGGAGAGCACCGTATGTCCGTCCCAGTGTCAGCGACACTAGCCATCAACGAAGCTCTGGCGGAACGGCAACGTGCGGGCCTACCGGTTCTCCCGCTCGGATTCGGTGAAGCAGGTTTGCCGGTTCATCCGGCCTTGCGAGCAGCTCTGTCAGCCGAAGGACACCGCAACGGATACGGTCCGGTAGCCGGCCTCGCGAGCCTGCGCACGGCCGCCGCCGGATACTGGATGCGCCGCGGCCTGCCGACGGATCCTGGCCTCGTGGTCGCCGGCCCCGGAAGCAAACCGCTGCTTTACAGCCTCCTGCACAGTCTCGGCGGCGACGTAGCCGTTGCGGCGCCGAGTTGGGTCAGCTACGCGACTCAGGCTCACCTGACCGGCCACACCCCCATTCATGTGCCCGTGGCACCCGGCCAGGGCGGTGTTCCACAGCCGGAGTTACTTGAGACGACCGTGATCCAAGCCCGCAAGCTGGGTCGCGACGTGCGAGCCGTCGTCGTCACCACGCCCGACAACCCCACGGGCACCGTGCCGTCGCGGGCCGCCGTCGCACGCGTGGCAGAGGTCGCCCGGGACCTCGATCTGACGATCATTTCCGATGAGATCTACCGCGATCTCGTCCACGATTCGCACACCACGGTGCACAGCGCCGCGGAGTTCGCCCCGGAACGCACCATCGTCACCACTGGGCTGAGCAAGAATCTCGCGCTGGGTGGTTGGCGCCTCGGGCTGGCCCGGTTTCCCGACAGCCTCATCGGGCACCGGCTTTACGCCGCGGTGGTAGGCGTCGCCAGCGAGATCTGGTCCAGCCCCGCCGCGCCGATCCAGCACGCCGCCGCCTACGCGTTCGACGAACCGGAAGAGCTGACCGAACGCATCGACCAGAGCCGCCGCCTGCACGGCGCGGTCGCACGTGCGGTCGCCGACCGGCTGCACTCGGCCGGAGTCACGGTTCCTCGGCCGCAAGCGGGCTTCTATCTGTATCCCGACTTCGAACCGGTCTCCGAGCGGCTAGCCCGGCATCATGTTCTGACCGGGCCGGACCTCACCCAGTTGCTCCTGGAGCGATACGGGATGGGCACGGTGCCCGCGGCAGAGTTCGAGGGTGGAGACAAAGCTCTGCGGCTACGTCTGGCCACCAGCCTCCTCTACGGCCAGAGCGAGCCGGAACGGATGGCGGCGCTGACGTCGCCGGAACCCACCGAACTCCCCTGGATCCGGGAACATCTCCGGCGACTCGAGTACGTCCTCGAAGACGTTCTGGAGTCCTAGTTATATGAGGGCTGGACGTTGGTGACACCTTTCGGGAGTCGTGAGGCTGGCGGTTGACCACCCGCTCCGCTGTGCGGCCGGTGGTAGTTGTAGTGGATGTTCCAAACGCTGAGCGAAGCGGCGCGTTCATCCTCGCTGGTGAACTCGCGGGCGTAGAGGACCTCCTCGGCCAATATCCGCTGGTAGCGCTCCACCTTCCCGTTGTGTCGGGGCGTGTACGGCCTGGTCCTCTTGTGCCGGGTTCGCCCGCCGACGATGCGGGCGAAGTCTCCTGATCGGTAACAGGCACCGTTGTCGCCTGCTCGCTGCCGCGGCCGTGGACGCGCCAGCCACCACCGTCGGGAATCCGGGTCAGGTGCCTGGTGACGGTGCGACGGTTGATGCTGATCCCGACATCGGCGAGTTCGTCGGTGATCCGCCGAGCGGACCACTTGTGCTCGCGTCTCCAGGTCTCGATCTGCTCGATGACCCACGAAGAAGTCGCCGTCGGGCTGGCGTGCGGCGCTGACGAGTGGTCGTGGAGTCCAGCGTCACCGTAGCGGCGCCACCGGTTGCCCCACTTCGACGCGCAGGCACGCGAGATGCCCATCTCCGTGGCCACGTGAGCAATGGGGCGCGTCTTGCAACGCTCGATGAGCCGTCGGCGTCCTTCCAGCTGAGCGGAGCATTCGGATGACTCAAGACCTTGTCCCTCATCATCTAGTCGAAGAAGCCGTAGATCTTGCTGATTCGGCCCCGCTCGATCACCACGACGTCCCCGCCCGAGGCTGCCGGTGGGCCGCCGGTCGGGCCGAAGCTCCAGCCGAAGTGCGCGACATCGTGGTGGCTGCGCACCTCACCGAGAACGAAGACGAAGTCGGGGAACTGTTCCTGCCAGCCTGCGACATAGGTGTCGATCGCTGACCTGCCCTGGGCCGAGGTGTTGGGGTCGACGTAGTACGCGTCGGGGGTGAAGACCTCGTCACTGATCGTCTGTCTGGTTTGCGGGTTCCGCTCGTTCCACACCGAGATGTACGCCCCCAACAGGTCGGTGACGGTGTCGCCTTTCTCGCCCGTCATGAGGTCCTCGACTCCTGGGTGAACTGCTCGATCAGAACGGGGTAGCTGTGTCCTGCCTGGCCGGCGGTGATCGCCTGATCCACCAGCGCCTTGAACAGCCTCGGGAGGTCCGCGTTGACGGCCAATCTCTCGCTCTCCTCGATTAGGTGGGCCATTCCGCCCGCATGGGTGGCGAGCGTCGCGTCGTCGGGTGGGTAGGTGCCACTGTCGACCTGGTCGGCATAACCGGCCAGCCACCCGACCGTTCCCTGCGCCATCTGCACCGCGAACGGCGTGTAGGTGGACGCGTCGACGCCGGCGGTGCCGAGCAGGGCCACGCCATGGAGCCAGGCGTTCAGGACGCCCCACATCATGCTCAGGCCGGCGACGTCGTACAGAGCAGACAAGCCGTGGTCCTCACCGAGATAGGTGGCGGTTCCGAGCGCGGCGAGGGTGGACTGGTGCGTCTTGAAGGCGGTCTTCGAGCCACTCAGCAGGATCACTGCCTCGTCGGTGCCGATGGTCGGCGGGACGGCCATGATCGCACCGTCGAGATAGTAGGCACCTCGTTGCTCGGTCCATCGGGCCATCTCGCGGGCCTGCGCCGAGTCGCCCGACGTCAGGTTGACCAGGAGTCGACCGTCGAGCTCGTCGGCGACTGGGGCGAACGCTTGCTGGAGTGACTTGTAGTCAGAGACACAAGTGATGGTCACCGGGCTGGCATTGACCGCAATGTTGACTGAGTCGGCAAGCCGTGCCCCCTGAGCCACCAGGTCCTCTGCTTTGGCGGACGTGCGGTTCCACACGGTGATCTGGTGTCCCACTTTGAGCAACGCGCCCGCTAGCGCCCTGCCCATGAGACCTAGGCCGATGAGTGTCACGTCAGAATCCGTTTGGGAAGACATAGCAGCATGGTGAACGTTCATACCGGTGTGAAGGTCAAGGAGGAACGGTGCATATCGGAGAATTGAGCCGCCGGACTGAGGTCAACGCCCATCAGTTGAGATACTACGAAGCACAAGGCCTGTTAGCGCCGGACCGCACCGGGGCCGGATACCGGGTGTACGACCAGGCGGACGTCGTCAAGGTGAAGCAGATCCGGCACCTCCTCAACGCCGGACTGTCGACCGAGGACATCGCCTACCTGTTGCCGTGTGCAACCGGCGAAGCCCCCGAACTCGTCGGCTGCCCAGAGCTGCTGACAGCCATGCGAACCCGGCTGCGCCGCTTGGACGACCAGGTAGACACGCTGACCCGCTCCCGAGAGGCGTTGGCCCACTACATCGACGAAGCCGCACGAATCGGCGGCGAGACCTATGGCCCCTTCGGTGCGACTGCGCAGGAGCCAAACCCCGCCTGAGCAGGCCGACAGACCCGGCCATCGACCCGCATCCGACGTCGTCAACGTCCTGTCCCGCAACACCTAGTGTCATAACGCTCATGCCGGGGACCGCGAGCGTAGGTGTCGCGGGCCGGGATCCCGCGTCCACGTCACTGGCGGTACTGGTCGATCAGGGATCGAGCCATCGAACGCGCGCGATGAGCGGCCTGGGTATCGCCTTCCATCGCCGAAATGATGGACCCTTTCATCAGGATGTGCCACGACCGGGCGAACTCGTCCGGCTGGCTTAGCCCGGCCTGCTGGGCACGCTCCCGGACAATAGAGCGAATGTTGTCGAGGTACCCAATGCTGGCCCGGCCGGCCGGGTGGTCGGGCCCCATTTCGAGCAGCACGTTCACGAACGAACACCCGTCGAAGTCTTTGTGGTTGAACCAGTCGTGAAAGACGTCGAAGATCGCGAGCAAGCGCTCAAGCGGGTTGCTTCCACGCTCTTCCGAGCCCTGTTTGACCAACGCGATGGTCCAGTCCCGCTCGCGCCGCTCGAGAAAGGCCAGAGCGAGATGGTCTTTGCTCGGGAAATGCCGGTAGAACGTGGCCTTGGCCACGCCCGCAGTACCGATGACCTCGTCCACACCGACGTCTCGTAGCCCGCGCCTGGAGAAGAGATCATATGCCGCGGCCAAGATCCGCTCCCGAGCGCCGACCACCGCGTCGCCACCTACCCTGTTGACCATATCCATTCAAATCTACGGGTTGACAGACATCGCTGTCCACGCTAAACAGACAGAACCGTCTGTCTAGATACGATCGAGGTGTCCCCGTGCACCATTCGCTGTCGGTCGAACTCGCAGCGCTCGCCAGGGAACTCCATTCCGACCTAGACGTCACACAGACGCTCCAGGCCATCCTTCAGCATGCTCCGACCATCACCGGCTGCGACCACGCCAGCGTGATCCTCGGAGATGGGCAGCCCTACGAGGTCACGTCGGCCACTGATCGGCAGGCCGAACGGGCCGATAGGTTTCAACTCGAGATCGGCGAAGGCCCCAGCGTCACGGCGATGACGGCGCGGTTGCCGGTGGTCGTGGCGGACATTCCCGGCGAGACTCGCTGGAGCCGGTGGACGACGGAGGCGGCGCAGCTCGGACTCCAAGGTGCGGTATCGCTGCGGCTGGGCACGCATCGCTCCAGCCTCGGTGCGTTGAGTTTGTATTCGTCTCACACGGACTGGGTCCAGCATGACCAGATCGACTCGGCAAGGCTGTGTGCCCGGCTCGCGTCGGTGGCCGTGGCGTCAACCCAGCGGATCTCGGCCCTGAGGCGCGCCGTGGACGACCGCACGGTCGTCGGTCAGGCACAGGGCATTTTGCAGGAACGCCACGGCATCGATACCGAGAAGGCGTTCACCGTGCTGACCGCCTACGCCAGGCGCCGGCGGATCGACGTGAGCGACGCAGCCGAAGAGATCATCTCGGGGCGAGGACACGCCGACGCGTGAGTAGCTTCCGGTGCGGGGTGTGCCCGGGCTGTCACGACGGGGGAGTGACAACCCAGAAGGTCGTCACCGGCCGATCGCCGAGCGCTCTCGTGCGGTGTGGCAGACGGCTCGAGAAATAGATGCTGTCCCCTTCCTCGAGCACGTACGGGACGTCGTCCACCGTGACCTCGTAGGTGCCCGCGAGCACCAGGCCGAACTCCTCTCCACGATGTGTATACGTCTCGTGGCCGTACCCTTCGCCGGGTTGGAGGACGCTCAATGTCACCTCGATCCTGCGGTTGAGGTCTGGCGTCAGCAGGGAGATGTCCGTGGTGGAGCCGGGATACCGGCGGACCTTGCGCTGATCTCGACGGACGATCGCCGCCTCGCCCGGCACCGGCTTCGAGTTTCCAGGCTGTACCGGAAGCGGATCGTCGTCGAGCAGTGCCCAGACCGGAATGTCTAGTACAGCGCAGATTCGCTTCAGCGTCCCCAGGGAGGCCGCGGACTGCCCCAGCTCGAGCTGACTGATGAAGCTTCTGGACAACCCCGCGCGCTCACCGATGTACTGCAGGCTGAACCGTCGCTCCGTCCGGGCCGCGCGTAGCCGCCGGCCGAGCTCGAGACGGCGCCGGCCGTCCTGATCTCCGGAAACCCCGCTCCTGTTCGCCGACATCAGAACGCCGGCGGGGTCGCGATCCATACGGCCCGGACCGGATGCGGTCCGATCGCCCGGACCCGGTAGGCGCCGTCAGCGGTGAAATAGATGCTGTCACCAGGCTCCAGAAGATGAGTCACCTCACCCACCTCGATCTCACACGATCCCTCGAGGATCAGCGCGAACTCCTCGTGCGCTGCCTTCGGGCGGCGGACCTCGTGCCAACTGCCTGGCGCGTCGACGCTCAACGTCGCCTCGAAGGCTCTCTGCAGATCAGGGGTGAGCAGCTCCATCGGCTGGCGGCCTCCGGGATAAGCGAGCGACTTTCTGCCGGATTTGCGCACGACATGAACGCTGCGATCCAGGCCATGCGAATCGGCAGGTACGTCCGTGGCGGCAGCCGGGCGGACGGAGCGGTCTTGTTCTTCATCGACAAGCAGCCGGGCCGACGTGGAGAGTACCGAGCTGATCTGTTCCAACGTGCCGACGGAAGGCGCGGCCTTGCCGATCTCGACCTGGCTGAGAAAACTCTTGGACAGGCCCGTTCGGTCGGCGACGTTCTGCAACGTGAGGCCCAGCTCGGTGCGCCGGGCCCGCACCCGGGCCCCGACCGTCTCCCGGTCGTGATCCTGGAGTGAATCCGGCATCCGGGCCGGCGGGCGGTCGCGACCAGCCTCCGAAGCGTCGTCGTCCGGCATCGGCGCACCTCCCCCAGCATTCAGGTCACGAAGCAGGTGATTCTACAGTTCTCACCGATCGCAACAGCAGCTGTTCGCCCGGCTCACATGTTGACCGGCGCGGCTGGGATCTCGTCCACGGTGCGCAGACCGGGTGGCGCGATCCGGACCCGCCCGAGCGAGTTGACGACCACGGCCGCGGTGGCGGAGTCACCATGCAGACCGCGAATGACCGACTCGAGCCCAGGTTCGCCGTCGAGCGTCACCGTGTCCCTCGGGTCATCGAGTCCGACTGCCATCTGCAGATGGAGGCGGACCAGGGTGACGCCGTCCCGCTGGCCGAGTACCAGCTGGTCAATGCCTAGCACCCGCCCTTCTTCTATGACTCCCGACCCCAACGGCACCGGGGCTCGGGCCACGATCGGGTCCAATGTCTCAGTGACGGCAGTGCATCCCAAGTTCAGTGCGCGGTCGATGATCCATGCCGATTCGGGCAACCCGACATGGCGAATCGCGCCCTCACGGACCCGCTCGGCGAACTCAGCCTCGCTCAACCCCGCACCCACCTTCCGCTGCAACGGCAGCCGCCGCTGGCCGGCGTCTTGCACCCGGTGCACGCTGACGGCCCGGACCGACCGCTGCGACGCGGCGAGCACGACGGGCAGATAATCCATCGAGTACCCAGGGTTGACCCCGGTGCCGAGTAACACGACGTTGTTGAGCTGCGCGGTTCGGTCCAAAGAAGCCGCTAGCTCCGGCTGGATGGCCCACGGGTTGGCCAGCTCCTCACACGTCGAGACGACATGGAAGCCAGCCTGCATCAACGATGTCAGCACCGGAGCCACGCGCTCGAGCGACGACCCGGCACAGTGGATGGCAACCGCGCCGGACGACACCGGCCCGACCTCGGTGATCGTCTCGACAACGCGCACCGAGTTCGAGGCGACCTCGGCCCCCAGCACGTCGTTGACGGTCCGCCCCGTCAGGTCCGGGTTGATGTCGACGGCACCGGCCGTGCGGTATCGGCTACGGCCGGCCATGAAATCCAGCACCTGCCGGCCGATGGGCCCGAGCCCTACGTGCACGACATCGATCACCGGGCCATCGGCCGGGTAGTCCTCAGCAACAGGTGGTGCGGCGCTCGTGGAAGTCATATCGGGACGGTATGGCAACACTGGACAAGTCGTCAAGTATTAGTTGACAGGCGCCTAGTCGGCAGGCTCGCTCTTCCGGATCCGCTGTGCGGGTAGGAATCCGAGCAGCACCATGAGGACGCCGATTCCCAGATGCAGCCAGTTGGACGCCTCGTTCACCGACAACACGTTCTCCTCAGCCGTGTGGTCGATGGCCACCCCGAATGCGAACATCGCCAGGTAGACCAATCCCCCGGCGAACAAGTACACCCGCGCCGCGCGCCTGAAACGAGCCATGATCAGCCCCGCGCCACCGACGATCAGGTGGACGAGATTGAGCAGGCCGGAAACCGCGAACGTGCCGAACAGCGTGGCCCCGGAGTCCGGTCCGGTGAACTCCAGATCCCCGAACCCGCTCGTGGCGCCCGGAACGAATCCCAGGACACCCACGATGAGCAAGGCCACGGCCATGACGTAGGCGGCGATCCGCACCGGGCTGCTGACCGGCCCCGGGCCATTCGGAACCTCGGGCGCGGGAGTCATGGCGTCTCATCTCCCTCGAAGACCGGGTGACGGGCACCGACCTTCCTGGCCAGCGTCAAATGTGCGCCGAGATATCCGGCGCCCGCCGACACGAGACCACCGGCCAAGCCGAGAGACACGCCCCCGGCGTGCCGGCCCCGCCGGCGCGCGATCCATGATGCGCCATAGAGACCGAGGGCGACAGTGTTGCCGGCGGCATGCAGGAATCCGACGCGCTTTTCCTCCGCATCAGTTCGCGCCCACTCCGCCACGCCGGTCAAAGCCGTCGGCACCGCACCGACCACACCCACCGCAACCAGCCGCCGGCTGGCCACCCGCGCCTTGCGGCCGCCGAGCAGGTCGAGCAGCATGCTGGACATCCAGGCGCCCAGCGGCAGATCGGTCAGCACGGGATGCGCGGCGTGCCCGAGCCATTTTCCGGTCAGCACATCGTGCCGGCGCTGGTCCGCGACCAGAGCGCGCGCTAGTGAATGGGCAGGCTCGTGGATCTTGTCCAGGACCTGCGCATGTTCGGCCCGCAGGGCCAGTCGCACCGGTAGAGGCAACTCTGTATCCGCTCCGGCATCATTGCTCATCTGCTCGGTCATGTCTGGTCGATACCCGCGGCCGGACAGTCCATGCTGGAAGTCACCATGTTGGAACGAAAGCGAGCGTGCGGCCATGCGGAGCGAAGATGCGGCCTTGGACATCGCCGAGGCCTCGGCCCGGCTATACAGCGCTCCGTTGCCCGAGTTCGTCGCCACCCGCGATGCGCTGGCTAAAGAGGTCACCGACAAAGCGGCGGCGAAACGGATTCGCGGCCTGCGCAAGCCGACGGTGCCGGCATGGCTGGCCAACCAGCTCGCCCGGAGACATCCCGATGACATGGAGACGCTCGTTCGGACCGGCGACGAGATGCGCGCGGCCACGGCCAACCGCGACGGCCGCCGGCTGCGCGAACTGAGCGCCGAAGGCCGGCAGATCGTCGGCACGCTGGTTCAGCATGCCCGCCGTATCGCCGACGAGACTGGCCAGGCGGTCAGCGGCGATGCGGCCGAAGCTCTGGAGACCACGCTGCACGCGGCTATGGCTGATCCAGGCGCTGCTCAAGTAGTGCTGACCGGCCGCCTGGCCCGTCCTCTCGGACATGCGGGGTTCGGAGCCGCGGACGTCGCGGGCGACCCGGTGGACACGATGTCTCCCGCCCGGCCCGAACCGGACCCGTCAGCCCCACCGTCAGCGGACGTCCAGGGCACGGATGGGGTCGAGACTGCCGTCGGCACCACCGATCAGAGTCCAGGGCTGGTCCAGGCCTCGGCGGATGTCGCGGCCGCCGAGGCCGTCGTCGATCAACGCACTGCCGAACGTCTGGAAGCCGCCCGCCGTCTCGACGAGGCACAGCAAGCGCGGGAAGATGCGCGGGACGACGCGGAAACCGCACGGCGCACGGCCGACGAGGCCCGCGACGAACTCGAGCGGATCCGGCTCGAGTTCGAGGAGGCTCAGCGTGTGTTCGAAGCCGCGCAGACCGAGCTGGAGCAGGCCGAGGCAGAGTCCGAGCGCGCCGGAAGCGAGGCACGGGCAGCCGAGCACGAGCTCCAGGCTCGTGAGGCAGAGCTGAACCAGGCCCGCCGCGCAGCGGACGAGGCCCGCGAACGCCGCCGGCGCGCTGCCACCGACTAGCTGGTCTCCGGCCGGTAGGTCGTCACTCCGGGCAGACCCCGAGATGACCCTGAAACTGGCCCTGGAGTGCCCCTTGAAAGGGTTATACGCAAGTCAGCGGAGCCCTAACGTGACGGATGACGAAGCCATTCCGCATCCGTTCGACACCCGAGGACAGGGCTCATGATCACTGCACGCGGCCTCACCAAACGCTACGGAGACACCACCGCCGTCGACGCCATCGATTTCACCGTCAAGCCAGGCTCGGTGACCGGCTTCCTGGGCCCGAACGGAGCCGGAAAGTCAACCACCATGCGCATGGTGACGGGCCTCGACCATCCCACCAGCGGCACCGTGACGGTGAACGGACGCAGCTACCGCGACCATCCCGCGCCGCTTCACGAAGTGGGCTGCCTCCTCGAAGCGAAAGCGATCCACGGCGGCCGCAGCGCCTACAACCATCTGCTCTGGCTGGCGAAGAGCAACGGGATCTCCAGGGGCCGGGTAGACGAGGTGATCGGGCTGGTCGGTTTGGAAGATGTCGCACACAAGCGCGCCGGCGCGTTCTCGCTCGGAATGGGCCAGCGTCTCGGTATCGCCGCCGCTCTGCTGGGCGATCCGGGCGTCCTGCTCTTCGACGAACCGGTCAACGGTCTCGACCCGGAAGGTATCCGCTGGATCCGCACCTTGATCCGCAACCTGGCCGCCGACGGCCGGACCGTCTTCGTCTCCAGCCACCTCATGTCGGAGATGGCGCTCACCGCGGACCACCTGCTCGTGATCGGCCGGGGGAAGATTCTGGCGGACACCAACATGGCGGATTTCATCGCGCGAAACTCGACCGAGCATGTGCTCGTGCGCTCGCCGCATGCGGCGAGGCTCACCGCCGAGCTTCGAGCCAAGGGCTGGCAGGTCGAAGCCGCCGACGACAACGCTCTGACCGTCTACGGGGCAAGCATGGAGCAGATCGGGGACGTGGCCGGCTCCCATGGCCTTTTCCTGTACGAGCTGCGCCAGGTCCAGGCGTCTCTCGAAGAGGCCTTCATGCGTCTCACCGCGGACAGCGTCGAGTTCCACGCGGGTAGGCCCGCCGAACCCGCGCCGGCCCCGGCCACAGCCGGTTCCCCCGCAAACCTGACTACGGCCGGAGTGTGAGCCACATGACCACGACACTTCTCGAAACGCCGGCGCCGGATCAGCACCCCACCGCCGCCGCGCCGGAACGCGCACACCTTCCTTTCAGACAGATCCTGAGCGCCGAGTGGATCAAAATCCGCACGGTGCGTTCCACCGCATGGACACTGGCCGGACTGGTCGTGGTGAGCGTCGGCCTGACCGCCCTGGCGTGCATGCTAGCCGCCGGCGAGATCGCCGCTGAGGGTTCACGGGAACCGGTCGGCCCATACGTCCTGTGGGGCCTGCTGTTCGGCCAGATCGCGGCGCTGGTCCTGGGCATCCTGGCCGCCACCTCCGAGTATTCGAGCGGCATGATCCGAACCACGCTCGCGGCCGTCCCGCGGCGGGGATCGGTACTGGCAGCCAAGTCTGTCGTCCTCGGCTCCATCCTGCTTGTGGTCGGCTTCATCACCGCCCTGACCAGTTTCGTGGCCGGCAATTTCTTCTTCAGCCGTGAAGGCATCGGGCTGGCGTTCGACGATCCCGGGGTGCTGCGTGCCATCGTCGGCGGCGGCCTGTACTTCGCCGTACTCGGCATCTTCGGCGTGGCGCTCGGAATCGTGATGCGGCACACGGCAGGCGCCGTCACCGTCGGCATCGCGCTGATCTTCGTCGTCGGCGGTCTGGTGGGGTTGATTCCCGGTGCCATCGGTGAGTGGCTGAACAAACTCATGCCCGGCAATGCCGGGTCTTCCGTCGCCAACGTCGAGATGTTCGACCCGAACCTGCTGGACCCCTGGGTGGGGTTCGCTGTGTTCTGCGGCGAGACGGGCCTCCTGCTGGCCGTAGCCGCGTTGCTCTTCTCCCGGCGCGACGCCTGAGCGCCACCACAACCGCGATAGCGTGACCACCGTGCCTATGATCACCACAGATCAACTCACCAAGCGGTACCCAGGGACAACCGCCCTGGACCGGCTCACCGTGGAGATCGAACCAGGAGTTGTCGGACTGGTCGGCGCCAACGGCGCCGGAAAGTCCACACTCATCAAGATCTTGCTCGGCTTGACCGACGCGACGTCGGGGCGGGGCAGCATGCTCGGTCTCGATGTCGCCACCGACGGATGGAAGATCCGCGAGCGAGTGGGCTACATGCCCGAGCATGATTGCCTGCCCGGCGACGTCTCCGCCACCGAGTTCGTGGTTCACATGGCGCGTATGTCCGGTCTTCCGGCCAACGCCGCCCGGGAGCGCGCGGCCGACACGCTGCGCCACGTCGGCCTGTACGAGGAGCGCTACCGTCCGATCGGCGGCTATTCGACCGGCATGAAGCAGCGGGTCAAGCTCGCTCAAACGCTGGTCCACGACCCCGACCTGGTGCTGCTCGACGAGCCCACGAATGGCCTGGATCCGGTGGGACGCGATGAGATGCTCGCACTCATCCGCCGGATCCGTACCGACTTCGGCATCTCGGTCCTCGTCACGTCCCACCTGCTCGGCGAACTCGAACGCATCTGCGACCACGTGGTCATCATCGATGCCGGGGTCTTGTTGCGCTCGTCATCGACCGCCGAGTTCACTCAGGCCAGCCAGAAGCTCGCGCTCGAGGTAACCGACCACGCGGCGGCCGTGGCCGATACCCTCGCCCGCGTCGGCCTGGAGGTCGAGCGCGATGGCCAGCTCCTCGTCGTCGGGCTGACCAGTGAGGACACCTACGACGTCGTCCGCGACACGGTAGCGCGGCTCGGCGCCGGTCTGGTCCGGCTGCAACCCCGGCGGCACAAGATCGCCGAGGTCTTCGAAGGGAACGCCGCTGATGAATCCACCGTCTGAGTCGCCTACCGGCGTCATCCACGACATCGGCTATCGCGGCTACGAGGGCCCACGGCTGGGCCGGCGTGCCGTCGCGCGGGCTCTGTTCGTGCACAGCCTGCGCGGTGTCTTCGGGCTCGGCCGCTCGGGGCGGTCAAAGGTGTTGCCGATCGGGATGTTCGTCCTGATGTGCCTGCCCGCCGTGGTCCTGGCCACCGTGACCGTGGTCGGCGCCGGCCAAGGGGTGGTCACCCAGCCTCCGCTGGCATACAGCAGCTACGCGATGGTGATGCAGGCCGCGATCGCCATCTTCCTCGCTACCCAAGCGCCGCAGGCTGTCTCGCTCGACCTGCGCTTCAACACCGTACCGCTCTACTTCTCCCGCCCCTTGGAGAGGATCGACTACGTCACCGCCAAGTACGCGGCGCTGGCGGCCGGCGTGTTCATCCTGCTGGCCGTGCCGATCATTGTCATGTACGCCGGGGCGCTGCTGGCGGAGTTCTCGTTCGGCGGCGAGACCTCGGACGTTGCCGTCGCACTCGGCGGTGCTGTCCTGTACTCGCTCGTGTTGTCCGGCTTGTGCCTGCTGATCGCGTCGACGACGTCGCGACGCGGCTTCGGGGTCGCCGCGATCATCACGGTACTGGCCCTGAGCTACACCGTCGTCACCGTGCTGCAGGGCATTGTCGGGCACGGCCAGAACGACATGGCCACTGCCGGCTGGCTCGGCCTGTTCTCCCCCATGACACTGGTTGATGGAGTCCAGGCATGGGCCCTCGGCGCTGATCCGTCGACCATCGCCGGCCCACCCAACGACGTCGCGGGGATCGTCTTCTGCCTGGTAGCGCTCGCAGTGATCGCCGGTTGCTTCCGCTTACTGGTCTTCCGCTACCGAAAGGTGAAGCTCTGATGGCCACGCTGATGATCAACGGGGTCTCGCGCTGGTTCGGCAACGTCGTTGCCGTCAACGACATCACCATGACCATCGGGCCGGGCATCACCGGACTGCTAGGTCCGAACGGTGCCGGCAAATCGACGCTGATCAACATGCTCGGCGGGTTCCTGCCACCGTCCACCGGCACCGTCACTCTCGACGACGAACCCACCTGGAAGAACCCGGGCATCTACCGCACGATCGGCCTCGTGCCCGAGCGGGAGACGGTCTACGACTTCCTGACCGGTTGGGACTTCGTGCTCGCCAACGCCGAGTTGCACGGCCTCGAGCACCCAGCCGAAGCGACCCGCAAAGCGCTCGGCACGGTCGCGATGGAGTACGCACAGGAACGCAAGATCGGTGAGTACTCCAAAGGCATGAAACAACGGGTCAAGATGGCATCCGCCCTGGTGCACGACCCTTCGGTGCTGTTGCTGGACGAACCGTTCAACGGGATGGATCCGCGGCAACGCCTGCACCTGATGGACCTGCTGCGGGCCATGGGGGCCGACGGCCGGACGGTCCTGTTCAGCTCACACATCCTCGAAGAGGTGGAACAGCTGGCGCACCACATCGAGGTGGTCGTGGCCGGGCGGCACGCCGCGTCGGGCGACTACCGGGAGATCCGCCGGCTGATGACCGACCGGCCGCACCAGTACCTGATCCGTTCCAGCGACGACCGCGCGCTCGCTTCGGCGCTCATCGCCGACGGCAGCACCGAAGGCGTGTCTCTCGACACCACGGAAAAAGTGCTGAACGTGCAAGCGACCGAGTTCCTCCGCTTCGCCGAACTGCTGCCGCGGGTCGCTCGCGATGCCGGTGTGCGGCTCTTCGAGGTCACCCCGTCCGACGAGTCGCTCGAAAGCGTCTTCGCATACCTGGTCCGGAACTAAGAGGTGGCGCTGAAGTGAACCCCACGATTGTCCGCCTCACCGCTCGGGCGATGCTGGGCGGGCGGCGGATCATCCTGCTGGCAGCCCTGGCTGCCCTGCTCCTGGCACTCGCTGTGTTCCTGCGGCTGGTCGTCGATGTCAACGAGGCCGAGGCCGCGGACCTGCTCCGGGGCGTCTCGCTCGGCACACTGCTGCCGCTCTTCGGGCTGATCGTCGGCACCGGCGCGATCGGACCGGAGATCGACGACGGCTCGATCGTCTACCTGTTGTCCAAACCAGTGCCGAGGTCCACGATCATCCACAGCAAGCTCGCGGTGGCAGTCACCGCGATGCTGGTCTTCGCGGCGCTGCCTACCTTCCTCGCCGGCCTGATCATGGCCGGCGGCTCGGGCGACGTCGCGGTTGGCTTCGGCGTCGGCGCGTTCGCCGCCGGAGCGGTCTACAGCGCGATCTTCCTGCTACTGGCCACCGCTATGCGCCATGCCGTCGTACTCGGCCTGGTCTATGCGCTGATCTGGGAGAGCCTGGTGGGCAGCTTCGTTCCGGGCGCCCAGGTGCTCAGCGTTCACCAATGGGCGGTGTCGGTGACAGCCGCGATCACCGGCCCCGGGACTGTGGACAGCAATGTCGGCCTAGGGATGGCCATCGTGCTGCTGGCAGCCGCGTTCGCCGCCGCGACCTGGTACGCCGGGCAGCGGCTGCGCGTGCACACGCTCGCCGGAGACGAATAGCCCATCCCGCGACGAATCTCCATCCAACGGACACCCCACCCAACGAACACCCCACCCCCTTGCCGGTGATCGTCAGTACGTTGTGGTCGCTGCTTGACAGCCACAACGCACTGACGATCACCCAGGTGCGACCACAACGTACTGACGATCACCGGCAAGGGTTGGGGGGGTGGGGTTGGGGGGGTGGGGTTGGGGGGTGGGGCCGAGGCCAGCGGGTGAGGCCAGCGGGTGAGGCCAGCGGGCGAGGCCAGCGGGCGAGGTCAGCGGGCGAGAGTTGCAGCGACGTCGTCGTAGTCGAGTTCGAAGGCGGCGGCCACGTACTGATTGGTGAGGCGCCCGTCGTGTGTGTTCAGCCCACCCGCCAAGCTGGCATCACCCCGGAGCGCTTCACGCCAGCCCAGGTCGGCAATGCGCACCGCATACGGCAACGTCGCGTTTGTCAGAGCGGATGTCGAGGTGACGGGCACCGCGCCGGGCATGTTGGCCACGCAATAGTAGACGGCGTCGTGCACCGAAAACGTAGGTTCGTCATGTGTGGTGGGACGCGTGCCTTCGAAGCAGCCACCCTGGTCTACGGCTATGTCCACCAGAACGGCGCCGGGCTTCATCCGGGACACCAGTTCCTTGGAGATCAGCCGCGGCGCCTGCGCGCCCGGAATGAGTACGGCACCGATGACGAGGTCGGCTGTCAGTGCGGCCCGCTCGATCTCGAACGCATTCGACACCACGGTGCGCACTCGCCCGCGGTACAACGCATCCGCGGCACGCAACCGGTCGACGTCGAGGTCCAGGAGCGTCACCTCGGCGCCCATGCCGACGGCGACGGCCGTCGCATTCATCCCGGCCACACCCGCGCCGATCACCACGACGTCGGCAGCACGCGTACCCGGCACACCGCCAGGCAGCACACCCCGGCCACCAGCGGACTGCATCAGGTGGTACGCACCCACCTGCGGTGCAAGCCGGCCGGCGACCTCGCTCATCGGCGCAAGCAACGGCAGCGCTCCGTCGGCACGCTGTACGGTCTCGTAGGCGATGCCGGTGACTCTCCGGCCGAGCAGTGCGTCCGTGCAATCTCGCGACGCCGCAAGATGAAGGTAAGTGAACAGGATCTGCCCGGCACGCATGCGGTGATACTCCGCGGCGATCGGCTCTTTCACCTTGAGAATCAGTTCGCCTTCGGCCCACACGTCATCTGCAGAGTCGAGCACCTTCGCGCCGGCAGCCACGTAGTCGTCGTCGTTGATGGACGAACCGGCACCGGCCTCGCGTTCGATATAGACCTCATGACCGTGGCGTGCGAGTTCGCGGACCCCAGCTGGGGTGACAGCGACTCGATACTCGTGGTTCTTCAGCTCACGCGGGATACCGATCTTCACGACGTGCCCTTCGCGTTGGCTCGGATGGTTTGGTGCGCTACCGCCATCCAAACCTTGCACCGCCGGGCTAACAACCGACATCCTGTCAGAAGTTGCTCGGCTTCGCCGACGTTCTGTCAGGAGGTGCCCATGCTGCCTACAGTCTCGGATGTGCTGGCGATGCCGGCGGTAAGGCAGGGCGGCCCACGGGTCGTGGCCGGCGCCTCGGGGCTCGATCGCCGCGTCCGCTGGGTACATTCGGCCGAGGTATCCGACATCGCCCGGCTGCTACGCGGTGGGGACCTCGTTCTGACCACCGGCATCGCATTACCTTCCGACGACACCGGGCTCACCAGGTACGTCGCGGATCTGGTCACCGCCGATGCCTCGGGATTGATCGTCGAGCTGGGCAGGCGATGGACCGAGCAACTTCCCGCCGCGATGGTCGAGGCATGCGATCAGGCTGGCCTACCCCTGATCGCCTGGGCACGAGAGGTCCGCTTCGCTCAGGTGACGGAGGCGGTCGGCGAGCTCGTCGTCGACGCGCAGCTCACTGAGCTCAGAGCTGTCGAGCAGGTTCACCGGACTTTCACCAGCCTGAGTGTCGCCGGAGCCGAGCCCGCGGAGATCCTGGCCGAGATCCGGCGCATCTCTGGTTTGGCCGTCGTACTCGAGTCCACCCGGCATCACATCCTCGCCTTCGACGCCACCGGCGACGACGTCACCGAACTGCTCGCGAACTGGGAAGAGCGGTCTCGGGCCGTGACGCCGTCCGAGCGCACGGCCTACGACGACGCGGCTGGATGGCTGGTCACCGTGGTCGGCGCCCGAGGTGACGATTGGGGACGGCTGATCCTCATATCACCGGAACCCCCTCCACATCGGCTCGTCGTCCTCGCCGAACGAGGCGCGTCGACGCTCGCGCTGCAACGCCTCGCCGCGCGGGACCGGGAGAGCCTCGAACGTCAGACTCACCGGACGCTGCTGACGGCGCTGGCCGCAGGCGGCCCCCCAGCACAGGAAACGCTGACCCGATCCGCCGCGGCAGGAGTGCCGCTCGCCGGCCGGCTGCTCATCGGGCTCGTCGCCATGCCTGTCGGCGACGGACTTCTCAACGCTCCGATCCTCGCCACCCAGGAACGTCTCCGCGACCTCGCCGAAATCACGGCCAGCACGCTGCGTCCGGCCGGCGTCGCGGCCCTGGTCGGCGTGGTTGACGATGAAGCCGTCCTGGTTCTGCTTTCGCTGCCGACTACTACAGCCTTACCCGGCGCCGTCGACCACTTGGCCGAACTCATCCATCGTGCCGCCAAGGCGGCACCGAGGCCCATGTCCGTGCTGGTGGCTGCCGGCACCCCGGTCAGCCATGTGCCGTCTGCGCAGCGCACCCTGAACGAGGCCCGGCATGTCGCGTCGGCCGCGCTGCGGACATCGAGCGGCGCGAATGTCATCTGTCATCGGCTGGAGAACGTGCGTCTGCGCGGGCTGATCCAGCTCCTCCGCGACGACGACCGGCTGGCCGCATTCGCCGAGCGGGAGCTTGCGCCGTTGATCTCCCACGACGAACAGCACGGCACCGCTCTGGTCGATGTTCTGCGCGCCTACGTCGAACACGGGGGCCGCAAGTCCCGTGCCGCCGAATCGGTCCACCTGTCCCGGCCGGCGTTCTACGAACGCCTGGCCCGGATCGAGCAAATCCTGGGCGTGGACCTGTCGGACCCAGAGTCCGTGACCTCTCTGCATGTCGCGCTACTGGCCAGCTCGACCAGCCGGTGACAAGCTCGACAGCACGTCCGCCACGAGCGCAGACGGCACCCTCCGGTAACGTCGTTGCGTGCGTCAGGTCACGATCACTTCACGCAATGCACGATTCCAGCAATGGCAGGCCCTGCTGGGGAACCGCTCGAAACGGCAACGTTCCGGTGAGTTCCTGGTGCAAGGCGTCCGGCCCATCACCCTGGCAGTCGAACACGGCTGGGTGCTTCGCGCGCTCATTCACCCGACAACCGGAATCCGGTCGCGTTGGGCCTCGCAGCTATTGGACGAGATCCAAGCCGAACGCGTGGCGATGGCACCGGAACTGCTCCGTGAGCTCTCCGAGAAGACCGAGGGTGTCCCGGAACTGCTCGCCGTCGTCGAGATAGCGCCGGACCACCTGGACCGGATTCCCGCGGCAGCACAGCAGCTCGTCGTGGTCTTCGATCGACCAACCAGCCCGGGCAACATCGGCACGCTCGTCCGCTCTGCTGACGCGTTCGGCGCGCACGGTTTCGTGGTCACCGGCCACGCCGCCGACATCTACGATCCGAAGGCCGTGCGGGCCAGCACCGGCTCCCTGTTCGCCGTGCCTACGGTCCGCGCTGAAGGGCCAAGAGACGTGCTGGACTGGATCCGTTCCGGCTCTGCCCAGGTGGTCGGCACGGACGAGTCGGCAACGGTCGATGTCGATCGTCACGACCTCACCGGGCCTACCGTGCTCGTCGTCGGCAACGAAACCACGGGCATGAGCAATACATGGCACGATGCATGCGACGCGACCATCCGGATTCCCATCGCCGGCGCCGCGAGCTCACTGAACGCAGCGGCCGCGGGCACCGCCGTGCTGTATGAAGCCGCCCGCCAGCGGCGGTCCGAGCGGCGGTAATGCCACTGCCACTGCCCGTTCGGATGATTCCTACGCTCGCCCATCGGACGCTCGTTTGTGTCGTTCGGCCCCCTATGCACGGGTGTGACTCGGTGCTAACGTCACGTCACGCCGGTTCCGCGTAAAGCGCAGAACATCCGGAAAAGGCGGGGGAAAACAGCATAATCTGCCCGGGAGGTTCCCCGAGATGGTAAGAAGGCTCGTCGTTGCCCTCGCGTCGTTAGGCTTGATCGCCAGCGGTGCCACGTCGGTGGTAGCTCAGGAAGACACCCAGCGGCTTGACCGGTCGCTCACCGAACATCTCGAGGACCTCAAACTCGACGCAGCCGTTACCGCTTCTGAGGCCGAGGTGGCAGGCAAACTCGATCCCGCGCTGGTCGATGCCACCGGCACCGAGCTGGTGAGCATCCAGCTCAGTGAGGATCCCGTGGCATCCGTCGCCGCTGCCAACGGGTCGCGGAACCAGCAGCGAGCGCAAAAGGCCGCCGTAGAACGCCAGCAGGAGGACGTGCTCGGTGTGATCGCAAGCCGGGATCACGCCGCCACTCAAGTCGCCTCCGTCTCCGGTGCACTGAACGCGGTGATGGTGGACGTCGATGCCGAGATTCTGGCCGCCATCGCCGAGGACGAGCGTGTGCTCTCCATCGCCCGAGTGATCGACTACGAGAAGGCACTCACCGAGACCGTGCCGTACATCGGCGGAGACAAAGTCCATGACGCCGGCTTCGACGGCAGTGGCATCAGGGTCGCCGTGCTCGACTCCGGCATCGACTACACACACGCCAACCTCGGCGGAGAAGGAACCGTCGAGGCATACGAGGCCGCCTACGGGACAAGTCCGGACGACCCGCGGAACACGCAGCGAAACGGCCTGTTCCCCACCGAGAAGGTGGTCGAGGGTTATGACTTCGTCGGAGAGTTCTGGGTGGGCGGCGCCCCCGCCGAGGATCTCAACCCGAACCCGGATCCCATCGACGGCGAAGGCCACGGCACCAACGTCGCGGACATCGTCGGCGGCGAGAACGGCGTCGCCCCCGGCGTCGAGCTCTATGCCGGCAAGGTGTGCGCCACACTCGACTCGGCCTGTTCCGGTGTCGCCCTGATGCAGGCGATGGACTGGGTGCTCGACCCGTACGGCACAGGCGACACGAGCGACCCGGTGCACATCGTCAACATGTCGCTCGGAGCATCGTACGGTCAGCATTTCGACAATCAGCTCTCGCAGGCAGTCGAGAACGTTGCCGGTCTGGACGTGCTCGTGGTGGCCGCATCCGGCAACAGCTCCGATCGGCCTTTCATCACCTCGACGCCGGCCGCCGCTCCGTCAGCGCTGTCCGTTGCGCAGACCCACGTGCCGTCGGACATTCTGCCGGTGCTCGAAGTCGTATCGCCGGAGGCCATAGCGGGACAGTACGGTGCCATCTTCCAGCCCTGGTCGCAGCCGCTGGAGGAGCTCATCGAGGGTCCGCTGCAGTATGCCGACGGGGCGGGTGGCAATCTGCTCGGTTGTGAGCCGTTCGAGCCGGGCAGCCTGGAAGGCCTCGTCGTGCTCGTCGATCGAGGCGAGTGCAACTTCAGCCTCAAGATCAGCCACATCAGCCAAGCCGGTGGCATGGCCGGCATCATCGGTCTGGTGACCCCAGAGGCGCCGTTCACCACGGGTGACGGCGGCGACCGCCCGATCGACATTCCCGGCTTCATGATCGGCATGGACGAGAACAACGCTCTGAAGAGCCACCTCGACGACGGCGTCGTGGTGCGTTTCGACCCGGACGACGGAGCACCGCTGGTCGGCCACGTGGTCGGATCGTCGTCACGCGGCCCGACGATGCTGACCAGCGTCATCAAGCCGGAAATCGCCGCGCCCGGAGCTTCGGTGTCCGCCGTTGCCGGTACCGGCGACGAGGAGCGGCCCTTCGGCGGCACATCGGGAGCCACCCCGATGGTCTCGGGGGCCGCCGCACTTCTCATGCACGCCTACCCGGAACGGGACTCGATGCAGATCAAGTCCACCTTGATCAACACCGGGGAGACAGACATCCGCAACGCCCATGAGCTGCTCGGAGGTGGGCTGGCCCCCATCGCCCGGATCGGCGGCGGCGAGGTCCGGGTTGACCGCGCCCTGGAGGCCGAAGCCGCGGCTTGGGTACCAGAGCAGCGCAGCGCGGCGTTGTCGTTCGGCTTCCACGAGATCCACCAGCGCCGGACGTCGATGACGGAGACAGTACAGGTCACCAACTTGTCGGATCGCCGGATCACCTACGACGTCACCTCGAGCTTCCGATTCGACAACGACGAAGCCAATGGCGCCGTCAGCGTACGAGCGCCGAGCAAGGTCACGGTACCGGCCGGGCGCTCTCGCGATGTGCGCGTGCGGATCGACATCGACGGCTCCAAACTGCGGGACTGGGAGCTCAACTCCGGAGCCCTCGGCGCCGACGGCCAGGCCATCACCGACATGGAGTACGACGGCTACCTCACGTTCACCGAGGCCGGCCACGAACAGAACACGCTCCACGTGCCGTGGCACATCCTGCCGCGACAGTCGGGGAACGTGCGCGAGACGTCGATCCGCGACGGGTACCGGCTGGTGAACAGCGGCGTCGGTGATGCTCCGGTCGAGACGTACTCGCTGATCGCCAGCAGCGAGCGGCAGGAGCCTGGTGGACCGGGCCAAGGCATGCCGACGCCGGACTTCCGGCACATCGGTGTGGCGACGTCTCCGGTGCCGGCGGGATTCTGCTCCGCGGAGGAGTCCTTCGTCATGACGTTCGCCGTGAACACCTGGGAGCGGCAAACACATGCCAACGCGCCGGCGTCGTTCCAGTTCTGGCTGGACACCAACCAGGACGGCGACCCGGACTACGTCGTGCTGAACCGCGACCTCTCCTTCAGTGGTTTTGCCGACGGCCGGAACGCGACGTTCGTCGTCGACTTGTCCACCGGGGCGGCCGAAGCATGGTTCCTGACCGACCACGACACCAACAGCGCCAACACGGTGCTGCCGTTCTGTGGCGAGCAGATCGGGATGAACGCCGAAGACGCAGGCGATCCCATGGACGTCACCGCGCTGGCCACCGACTTCTACTTCGGCGGCCCGGGCGACGAAATCGACGGCATCACGCTCGCGCCGATGGGCGAGCGGTTCGTCGGCGTCTTCGGCGACGGGGCGGTCGGCTCCGGGACCGTTCCGGGCCGTGGCCGGGAGACGCTCGAGGTCGTGGACGCCGGCGAGGGGCCGAACACTACAGAGACCGGGTTGCTCCTGCTCTACCGCAACGGAGCGCCTGGGCTCGGCGAGGCAACCGCCCTCGACCTCGTCGACTAGCCTCTTCCGCTGATCATGAACATTTGTTGACCGTATTGGTCAACAAATGTTCATGATCAGCGGGGCGGGACGGAACCGAGGTGCGTCGTGCGGGGTCTAACCAATATGAGAACTGGCGTGTTGGTGGCGGCCGCGGTGCTCGCGCTTGCCGTGTCCGGTTGCGGCACGGAGGATGACGCCGTCACCGGCACCCCTGAACCTGGCGCCACCGAACTGGACGAGACGGCGACACCGGCCGATCCCACACCCGCCCCGGAGGAGACCGTGCCAGACGAGGAGACCCGGGGGCCCACCCCGGAGCCCGAGCCGACTCCAGAACCCGAGCCGACCAAGCCGGAGCGCACGCCGGGCGAACGGATCACCCCCGCACCAACCGAGGCGCCGCCACCGGCCACCGGAGAGGTTCCCGAACAGTTCATGAACGACGTCCTCGCGGACGCCGCTGATCGGGCATCAGTCTCGACTGGCGACCTCACCGTCATCCGGGCCCAAGCCGTCCAGTGGCCCGACGGCTCGCTGGGCTGCCCCGAACCCGGGCAGATGTACACGCAGGCTCTGGTGGACGGGTACTGGGTCGAGCTGGAGGCCGCGGGCAAGGTCTACGACTATCGGCTCAACGACCAAGGCATGTTCCGCTGGTGCACCTCGCCCACACTCACCCCACCCGGCCACGACACCCGCTAGTGTCGCGTGACGAGGGAGGGGCAAGTCTTACGGCGAACCCTGCACCCCGTCGCGGAACGGACTCCGGCGCTCCGGGCATTCGGGGACTTTCTCGTGTTCGGGGTCGACGACCACCACTTTGTCCAGCGGCCACCGGTGATCGTCGGCGTAGACGGCACGCACGATGCCGTAACACATCACGATCATCACCAGGCTGAACGGCAACGCGGTGGTGACCGCCGCTGTTCGCAAGGCGTCCAGCCCCCCGGTGCCCGCCACCAGGAGCACGGCGGCGATCGCGCCTTCGAGGACGGCCCAGAATATCCGCTGGATCTTCGGCGAGTTCGTGTTGCCGCCCGAGGTCAGCATGTCGATGACGAGCGACGCCGAGTCCGACGACGTCACGAAGTAGGTAGCCACCAGCAGGATGGCCAGCACCGTCATGATCGTGCTGAGCGGTAGCTCGTCGAGCAGACCGAACAGGGCAACCGCGGGGTCCTCGGCCACCTGTTCGGACAACATTCCGCCGGTGTCACGGTCAGCGGAGAACGCGTTGTTCCCGAAGATACCCATCCAAGTGAACGTGAAGGCCACAGGCACGAGTAGCACGCCGAAGATGAACTCGCGAATGGTGCGCCCGCGCGACACCCTGGCGATGAACAGCCCGACGAACGGCGCCCAACTGATCCACCAGCCCCAGTAGAAGATGGTCCAGTCCACCTGCCACCCGGTCTGCTCTTGCGCGTCGGTCCAGAGCGTGGTCTCGGGCAGTGTCTGAACGTAGGTTCCGACCTGCTGCACGACATTGGACAACACGTCCGTCGTCGGCCCGGCGAACAGGACGAACATCAGCAGGGCTAACCCGATACAGAGGTTCGTCACCGACAGCCGCAGGATGCCCTTGTCAAGGCCCGCCATCAAGGACGCCACGGCGGCCAGCGTGATGCCGGCGATCAGCAAGACCTGGACGGTCGTGGATTGTTCCAGTATGCCGAGACTATCCAGCCCAGCATTCACCTGCAGAATGCCGAACCCGAGCGAGGTCGCGACCCCGAACATCGTGCCGAATACGGCGAAGATGTCCGCGGCGTCGCCCCAGCGACCATGAATCCGCTGGCCGAGGATCGGGTACAGCGCACTGCGGATGGACAGCGGAAGCCCGTGCCGATAGGCGAAGTAGGCAAGCGCGAGCCCGACCACGATATAGATGGCCCATGCGTGCAGGCCCCAGTGGAAGAAGGTGAAGCGCATCGCCTCGGCTTCGGCGGCCGCGGTGTTCGGGTCCGCCATCGGTGGTTGCGCCAGGTGCGACAACGGCTCGGCGACGGCCCAGAACACCAACCCGATCCCCATGCCGGCGGTGAAGAGCATGGCGAACCAGGTGACATAGCTGTATTCCGGCCGGCTGTCTTGGGGTCCGAGCCGGATCTTGCCGAAGCGCGTCGAGCCGAGCCACACCACGAACACGAGGAAGGCACCGACGACCAGGATGTAGTACCAGCCGAGTGCGTCGGCGATGACGCCCTGAATGGAGTCGAAGACCCGGCCGAGAGTGTCGGTGGCGGTGATCCCAGCAATCAGGAACGCCACGATCACCACCACGGACGTGCCGAAGACCACCGGGTTTGTCTCGAGCCGGAACCGCACCGTTTGTTACCTTCCTGATCGTCGCCGGAGGCAGAGTCTGCCAGGACGCCTGGCCCTCGCGGCACGCGACACTCCGGGATGCCGGTCATCCCCGATCTGCCGGGACCGGCTCACCGTATCGGCGAAGGGCGCGACCAGCCCACGTCGAGAGGTTTTCTGGTGCCTCACCACCCCGGCGGGCATGGTGCGGCAAGAGAAAACGTACCAAACATGATCATTTGGGACCCTCGCGGGACTTGTGGCCGGTTCTCGGGACACCGTGTGACGGCTGGATGATCCGCTCGGCCTGCCCTCCGGGTTCCACCGGCTGCTCGTGTCGTGGTTGCGCCGACGACGGTGGACCTGCCGGAGGCTCGCCCGCCGATGGCTCGGCGCCGTGGGCCAGCTCGTCCATGCGGTTGCTCAGCAGTTCTTTCACCAGTGGCCGGTTCGCGTGTTCTCGCTCGTAGTCCAGCAGCGTGCGCAGGTCTTCATGAGACAGCGAACGGATCGCATGCTGCAGCGTCCCGACGGTGTGATGATCATAGTCCTCGATAGGTAAGTGCACGTGATGATTCACCTTCGCCTCCTTGATCCCCGGAATCCGGTTCTGCCCCATGTGGTTACCCGGTACCAGGCGGACGACACCCCACGCGCCGGCCAGCAGCGTCTCTCCTCTGCGCCGAACCGCTCCCGGCGCGCTGCTCCCGCCCCGTTGCAGCTTCACTCGCTGCCGCTTCACCCGGCACTTGCGGACTCGTTACTGATTGACTCTGATCACGGACGATGGGTAATTTGCCAACATCTAGGCGTGGAGGATGGCGAACGTGAACCAGGCAACCCGCACGGGCGCCCAGCGCCTCTGCCAAGACCCGACCCTGATCGACGGCCGGCGCATCGGCCTGGTCACCAACTACACGGGCGTCATGCCCGATCTCCAGCCGAATGTGACCGCGCTGCTTGCCGCGGAAGTTGGGCTGAGTGCACTGTTCGGGCCCGAACACGGCTTGGGGGGCACTGCTCAGGCTGGTGAGAGCGAGTCCGCCGCCATCGACCCGGAAAGCGGGCTCCCCCTATACGACACCTACCGGCACAGCGGCGCGGCACTCGACGAGCTGGTCCGGGCGTCCGGCGTCGACACGCTGGTGTTCGACCTCCAGGACATCGGCACCCGCTTCTACACCTACATCTGGACGATGTACGACCTCATGGTCAGCGCGGCGCGGCTCGAGATCCCTTTCGTAGTGCTGGACCGGCCGAATCCGGTCAGCGGCCTACTGGCTGAGGGCCCGCTGCTGACACCGCACTATGCGAGCTTCGTCGGCCGGCGCGCGATTCCCATCCGGCACGGATTGACCGTGGGCGAGCTCGCCCGGCACTTGAATGCCGCCGATGTCGAAGCCGACGCCGGTCGCCCCGCGGACCTTCAGGTCATCACCATGACCGGGTGGATTCGGTCCCAATATTTCGACGAAACCGGCCTGCCGTGGGTGATGCCGTCGGTCAATATCCCCACACTGGACAGCGCGCTTGTGTACCCGGGAACTGGCCTCTTCGAAGGCACCAACCTGTCCGAAGGACGCGGCACCACACGGCCGTTCGAACTCATCGGCGCCCCGTACGTGGACGGCCGGTGGGCCGCCGCACTGAACGAACGGAAGCTGCCCGGAGCGCGATTCCGTGCTGTCCGCTTCTCTCCGACCTTCCACAAACATGCGGGCGAAACACTGCGCGGCGTGCAGGTATACATCACCGACCGCCGGACGTTCGCGCCAGTGCGCACCGGTACCGTCATGCTGAGCGTGCTGCGGGAGCTCTATCCGGACGATTTCGGCTGGCGCGCGGGCCCCGGCTCGAACGACCGCCACTTCATCGACCTGCTCTGGGGCAGCGACCTCCTCCGGCAAAGCATCGATGCGGGCGAGGAACCTGAGTCCTTCCTCGCGTCGGCTGGATCCGATGAACCTTATGCGCCGGCCGACTGGACCGCTGACGAGACACTGCTCTACTAAGAACCCGCGCGAATGGGGCGCCGGGCACCCTCGGGAGGAGCAAGCAATGGCAACGGATGCGACACCACGTGGCTGGTCCGGTGGCGTGCGGCAACACGTCCGCGCCCTTGCCCCCACTCTCGCGCCCGCGGAGCGGCGGGTCGCCGAGGCCATCCTCTCGGACCCGTCATTCGTCGTCGAGAAGACGATCACCGAGGTCGCCCAGGCATGTCAGACCTCCGAGACCACGGTGGTCCGTTTCTGCCGCACCGCCGGCTTTCGCGGCTACCCCGAACTCCGGCTGGCGGTGGCGACTGAACTCGGCCGGGATCACGCCCGACGGCCGGACGACTACGCGCCGGGAACCGACATCGGCCGCGAAGACACGCTGGAAGAGCTCGTTCGCAAGGTGGCCTACGCCGACACCCGTGCCATCGAGGACACCGTCGACGAACTCGATCTCGACGTCCTCGGCCAGGTGATCGACGCCGTCGTCGACGCTCGACGAGTCAGTCTGTTCGGCCTCGGCGCCAGTACCTTCGCAGCGCAGGACTTGCAGCAGAAACTGCTGCGGATCGACCGGGTGGCGCTATTTATCGCCGACCCCCATCTCACGCTTGCGTCGGCAGCGCTCATGACGACCGACGACGTCGCCATCGCGCTGTCGCACAGCGGCGATACCGACGAGATCGTCGCCTGGCTGCGGCACGCGCATCAGAATGCCGTCACTACGGTAGCCATCACCAGCTACGCGAAGTCGGCGCTCGCGGCCCATGCCGACCTGGTGCTCACCACCGCCGCCCAAGAGTCCAAGTTCCGCTCCGGCGCGATGGCCAGCCGGATCGCGCAGCTGGCTGTGGTGGACTGCATCTACCTCGGCGTCGCACAGCGAACGTACGACGCCTCCGTGGCCGCTCTCGCGTCCACCCACCAGGTGGTCCACCCGGACGCGTGAACCGGATTCACATTTTCAGCAGTGTCTTCCCGACGACGGAGCGTGCCTCGATCGCGGCATGTGCGTCCGCAGCGCCGTCCAGCGGAAACGTCTGCCCGATGATCGGGGTGACGGTGCCCGAGGCGATCTCAGCCAGTCCGCGCCGGATCAAGAGTTCTCGCTCCCCCGGCGCGAACTGGTCGTCGATGCCGATCACGGAAATTCCCTTCGCGGCTGCCTGCCCCTCGTCGATGGGCGCGAAATCGCCGCTGGCTGCTCCGTAGCTGAAGAACCGGCCGCCATCCGCGGTGATCTCGAACGCCGCACCGCCGGTCCGGCCACCCGCGCCGTCAAATACCACGTCGACTCCATGCCCCTTCGTCGCCTCCAGCACCTGCTGTGCCCAGTCGGCTCCGGTGTAGTCGATCGCGACATCCGCACCGAGGTCACGTGCCGATTCCAGCTTCTGCTCACCCCGGGCCGTCGCGATCACCTGGGCGCCCGCTGCCCGCGAGAGCGGGATGAGCCAACCACCAAGGCTTCCTCCGGCGGCCGTGACCAGCACTCGATGCCCCGGTTCGATCTTCGCCTTCTCGATCCTGCTCAACGCCGTGGTTCCGTCGTGCAAGGCGGCCACAGCCGTCGTCAGCTCAACCTCATCAGGTACCGACACAACCTTGTCGGCGACCGCCTGGACCTGTTCTGCATAACCGCCGGAGAATCCCAGGCCGGCGACCACTCGTTGCCCGATCAACGCCGGGTCGACGCCGTCGCCGGCAGACATCACTGTGCCGGCGACTCCGGCGCCGGGAACGTACGGCGGCTCGATCGGAAAGTAGTCACTTCCCCAGCCGCTGCGTAGTTGGGTGTCGAGGAACAGGATCTCGGCCACGGAAACGCCGATCACCACGTGTCCCGGTTGCGCTACAGGTTCGTCGATCTCGACAGCCGTCAGGACTTTGGGTCCGCCGAACCGGACTGCATGGACTGCTCGCATCGTTGCTCGTTCTCCTCGTCGTAGGCGATCGGGGCGGGGTCCCTTCCCCTTCAAACCACTCTCCTACCTAAACCAATATTGAGGTCAAGGCGGCGATCGGCGTGGCGAGATCACACCCGAAGGGATTGAAGCAAACTGTTGACTCAAATTGCTGCCGATCGGTAAATTTCCAACCTGTTCGGCTCATCGTATTTCCACCTCCAGTCCGAGAGAGCAGAGGCATCGTGAAACAGCGCACGGTCATGGCGGTCGGCGGCCACATCGGCGACATGGACCTGGCTGTTGGACCGCTCCTCGCACAGGCCGTCCTCGACGGCGGCCGCGCCGCTCTCGTCGCGCTGACTCCGGGCGAGCGCGGCCATCCCCGACTCGGCATCGACGAATACCGGAAGCAGAAACTCACCGAGGGCCATGCCTTCGCCGCCGCGATCGGGGCCGAGTTCCATGTGTTCGACGACATCTCCGACGGCTTCCTACAGCCCACCGACGACGTCGCCGCGCGGCTCGCCCGGCTGATTCGCGACATCCGCCCGGACACGCTGATCGCGCATTGGCGGCACAGCATCCACACCGATCACGAACACGCGTGCCAGATCACCGAACGTGCCCGCTTCCTGGCCGGCCTTCCCGGCTGGGCACCCGAGGACGGCGAACGGCACGGCGTCGCCCGTCTGCTCTATGCCGAGAACTGGGAGGACGCACGCGGGTTCGAGGCGGACAGTTACGCACCCATCTCAACAGAGGCTTTCGAGATGTGGAGCACAGCGATCCAAGGTCAAGCATTCGCGCGAGGTGAGACGTACGGCTTCCGCTATATCGACTACTACAGCGCCCAGCTCATCATGCAGGGCTGTCTCGCCCGGACCGATCGGGCCGTGGCGTTGTCCAGCGGCGACGGCGGCCGTTTCGTCGTCATCGACTGAACCCGAATAGGACCGGAGGCGAGTAGGGCGATGAACCAGATCAACTACCGGAGCTTCCAGCCCGGCGATTCCGGACAACTCGTGGATCTGATCGCGCGCGGAATGCCCACCGACGCAGTCTCGGCCGAGTGGTTCGCCGAATGGGTACTGCTCGAGCCGAACTTCGATCCGGACGGATTGATCGTCGCCGAAGACGCCCGCACCACCAAGATACTCGGCTTCGTCTACGCAGTACGCAGCCAGAACACCCCCGGGGTTCCCGTCGACCCGACCGGAGGCTGGATCACCATCGGCGTCGTCGATCCGGCTGCCCGCCGCCAGGGCATCGGCACCCGGCTTGCCGAACGGGCCAAGGAGTTCTTGCGTGCCGGCGGTTCTGAATGGGTCGTCTACTCCGGCTATCCGCCGGCGTACTTCCTGCCTGGGCTGGATGCCGAGACCTACCCGGACGGGCTCCGGCTGCTCCAGCGAGCCGGGTTCG
Organism: Phytoactinopolyspora mesophila; assembly: GCF_010122465.1. Lineage (NCBI taxonomy): Bacteria > Bacillati > Actinomycetota > Actinomycetes > Jiangellales > Jiangellaceae > Phytoactinopolyspora > Phytoactinopolyspora mesophila. The sequence continues at coordinate 12,512 of NZ_WLZY01000005.1, read as the reverse complement.
AGACGGTGTCCCAACCAGTCGCCATGGACCTGAGCCTGGGCGCCTACCGCCAGCCGGAAGCCGTCGTCAAACTGCGGGCCGACCGCGAGGCCGAGGGCTACACCTTCGCACCGGCAACCGCCGACGACATCCCGGAGGTCATCACCTTCGCGAACCGGGAGCTGGCGCCGGACTGGGGCGAAGTGATCCGCCAGGCCGTTGTCCGCTCCGGTCGTCCCCGCCGGGTGGTCATGTCTCGCCGACCGGACGGCGTCGTCGTCGGCTTCGCCATCTACGGGGCGTTTCGTGAGATCACCGACCGGTTCGGTCCGTTCGGCGTCGCCGATGGTTACCGCGGACTGGGTCTCGGCAAGATCCTCCTGCACACCACACTCGAACAGATGCGTGCCGAGGGCGCACACAGCGCCTGGTTTCTCTGGACAGGCACCACGAACCCGGCCGGGCGCCTATACCTGAGCACGGGTTTCTCGATCACACGGACGTTCCACGTCATGCGGGCGGGGTTGAGCGCTGCGGCGAACAGAAGCACCGGATAGGGCGCGCGCTACCTCGGCCACGACCTGTACTTGCTCGACCAACTGCGCCGAGAGGCACAGTTGGCGGTGCTCTACATCACCCCCGATCTCGGCAGCGCATAGGCATACTCCGACGAGGCACTGGTCATGTACCACGGGCAGGTAGTCGAGCGCGGGCAGTCACGTGAGTTGATCGACGCACCCCGGCACGAATACACCCAGACTGCTCGCGGCGGCCCGACCTCCGTCGCCGCCTCGCCTAGCGCCCCACCTAGATGGGGCTCTTGTGACATATGCCTGGGTGGATCCAAGAGAGGTCGCTGCGGGCGGGTACTCACCGGGGCTTTGGTGGAGTCCGGCTGTGGTGTGTCGTGTTCGCTGGGTGGGGTTGTGTCTGGTTGTGAAGATTGTCGTGTGACCCACGACGGGCGCCGGGGCGGTATTCGGGGTCGTGAAGATCGTCGTGCCAGGGGACGCCGCTGTCGGCCGTCAGGACTCACACGAGCGAGCACACACCGGTCGTGAAGATTGTCGTGTGAATCACGACGAACCGCCGGCTCCCTGGCGCGCTGAGCGGCGGAGTAGGCCCCGGCGCCGTCCCGGCTACCGCCGGCAGTCACGCCGTCCAACCCCAAAGGGGGCGGAGCCCGGTCATGCCACGACACGCCGCCCATCGACACGGCGCGCCAAAGACGCCTCCACCCACGGACACGACACAACCGCCCTAATGACCAGCGGGTATGGCCGCGCCCTTCGGATCAGCGGCCGACCGCGTACCCTTGCATGCCGCGAGGATTCGCCGCGGCCCGCAGGGTGCCATCCGCCCTGTACGACGCCGCTGACATCCTGCCCAGGCTCCAGTCGCCTTCGACGACGACGTCGTGCCCGCGTTCCTGCAGCGCACGCGCGGTCTCCCCACCCACCCGGGCCTCGACATGAAGCCGTCCTGGATAGGCGGCCCGAGGGTAGAACGACGACGTGAAATGAGTGGTGTGCCACGCGGGCGCATCGATGGCTTCTTGCAGATTCAACCCATGGTGAACGTGCCGGAGGAACCAGAGCAGCGACCACTGGTCCTGCTGATCGCCGCCGGGTGTGCCGAAGGCGATCACCTCGTCGTCGCGTATAGCCATCGACGGTGTCAACGTGGTCCGCGGCCGTTTTCCCGGCGCGAGTGAGTTCGGCAGCCCTTCTTCCAGCCAGAACATCTGCGCCCGAGTGCCGAGGCAGAATCCGAGCCCGGGCATGGCCGGTGAGCTGTGCAGCCAGCCCCCGCTGGGCGTCGCGGAGACGGCGTTGCCGTGCCGGTCCACCACATCGAGGTGGCAGGTGTCGCCCTCGACGGGGCCCAGGGTCGGCTCGCCGATGCCACGTCCAGCCGGCAGTTGGGGCGCCGGGCGGAGCACCGGCAACCGCCCGGCTCGTCCACCTGGGTTTCCAGGGCGCAGGTCGCCGGCGTCGGCGGCGTCCGTGACCTGCTTGCGCCGCTCGGCGGCGTACTCCCGGGAGAGAAGCTCGTCGAGCGGCACGTCGGCGAACGACGGGTCGCCGTAAAACGCCTCGCGATCGGCGAAGGCCAGTTTCGCCGACTCGACAACCGTGTGGATGAGCTCAGGGCCGCACGGGTCCATCGCCGCCAGGTCATACCCTTCAAGCAACCTGAGCTGCTGCAAGAAAACCGGCGCCTGGCTCCACGGGCCCGGCTTGAACACGGAATATCCGTGATAATCGACCATGACCGGTCGCTCGATCCCAGCCTGCCAGCCGGCGAGATCTTCGTAGCTCAGCAGGCCTCGATGTGCCCGGCCGCTGATGTCCATGACCTCCACGCCGGCTTGATCGGCAATCGCCTCGGCCACGAAGCCCTGGTAGAAGCTGCGAAGCGCATGATCGATCTGCTGGTCGCGGTCTTGAGAGGCGGCGTGTGCCTCATCGACGATGCGTTGGTAGGTCGCGGCGAGTTCGGCGTTGACGAAGCGGGAACCAGGTGCTGGCGGAGCCCCCGACCGTAACCACAACCGTGCCGAACTCGGCCAGTGCGCCTGGAACCACGGTGTGACGCTGGCGATGGTGTTCACGGCCGAAAGCCCGATGGGAAATCCGCCGCCCGCGTACTCGATGGCGTACCTCAGCACATCACCCGGTCGCATTGTGCCGTGCCGCTGAAGCAGCGTCATCCACGCGCCGAAGGCCCCGGGAACACACGCCGGCAGCTGTCCATTGCCCGGGATGAGGTCGAGGCCCAGTCCGCGCAGTGTGTCGATGTCCGCCCCGGCGGGAGCAGTGCCCTGGCCGCACACGACAAACGGTTCCTCGTCTCCCGCACTCCGCCCGAGGATAGGCACCTCGCCGCCGGGACCGTTCATCTCCGGCTCGACCACCTGGAGGACGAAGCCGGCGGCTACCGCCGCGTCGAAAGCATTACCGCCGCGCTCCAAGACCGACATGCCGGCCTGCGACGCCAGCCAGTGCGTCGAGGCGACCATGCCGTACGAGCCGGCGAGTTCAGGTCTCGTCGTGAATGCCGATGATCGAATAGCCACGGACCCACGCTACCGGCCCTCGACAGGGCTCAACAGTGGCGAGCCCCAGCTCGAAGCATGTTCGCTGTCGCGTACGCCGCGAGCCTTCAGGAAGGCAGGCTCACCGGCCGACAGAGTTCGTTCGGGGTTGCAACTGAGTGACGCTCACGCCAACCGTTGGCGTGAGCGTCACTCAGTGTGTGAATCCTGCTCAAGAACTCGCGGTCAGACCTCAGCGCGGCACATAGAGACGGACGTTGTCGATGTGCGCACTGCCCTCGTAGTAGTTCATGTGCGGCTGCCCGATCAGGAAGTAGTCAGGGTACGCCGAACCGGCCGGCCAGACGTCCTCGTCGACGAACGTCGCGTCGGGCGAGGTGTAGGTCCAGTCCCGGTTGTAGCGGCCGTCGTACTCGTCAGCCCTCTGGTTGTAATGCCAGATCGGGTTCTCGCCGTCGTCGAACGGCTGCTCGTATCGGACGGTCCGGTGCCCGACGTGCCGGAAGTTGCCCGTCACCTCGAGCACGTAGGCGCCGTCACGGCGTTCGATGGCGAAGGTGTAGCTCTCTCTCGGCATCAGCTCAGGCATCAGGTCCACCTGACTGACAATGCCTCCGCCGACCTCGGTACCGCACTCGCTGTGCATGAGGTACTCGGTTCCCGGCTGGTTGGCGTACCGCTTCTCCGGGATCATGAACAGCATGTTGACCCCATTGCCGCTGCCCCACTCGTATGGCTGCAGCTCCCCGGTGTTGGGGTCGCAGTACCGCAGCCCGTTGCCGGTGTAGCGGTAACGGTTGTACCCATCCATGACCACCTTGCGGTGGGTGTGGATGAAGACATTGTTATGCGGCGCCGGCCGGTCGTAGTCCATGATCGACAGGTAGTAGAACCCGTTCGAGTCCGTTGTGACGTCGTGGAAGTCACACTCGTCCTGGTCGTAGTTCCATGTCGTGCCGCCGGCCCACGGGAAGAATGTCTTGCATCCAGTGGGCACGTAGCCATTGACCAAGCCGTCGTAATCCCATTCGCCACCACGCTGACCACCGAAGTCGATAGCGCGCAGGGTGGTCTCGATGCGGTACTCCTCCGGCAGCGGATCGGTGGAACGCAGGATCACGCCGCCGTGGTGAGTCGGCACGTCGAACTTGCCCGTCGGCCCGGCACCGCGCAGCATCGATCGGGTGAAACTCGGGGCCTCGTTCTCGACGCCGGTGCCGTCGGTGTCCCGGGCCGCCAGTTCCGCGGTCAGCCAGCCGTCCCGGCCCAGGGTGAACGATCGCCGGTACAGGTCGATTCCGTCCAGATGCTCGTCGAACGTCTCGCCGCCGAACGTGCGGAAATAGTCTCCGTCGTTGTCGTAATGGTCGACGTCGTACGGGCTTCCCGGGCCGTCCTTGTCCCGGAACCAGCCGGTGTCGTCGGACGGAATCATCCGGCCGAAGTTCTCCGATTGGACCAGTCGCCAGTCCGATGACGGCTGGCCGGCAGCGGCTTCGTCTGTGCCGGGCTCATCCGCTACCGCGATCACCGGCGCCAGCAAGACGGCGACCGCCGCTCCTCCAGTTACGAGCGCGCGCTTACGTGCCACGTTGGCCTTCCTTTCCTCTACTACAGGTCCCCCACCACATTGCTGAGCGCCTGAACTGCTGTCGCCTGATCAGGCGCTTGGCGCAAGGTGTCCGCGAGCCCGCTCAGCAGATGCTCCGCGAGCTTCTGCAACAGGCCGATATGACTGGAGTCGTCCGGCGAGCCGAAGGCCAGCACGACGTCGACAGGGTCGTTGTCCGGATGCCCGAAGGAGACCGGCTCCGCCAGTGTGGCCGAAGCCAGGCACAGCCGATTGACGCCGTCCTCGGGCCGGGCATGCGCCAGCGCCAGACCCGGCGCCAGCACCATGTACGGTCCGTGCTCCTCGACCATGTCGACGCATCGGTCGGCATACCGGGCCTCGACGGCGCCGGCGTCGACCAGCGGCTGGCATGCCGCCCGTACCGCTGCCCGCCAATCGGCGACCCGCACCTCCGTCACGGCCTTGATCACTGGCTGGTCAGTGTCGGCACCACCCACGCTAGAGCCACCCCTGCCCGCGCAGTGCCTCATCGAGTTGCTGGCGCAGTCCGTCGACGTCCATGAAGTTGGATATCGGGATGACTACCGGGGCCACACCTGTGAGGTCGTCGGTGTGCAGGCCTTGCGCGATCACCACGTCGGCTTTCATGCTGCGCGCCGACGATACGTCGGTGTGCTCCACCTTCGCGCTGACCCCGAGGGTGCTGAGCGCCTTCTCCGCGTTCATCCGCAGGATCAGACTGCTGCCCATGCCCACGCCACACACGGTGAGGACCTTCAGTTCACGATTCGCTTGATTCATCTCATTCTCACTGTTCTCCGGAGGACTGTTCGGTCAGCTCCGATTCTTTCTCCAAACCGGTGACTGGCTCTCCGGCGCGCCGCTGGATGCGCTTGAGAATCCACAACCAGACACCGAAGACCGCGGCGATGACGACACCCACGAGCAGCACGGCATTCTCGCCAAGCCCCGAGAAGAGTTCACCGAGGCCGAGGACCACCAGGATCATCAGGTACCAGTCGGGGTCGGCCAGCGTGGCGAGCTCCGGAGCGGTGTCGGAGAGCAGATGCCAGCCGGCCCACTGGCCGAAGGCCAGCGCGAAGCCGGTAATCACACCCGCCAGCGCCGCACCCCGCCAGCCGCCGAATGCGTTGCCGTAGACCGCGGCGCCGGCGCCGACAAAGAAGAGCATGATCATCGGCGGCACCAAGACGAACCAGCCGGCCGCGGCAAAGACTCCCATCAAGATCAGGAAGGTCACGGTTGTCGTGAGGAAACCGACCATGACGGCCGTGGGCGCCACCGGGAAGATGGTGGGCGCGTCCAGGCCCGGCCGGGAGCCAGGAATGGCCTTCTGGCTGATGCCGGTGAATGCGGGCACGATCTCCGCCAGGAACATCCGCACGCCGTACAACAGAATCGCGATGCCTGCCGCGAAACGCAACGCGGCGATGAATCCCCACACCCAGCTGTTGATCTCCGGGTCGTAGGCGGCTGCCTGTTCCGCGGCGACGTCGCTGTCGGCGAAGATGAGACCGACCAGCATGATCACGCCGATGACAACGGCAGTGGAGACGGTGACATCCTTGAAGAAGGAGAACTTCTTCGGCACATGGATCTTCTCGATGTCGTGCTGCTTCGGGTCACCGGCGAGCGGCGCGACCTTACCGGCGATCCAGGCCACGGATGAGCTGGTGTGGGCATATCCCCAGTCGTCCGAGGAAATCACCTTGCGCATCATCGGCGCGATGAACACCGGCTGGACGGTCCAGTAGCAACCGACGATGATCGAGCCCACCAGGACCAGGCGCCACTGATCGATCTCGCCGAATGCCTGGACGATGCAGGCGGTCACGACGAGCGACATCCAGAACAGCAGGTGTCCGGTCAGGTACACGTAGCGCGTCTTCAAGATCCGGACCAAGGCAAGATGCAGGATGAATCCGCACGTGATGATCATCGCTACGTTGCCACCGTGCGAGCCGAGGAAGCCGTCGAGGGTATTGGTCGCGGCCGGCGGATCGAGACCCACCGCGCTGGCGACAATGGCCTGGAACGACGCGAGGCCGCCGACGAACACTTCGACGCCGATGAACAAGATGATGATGCCGACGGTGGCCCGGACCGCGCCGCCGACCACGTCGTCAACGGGTTTGCGCTGCAGAACCAGCCCGACCAGGGTGATCAGGCCGATCAGAATCGCTACCTCGTTGAATATGTTATTGGCGATGAACTCGAGGACATCCACGGCCGCTGTCCCTCCCTGGGCTTACTGATGTGGGCCTTCCCGTTCCGAACTTGTTCAGTAGGACTGTACTGGCCTAGACCGGCCTGGACAATAGCTTTAGACTGCAGATTACAAGAACTCCTGAACGGCAGGGAGGCGCCAATGGCGGCTGAGCACGGTCGGACACCGGCCCACGGCAGCGTGGATCCGCACAGCCCGGTACCGAAACATGCCCAGGTGCGAGGGCTCATCCTCGATGCCATCTCCGACCTCGAGCCGGACGCTCCGGTTCCGTCCGAGCGGGTCCTCGGCGTGCAATACGGCGTGGCTCGTATGACCGTGCGCCAAGCGCTCGACCTGCTGGTCACCGAAGGCCGTCTTTATCGCGTCCCTGGCCGGGGGACGTTCGTCGCACCCGGCAAGGTTCGGCTTCCGGTTCGGCTCACGTCGTTCACCAGCGACATGAACGCCCGCGGCGTACGCGCGGGAGCTCGGGTCCTCGAACAACGCACGACCACGGCCGGCCGGGTGATCGGCAAGCTCCTGGAGATTCCGTCGGATGCCAACATTCATGTGATCGAAAGGGTGCGGCTGGCCGACGACATCCCGATGGCCATCGAGCGGACACACGTGCCCGCGGCGATAGCACCGGACTTGCTTGCCTGCGACCTGGAGAACCAGTCGCTGTACGAGACTCTGGAGCAAGAGTTCGGAGTCGTCCTGGATGCGGGCGAAGAATCGATCGAGGCCGTGTCCAGCGGTGCCGCCGAGGCAGAGTTGCTCGGGGTGCCGCGCGGCAGTCCGATGCTACTGCTCGAACGTGTCACCACCTCTGGCGGCAAACCCATCGAATACGTGGTCTCCCGGTACCGCGGCGACCGTTACCAACTCCGGGCGTCTCTCGACGTCCCGGCCGACGGCGGGGCACCCACCCGCCGCCGAATGATCTAGGGGCGTAACCCGACACGCCCTGCACCTATGCAGAGGAGCGCACCAGTGCCAGCAAGCCCATCGGCTGGTCCCGCCAGCACCACCCCCATGCCCGCAGCCCGCCGCTATCTCGACGCGGCCATCGGCATTCTCCAGCAGATCGCCGACGACGAAGCGGAGAACGTCGCCGAGGTCGGCGGCCGGATCGCTGAGTCGATCGCCGGAGGCGCGCGGTTGTTCGCGTTCGGGTGCGGCCATTCGGCGCTGGCCGTGCAGGAGATCGTGTACCGGGCCGGCGGGCTGATGCTCGTCAATCCGCTGCTCGGACCAGGCGTGGACAGCATGACGGTGCGCCCGGCAACCCTGACGTCCAAGCTCGAGCGGCTCTCCGGTTACGCCCCCGCGCTGATCGAGACCAGCCCGCTGAGAGCTGGCGACGTGTTGATCATCGTCTCGTTGTCGGGACGTAACGCGATGCCGGTCCAGGCCGCACAGAGCGCGCGTGAACTCGGTGCGACGGTGGTCGCGGTGACATCGTCCGCCTACGGTGACCTACCCGCCCGGGATGCCTCTGGTGAGCGGCTGATCGACATCAGCGACATCGTGCTGGACACCAAAGTGCCGGTGGGCGACGCGGTGCTTACCGACGACGGCGTGCCGCAACCGTTCGGGCCGGCGTCCGGCGTGGCCGCCACGGCCATCTTGCACGCCTTGATGGCGGCGGTGATCGACGGCATGCTGGCCCGTGGGCTCACACCGCCGGTCTTCCTCTCGGCGAACATCGACGGCGGGGCGGAGCGCAACGACGCATTGCTCCGCGAGCACCGGGAGAACATCTTCTACCTGGATTAGCGGGCTAGCCACGACGTGAACGTGGCGTCGCCAACGCCGCCGAGGTCGTTTCGGCTTTTGTGTGGAGGATCTCCCGGGCCTGCTCCGCGGCGCGCATTGTGCTCTCACCGACGAAGTCGATGAACCGGGCGATGTTCTCGAGGCGGGCGGCGGCCGTGGTGTCCGGCCCGAGGATGTTGACGCCTTGCCGTGCCGTTTCGGCGAGCTGCGTGCTGGATCGCGCGCTGGCGACCATCGCCTGGTACCAGACGTCGTCGTCGACGACGTAGCGCTCGCGGCGACCTTCGTCGCGTTCGCGGCGGACGAGGTCTTGGCCCTCGAGGAACGCGATCGCTTTGGAGATCGACGCCGGGCTGACCCCGAGGCGCTGGACGAGTTCGGACGCGGTGAGGCTGCCTGCGTCCGTGGTGTAGAGACAGGTCAGCACCCGCGACATCATCTTGGGCAAGCCCGATTGCATGAGCATGGTGGTGAACGTCTCCTCATACTCGCGTACGGCGTCGGCGTCGCGTCCATGCGCATGTGGGGGCACCTTCGCTCCTCGGGCCGCTGCCCGACCGCGCCGGCGAGCCCGGCGTTCGGTGGCGCGGTGAGCCAGCTCGGCGCGGTAAGCACCGGGACCGCCGTTGCGCATCACCTCACGCGTGATGGTTGAGGTGGGGCGGTCCAGACGCCTGGCGATCTCCGCGTAGGCAATGCCGTCCGCCAGACCCAGCGCGATCTGCTGACGTTCTTGCTGAGTGAGCCTGCCTCCCGGCATCTAGATCTCCTTCGTGTGTCCTTGACACCTCCCAACATAGCGTTCACCCTCACTTCATTGCAACGATCAAACCGGCATTGTTGCATTACCACTCAAGGTCATTGCAACAATTGCATTGCTCTGAGCAGCGCGGTTAGAGAACGGGCGCAACTTGACCATTGAAAGCAGAATGAATGCAACGTAGCGTTTCCATCATCAGAAACAACGAGCCCAGGAGTTGAGCACCATGCAGAAGTTCGATACCCCCTCCCCGATCTCCGTCGTCCTCGACATCCCCGCGGGGTACCTGCGGTTCATTGCCGCCGACCGGGCCGACGCCGTCGTTGAGGTCCTGCCCGCCGATGCCTCGAAGGGCCGTGACGTGAAGATGGCGGAGCAGACCACGGTGGAATACGCCGACGGCATCCTGCGGATCGAGGCCTCTGTGAAGAAGCATGTCCTCAGCAACCCAGGATCCATCGAGGTAACGGTCCAGCTGCCGGCCGGTTCCCGCATCGAGGCGAAAGCGGCCAGCGCAGAGCTCAGGGGCGTGGGCCGGCTTGGCGAGGTCATCTATGAGAGTTCGCACGGCCCGATCAAGCTCGACGAGGCCGCCAGTGTCCACCTCACGACCGCCGCCGGCGACGTCTCGGTCGGCCGCCTGGGCGGCCCCGCGGAGATCACTACCCAAAAGGGTGACATCCGGATCACCGAGGCCAGCCGCGGCACGGTCGTGCTCCGCACCCAGGCCGGCGACGTATCGGTCGGCGCCGCTACCGGAGTTTCCGCGTCGCTGGACGCCGGCATCACTTATGGCCGCGTCCACAACACGCTGAAGAACGCCGATGGCGCTGCCGCCGAGCTGAACATCCAGGCAACCACCGCTTACGGCAGCATTACCGCCCGCAGCCTCTGACCAGCAGTCGTCATGGCCAAACCGGCGAAGGCACCGGCCGGACCGCGACCCCGCGGTCCGGCCGAGCGCTGTCAGGGAAGAAGTAGAAGCTTGCCGGTGGTGCGGCGAGCCTCGAGGTCTTCATGTGCCCGCCCGGCCTCGACCAGCGGGTACCGGCCTCCGATCCGGACGTCGAGCTTTTCGGCGCCAACCCAGCCCAGGAGGTCCTGCGCACGCGCGGTGAGCTCGGCGCGATCCCTGGTGTAGTGCGCCAGGGTGGGGCGGGTCAGAAAGAGCGACCCCTTCGCGTTCAGCTGCTGTGGGTTGAACGGCGGCACCGGCCCACTGGCGGCGCCGAACAAGGCCATCGTCCCGCGCACTCGCAGCGCGTCCAGGCTGCCTTCGAACGTGGCCTGCCCCACGCCGTCATAGACACATGCCACGCCAGCACCGTCGGTGACGTCACGGGCGCGCTCGGAGAAGTCTTCGTAGGACGCGATCACATCGGCCCCTGCCGCGGTAGCGAGCTCAGCCTTCTCCGCGGTGGAAACCGTCGCCAGCACCCGCCCGCCCCGGAGCTTCACGATCTGCGTCAGCAGGAGACCGACACCTCCGGCTCCGGCGTGCACCACCACCCAGTCGCCCGGCTGCACTGGATAGAGCGATGTGGCAAGGTAATGCGCCGTCATGCCCTGAAGCATCAATGCCGCGGCGAGCTCGTCGGAAACCTCAGCGGTCACCGGCACGGCCTGGGATGCCGGAACGACGGCCTGCTCGGCGTATGAGCCGAGCGCGTCCTTCCACGCGACCCGATCACCGGCCGCCACGCCGCTGACGCCCTCGCCAACGGCGACGACAGTACCCGCGCCCTCGATGCCCAGCACGAAGGGCGTCGGCAACGGATACAGCCCGCTGCGCTGATAGGTGTCGATGTAGTTCACACCGGCGGCACCGATGTCTACCAGCACCTCGCCGGGACCAGGCTCCGGGGTTTCGACATCCGCCAGCTGGAGAACGTCTGGTCCTCCGACCTCGCGTACCTGAATCGCGCGCATCCAATCACCTCGTGGCACATGGTACGCACCGACGCCATCGCACCCTCTTCGCCGGTAGCGATCATGCCTTCCGCGATCGACGGCAATAGGGCAGCGTGAGCTGATGCGAGATTTTAGGTTCGGGTTCAACTTCTCCGGGCTCCGGCCGGCCAGTGAAGTGGCCGACCTGTGCCGAACAGCCGAAGAACTCGGTTACGACATCGCCCTGGGCACCGACCACCTGCCCAACGGGTCACCGTTCTCACCGCTGGCCATCGCCGCGCATGCAACCTCCCGGATGCGGGTCGGCACGTTGACCATCAACAACGAGTTCTGGAACCCTGCCATGCTCGCCCGTGAGGCGATCACGCTCGATTACCTGACCGACGGCCGCTTCGAGCTCGGCCTGGGCGCCGGGCACATGAAATGGGAATTCGACGCGGCCGGCCTGCCGTGGCGACCTATCGGCGAACGGATCGAACGGCTCGGCCGTACGGTGGAGGAACTCAGACGCCTGTTCACCGACGGCCCCGGAGAACCCGAGTCCGCGGTGCAAGTCCGCAACCGGTTCGGGCGCCGCGAGCTCAAACCGGTGCAGAAGGACGGCCTCCACGCATCGGGGCCGCCGCTGCTGATCGGCGGGACCGGCGATCGCGTGCTCTCCCTCGCCGCGCAACACGCCGACATCGTCGGCATCGGCGGCTTGTTCCAAGTCAAGGGTGAGCCTCCCGGGACGTTCCGGATGACCACGGCAGCCATCGCCGAAGAGCGGGTCACCTTCATCCGGGAGCAGGCGGGCGACCGTGCGAATGGCGTCGAATTCAACGTGCTCGTCCAGTTCGTCGCCATCACCGATGACCGCCGCGGCCTCGCCGAGAACCTCGTCGCGGAGCGGGCGCCGTACCTCACCGTGGACGAAGCCCTCGAGACGCCGTTCGTCCTGATCGGCACGGCTGAACAGATCGCCGAGCAGCTACGGGAGAATCGTGAACGGTTCGGCTTCTCCTACATCGTGGTTCATGAGCCTTACATGCGTGAATTCGCGCCCGTCATCGAGAAGCTCTCCTAGAAAGCCTGGGCCGATCAGCTTCGGCACTTAGCCTGGATCCGTGGACCGGTTGGTTGATCGTTCGGCGTGGTGAATAGAGAAAGTGCCTTCTGTGCAGGGACAATGAGGATTGTCTAGGCCCTAATCGTCTCTGCGTCGGAAGGCACTTTCAGTGCA